>NZ_JBPUGH010000004.1:0-69891 GCF_051548005.1 Curtobacterium flaccumfaciens | reverse complement strand
GCTCCGCCGCGCCGAAGCCCGGCGCGAAGCCGGGTCCGGCGACGCCGACCCCTGCCCCGCAGGCACCCGCCGCTGAGCAGCCCGCCTCCGACGCGCCGACCCCGGCCGCGCCGAAGTCGGTCGCGCAGCGTCAGGCCGAGGCGGAGGCAGCGCGGAAGGCAGCCGCAGCCGAGAAGGCAGCGACCACCGACGGTTCCGCCGACAAGGGTGGCGAGGCGCCCGGTTCCGGTTCGCCGAAGCCCGCCGCTGCTGCCGGCCCGAAGCCGGGTGGCCCGAAGCCGGGCGCCCGTCCGGGCAACAACCCCTACGCGTCGAGCCAGGGCATGGGCTCCCGCCCGCCGCGCCCCGGCAACAACCCGTACTCGCAGAACCAGGGCATGGGGCAGCGTCCCCCGGCCGGTCAGGGTGGCGGCAACGGCATCCCGCGTCCGGCTCCGCCGCGTCCGGGCGTCCCGCGTCCGGGTGCTCCCCGTCCCGGTGGCCCCGGTCAGTCCAACCGTCCCAACGGCTTCGGGCAGCGCCCGGGCCAGGGTGGCGGCGGTCGTGGCGGCCCCGGTGGTCGTCCGGGTGGTGCCGGTGGCGCTGGTGGCGGGTTCCCCCGTCCCGCGTTCAGCGGTCCGCGTCCCGCCGGTGGCGGTGGTCGTGGCCGTGGACCCGGTGGTGGGACCGCCGGTGCGTTCGGTCGCGGTGGCGGCAAGAGCCGTGCCCGCAAGTCGAAGCGGACGAAGCGCGCCGAGTACGAGATGCGGCAGGCGCCGTCGCTCGGCGGCGTGCAGGTCCCGCGCGGCGACGGCAACACGGTCATCCGTCTGCGTCGCGGTGCGAGCATCTCGGACTTCGCGGACAAGATCGACGCGAGCCCCGGCAACCTCGTGACGGTGCTGTTCCACCTCGGTGAGATGGCGACCGCCACGGAGTCCCTGGACGAGGCCACGTTCGAGGTCCTCGGCGAGGAGCTGGGCTACAAGATCCAGATCGTCTCGCCGGAGGACGAGGACAAGGAGCTCCTCGAGGGCTTCGACATCGACCTCGAAGGCGAACTCGAGGACGAGGACGACTCGGTGCTGCAGCAGCGGCCCCCGGTGGTCACCGTCATGGGTCACGTCGACCACGGCAAGACCCGCCTCCTCGACGCGATCCGCAACTCGAAGGTCGTCGAGGGCGAGGCTGGTGGCATCACCCAGCACATCGGTGCGTACCAGATCGTCACCGAGCACGAGGGCGTCGAGCGTCCGATCACCTTCATCGACACCCCGGGTCACGAGGCGTTCACCGCCATGCGTGCCCGTGGTGCGCAGGTGACCGACATCGCGATCCTCGTGGTCGCGGCGGACGACGGCATCATGCCCCAGACGATCGAGGCGCTGAACCACGCCCAGTCGGCCGGTGTGCCGATCGTGGTCGCGGTGAACAAGATCGACAAGGAAGGCGCGAACCCGGCCAAGGTCCGCCAGCAGCTCACCGAGTACAACCTGGTGGCCGAGGAGTACGGCGGCGACGTCATGTTCGTCGACGTGTCGGCCCGTCAGAACATCGGCATCCAGGACCTCCTGGACGCGGTGCTGCTCACGGCGGACGCCGGTCTCGACCTGCGTGCGAACCCCGACAAGGACGCCCGCGGTGTGGCGATCGAAGCCCGACTCGACAAGGGTCGTGGTTCGGTGGCGACCGTGCTCATCCAGTCCGGCACGCTCCACGTCGGTGACGCCATCGTCGCGGGCACGGCCTACGGTCGCGTCCGTGCGATGACGGACGAGAACGGTGTCGCCGTCCAGGCAGCGACCCCGTCGCGTCCGGTCCAGGTGCAGGGTCTGTCGTCGGTGCCGCGCGCCGGTGACACGTTCCTCGTCACCGAAGAGGACCGCACGGCTCGTCAGATCGCCGAGAAGCGTGAGGCCGCCGAGCGCAACGCCCAGCTGGCCAAGGCCCGCAAGCGCATCTCGCTCGAGGACTTCACCCGCGCACTCGAAGAGGGCAAGGTCGACTCGCTCAACCTCATCATCAAGGGTGACGTCTCCGGTGCCGTCGAGGCACTCGAGCAGTCGCTCCTCGACATCGAGGTGGACGACAGCGTCCAGCTGCGCATCCTGCACCGCGGTGTGGGTGCGATCACGGAGTCGGACATCGACCTCGCCACGATCGACAACGCGATCGTCGTCGGCTTCAACGTCCGTCCGGACGTCAAGGCCCGCGAGCGTGCGGCCCGCGAAGGCATCGACGTGCGCTTCTACTCGGTCATCTACAACGCACTCGAGGACATCGAGCAGTCCCTCAAGGGCATGCTCAAGCCCGAGTACGAAGAGGTCCAGTCGGGCGTCGCGGAGATCCGCGAGGTGTTCCGTTCCTCCAAGTTCGGCAACATCGCCGGTGTCATCGTCCGCTCCGGCACGATCACCCGCAACGCCAAGGCGCGCGTCATCCGCGAGGGTGTCGTCATCGCCGACGGTCTGGCGATCGAGTCCCTGCGTCGCTTCAAGGACGACGTCACCGAGGTCCGCACGGACTTCGAGGCCGGTATCGGTCTGGGCAAGTACAACGACATCCAGATCGGTGACGAGATCGAGACGACCGAGCTCGTCGAGAAGCCGCGCGACTAGTCGCCTGGCTATCCTGGACCCCGCCGTTCCCCAGGGAGCGGCGGGGTCCACCCGTTCCACCAGAAGATTCCCTGCCCCAGGAGGCACCCATGGCTGATCCGCAGCGCGCCCGCAAGATGGCGGACCGCATCAAGGAGGTCGTCGCACGGCGGCTCGACAAGGGCCTCCGCGACCCGCGACTCGGCTTCGTGACCATCACCGACGTCCGTGTCACGGGCGATCTGCAGCACGCGTCCGTGTTCTACACCGTGTACGGCTCCGACGAGGAGCGCGCCGACTCGGCAGCGGCGCTCAAGGCAGCGACCGGCATGCTCCGCAGCGAGGTCGGCAAGAACATCACGGCGCGGCTCACCCCGTCGCTCGAGTTCATCGCCGACGCACTCCCGGAGACCTCGGCGCACATGGAGGACCTGCTCGCGCAGGCGCAGGTGCGCGACGCCCAGGTCCGTGCCGCCTCGGCCGGAGCGCAGTACGCCGGAGACGCCGACCCGTACAAGCACGACGACGACGAGGACGACACCGCTTCGGCGTAGTCCTCAGCCGACCGGGAGCGTGTACCCGCCCGCATCGTCGCCGACGGCCAGCCCGTCGCGGAGGAGCGAGGCGAGTGCACGCTCCCGCTGTCCGTCGTCGGGCCAGACCAGGTCGATCTCCGACCGGAGCACCGGCACGTCGCTCGCGCGGAGCTCCGCCATGATGAGCCCGCGCACCTGCCGGTCGCTCCCGGCGAACTTCGCTTGCTTCGGCGCACGTGGCCCGTCGTGGTCCGGGTACCCGGCGGCACGCCACGCGCAGCGGTCCGCGATCGGGCAGGCGTCGCACGCGGGGGAGCGGGCGACGCAGACGAGCGCCCCGAGCTCCATCACCGCGGCGTTGGTGGCCGCAGCGTCGTCGCGGTCCTCCGGCAGCACGGACTCCATGAGCGGGAGGTCGTGCTTCGCCTTCGCGGGACCGGGCTGACCCTGGCCGAGCAGCGCCCGTGCGAGCACCCGTCGGACGTTGACGTCGACGACCGGGTGCCGGTCACCGTACGCGAAGACCGCGACGGCCCGGGCCGTGTAGTCGCCGATGCCCGGCAGCGCGAGGAGCGCGTCGACCTCCCGCGGCACGACGTTGTCGTGCTGCTCCGCGATCGCAGTGGCCGCCGCGTGCAGTGCGAGCGCCCGTCTCGGGTAGCCGAGCCGGTCCCAGGCACGCACCGCGTCGGACGGAGGCGACTGCGCGAGGTCGCGAGGGGTGGGCCACCGGGCGAGCCATGCCTCCAGGCGGGGGACGACGCGCGCGACCTGCGTCTGCTGCAGCATGATCTCGCTGACGAGCGTGCCCCATGCCGGGAACCCGGGGCGACGCCACGGCAGGTCGCGCGCCTCGGTTCGGAACCACGCGATGAGCGGGGTGGCGAGGTCGGGTGCGTCCGCTGCGGCGGCACCGTCCACAGGCGGTGCGTTCTCCACATCCGGCCTGGAGGCTCCACTCGCGTTCACCCGGACAGCCTACGGTGGCGTACATGGCACGCTGGGCACCGCAGGAAACCGACACCATGGCCGCGATCGCGGCCGAGGCGATCGCACAGGTCGGCACGAACCGGACCGTCATCGGGATCGACGGACAGCCGGGGACGGACCTCGAGCGCGTCGCCGCGGCGCTCGTCGTCGGCTTCGAGCAGCACGGCGTGCAGGCGATGGCGGCCGCGGCCCCCTCCGCGTCGGCGGACCAGCTCCGGTCGGACGTCGTCGCGCCGTTCCGCTCCACCGGTTCGGGGCCCGGTGTGCTCGTGGTGCACGGCCACGGGGTGCTCGACACCGGCGTCCGTGGGCTCTGGCGCTGGTCGCTGTGGGTCGAGCAGGAGCAGGGTCGCCTCGAGCGTCGGGCGGACGTCAAGATCGCCGCGTCCGCGATCCTCGACGTCACGGACCCCGAGCACCCTCGACGTGAGTGGAACGACGCCTGCTGACCGGGCTGCGAGTGACGAGCGCTGGTAACCTCTCCGGGTGCTCGAATCGCCGCCGGACGGGATCCTCCTCGTCGACAAGCCGCAGGGGATCTCCAGTCACCGGGTGGTGTCGATCGCTCGACGTCGGCTCGGCTTGAAGAAGATCGGCCACGCCGGAACCCTGGACCCGATGGCGACGGGGCTGCTGCTCCTCGGCGCCGGCCCCTCGACCCGGCTGCTCACCCACCTCGTCGGGCTCGGCAAGACGTACACCGCGACGATCCGTCTCGGTGTCTCGACCGACTCCGACGACGCCGACGGTGATCCGACCGCGGCGACCGGCGTCTCCCACGCCGACGTGTCCGAGGCCGCGGTCGAGACGGCGGTCGCGGCGCAACGCGGCACGATCGACCAGGTGCCCTCGACCGTCAGCGCCATCAAGGTCGACGGCCGCCGGGCCTACGACCTCGCTCGGAAGGGCGAGGAGGTCGTGCTCAAGTCCCGCACGGTCACGGTGTCGCGCTTCGACGTCACGGGGCGTCAGGAGCACACGGTGTCGGTCGACGGCGCCGACGTGCAGGTCGTCGACCTCGACGTCGTGGTCGCGTGCTCGTCGGGGACGTACGTCCGAGCACTCGCGCGTGACGTGGGTGCCGCGCTCGGCACCGGCGCGCACCTCACCGCCCTCCGCCGCATCGACGTCGGACCGTTCCACGTCGACGACGCGGTCGACATCGAGGACGACTCGGTCGACGTCCGGGCGGCGCTGCGGCGTCCGGTCGACGTCGCCCGGACCCTGTTCCCGACGGTGGCCCTCGACCCAGCTGCGGCGAAGGACCTCGCGGACGGCAAGCGTGTCCGTGCCGAGCACCCGGACCACGAGGGGCCGGTCGCGGCGATCGCGTCCGGGTCGGACCGGCTCGTCGGACTCGTCTCCGTGCGCCGCGGACTGCTCCGGGTCATCACCAACTTCCCCACGGCGACGGGAGCCTGACGCGTGATCGAGTGGTTCATGTGGGTGCAGCTCGTCGTGGCGGTCGTCGCGGGGCTGTTCGCGGTCGTCGTCGGGTTCATCGGGTGGAAGCCGAACGACTACACCGTCGGGTCGCTCGTCCTCGTCGAGCTGCTGCTCGTCGCGCAGGGCATCATCTCGCTCGTGCTGCCCGCGACCGGCAGCCCGCCCGAGGGGAACGCGCTGGAGTTCGGCGTGTACGCCGTGTCGGTGCTCCTCGTGCCGCCGGCGGCCGTCGTGTGGGCGCTCATCGACCGCACTCGGTGGAGCACGGTCGTCCTCGGTGCGGGGGCCTTCACGGTGGCCGTGATGGTCTACCGGATGTACCAGATCTGGTTCGCGCTGAACTGACCCGGACGGCGGTGACCAGCTGCGTCGTCGGTGACGGCGGGCGTCGGTAGAATCGGTGCAATGGCGACCAGATCCTCACTCGCGACCGGCATCGGCCGCGTCCTCATCGCCGTCTACGGCATCCTCGCGTTGGCCGCGACGGGTCGCAGTGTCGTGCAGATCATCGAGAAGTTCTCCTTCGCGCCCGTCGCCTACACGCTGAGCGCGGTCGCCGCAGTCGTGTACATCGTCGCGATGATCGCCCTGATCGCGCCCGGTCGGGTCTGGTACCGCGTCGCCTGCGTCACGATCGGCTTCGAGATGGCCGGGGTCCTCGTCGTCGGCACGCTCTCCCTGATCGACCGCCAGCTCTTCCCCGACGACACCGTGTGGTCCTACTACGGCCTCGGGTACCTGTTCGCGCCGCTCGTCCTGCCGATCGCCGGACTGTGGTGGCTCCGCAAGCACCACCGTTCGGCAGCGACCGGTCCGACCGCGACGACCGCCGACCGGACCGACCCGTCCGCGACCGCCCGCGTGGGCGAGTAGGGGCCCCCGTGCAGTTCTACGACGACCTCGCCGACGTGGCCGACGGCTTCGGACCGAGCGCTGTGACGATCGGCAAGTTCGACGGTGTGCACGTCGGGCACCGCGCCGTCATCGCGCACCTCGAGCGCGCGGCACACCAGCAGGGGCTCGTGTCCACCGTGGTCACGTTCGACCGCCACCCGTTGAGCGTGATCGACCCGGACAAGACCCCGCCCGCGTTGACGAGCACGGCGCAGCGCCGGGAACTCCTCGACCAGGCGGGTGTCGACGCGACGCTGCTCCTGCACTTCGACCAGGACCTCCAGTCGAAGGAACCCGAGGACTTCGTGTCCGAGATCCTCGTCGGCACCCTGCACGCTCGGCACGTGTTCGTCGGGAGCGACTTCCGCTTCGGTCGTCGCGGGGCCGGTGACGTCACCCTGCTCCGGCAGCTGGGGGAGCGGCACGGCTTCACGGTCGAGTTGATCGACGACGTGGACCTCGTGGACGACGTCCGGCCCGCCGGTGAGCGTCGGGTGTCCTCGACGTGGATCCGGGAACTCCTCGGTGTCGGGCGTGTCGCCGAGGCTGCGCGCCTCCTCGGTCGCGAGCACGCGGTCCGCAGCGTCGTCGTGCACGGCAACCAGCGCGGTCGTGCGATGGGCTACCCGACTGCCAACCTCGACCCGCACTGCGAGGGCTTCGTCCCGGCCGACGGGGTCTACGCGGCTCGGGTGCTGCACGAGGGCACGCTGTACCCGGCGGCGGTGTCGGTCGGCAACAACCCGACGTTCGACGGCGTTCCGGAGAAGCAGATCGAGGCGCACCTGCTCGACGTCGACATCGACCTCTACGGCGACACCATCGCGGTCCGGTTCGTCTCGTACGTGCGGGGCATGGTGAAGTTCTCGTCGATGGACGAGCTCGCCGAGCAGATGCAGCAGGACGACCGCGACATCCGCCTGCTGCTCGGGCTGCCCGCGCCCGTCTGACGCGCGGCGCTGCCCCTCGCGCGCCCGAGTCTCGTGCTCGCGCGCCCGAGTCTCGTGCAGGCGGACACGTCTCGTGTTCCGGACCACGAGACGTGTCCGTGAGCACGAGTCTCGGCGAGCAGCCGCGAGCGCAGCAGCAGCCGCAGCCGCAGCCCGCACACACAGGACGCCCCGCGACAGATCGGTCGCGGGGCGTCCTCCGTGTCGGACGGCTCAGCCGCCGAGCGCGTCGAGCCAGATCTACCGGGCGTCGAGCGCCTCTTGCGCGTCCTTGATCTTGCGCGCGTCGCCCGACTCCTTCGCAGCAGCGAGCTCGGCCTCGAGCTTGCCGATGGCGTCCTCGAGCTGGCTCGCGAGACCGGTCTGCCGGGCCTTGCGCTCCGGGTCCGAGGCCTTCCAGTGCTGGTCCTCGAGCCCACGGACGTGGTCCTCGATCTGGCGGAGGCGGTCCTCGATGCGGCGGACGTCACCCCGGGGCACCTTGCCGATCTCGTCCCAGCGCCGCTGGATGCCGGTGAGCGTCCGACGTGCGGCGACACGGTCGGTCTCCTGCAGCAGCGGCTCGGCCTCGGTCAGGAGCGCCTGCTTGGCCTCGAGGTTGGCGGAGAACTCCTCGTTCTCGACGGCCGCCTCGGCGTGGCGCTGTTCGAAGAGGACGTCACCCGCCGCCTTGAACCGTGCCCACAGTGCGTCGTCGTGCCGCTTGCCCGCGCGACCCGCTCGCTTCCAGTCGTCGAGGAGCTGCCGGTACGTCGGGATCGCGTCCGAGCCACGGGGCGCGAGGGCCTCGGCCTGGGCGACGAGGTCCTGCTTGCGGCTCCGCGCGTCGCGGTGCTGGGCGTCGAGCTCCGAGTAGAAGGCGCGCCGGTGCTGGTCGACGGTCGACCGGGCGGCACGGAACCGCTTCCACAGCTCGTTGGCCTCGTTCTTGGGGATGCGGGGCCCGTCGTGCTGGTGCTGCTGCCACCGCGCGAAGACGTCGTCGAGCTGCGCGGTGATCTGCTTCCACTGCGCGCGCGCCGGGTCGACCGCGGCGAGGCCCTCGGCCTCCTCGACCAGGGCGGAACGGTAGGCCAGCGCCTCGGTCAGGGCCTGCTGCGCCTGCTCGGCCTGCTCCTTGGTGAGCGACCCGACCTGGTCGGAGAGCGCTGCGACGCGGTCCTCGAGGGACTTGATGTCACCGACGACGCGGGCGTCGGCGAGCTGCTCGCGGAGGTGTGCGACGGTACGGGAGACGTCGTTCGCGGACGCACCACGCTGGACGCGCTGCTCGGCGATCTTCACCTGGCCCTCGAGGTCGGCGTACTTCCGTGCGAAGTAGGCGAGGGCCTCGTCCGCGGTCGCGTCCGGGTACTCGCCGACGGCTCGCTCGCCGTCGCCGTACCGGACGTACACCGTCCCGTTCTCGTCGACCCGCCCCCAGGTCGTTGCTGCTTCGTCAGATCCCACAGGTCTCGCCTCGATCGTGGTCGTGCATCGCCGACGTCCCCGTCGGCACGGTCAGGTCGTCAGCCTATTGCACGGAGCGGCCGCGGGGACGGCCGGGGTCGACGGGTTGTGGACTACTGCTCCCGCTCGATGGTCGCGCCGGTGATCGTCGTCTTCACCTTCGGCTCGCCGGTGCCGTCGCTGCCGGGGTCCGAGATGCCCTTCGAGGTGATCTTCGACACGAGTTCGGAGAGGCCGCTCGTGACCTTCCCGACGACCGTGTAGCCGCCGGTCGACCCGTCGAGGGTGGTGTCGCCCAAGACGATGAAGAACTGCGTCGACTGCGAGTACGGCGACGAGCTCCGGGCGATGGCGATCGTGCCCTTCGCGTACTCGCCGTCGCTCGGCACGTTCTCCAGCGGGCCGTACTCGAAGCCGGCGTCACCGGTGCCGTCGCCGTTCGCCGAACCGCACTGGAGGAACTGCAGCCCTTTGCTGTCGGCGAGCCGGTGGCAGGTCGTGCCGTTGTAGAACTGCTCCTGGATGAGCTTGATCTCGACGCTCGCGGCCTGTGGTGCCTTCTGCCCGTCGAGCTCGATGCCGAGGTCGACGTCCTCGTTGAGCGTCAGCGTGCCGGTCCAGGTCGAGTCCTCCGCGATGGACTTGCTCGGCACCTTCCCGGTGTTCCCGGCGGTCGCGCTCGGCGTGGGCGTCGCGGTGGCGGAGGCGCTGGCGTCCGCCTTCACGGAGCCCTGCGTGCCGGCGAAGACGAGCTGCGACCCCGTCGCGAGCGCGGCCACGACGACGAGGACGATGCCGCCGAGGACGTTGTCCCGGACCCGACGCCGCCGTTGCCGTGCGTGCAGGCCTTGACGGGCCTGGTAGAGACGGAGGCGCTCGCGCGCCTCGCGGTTGTCACGCGCCTGGTTCTTCGGTGCCACGGTGCTGGTACGGCCTCTCGTCTCGAGTGTGCGACGAGCGTAGCGGAACGCCGTCGGCGTCGGCCTGGAGGCGCGGGGCGGGCCCGCATCGTGCCTCCCGTCCGCTGGTGGGTGCTGTCGGAGGTGACGCCTAGGCTTGGTCCCATGGCGACGGACCGTTCGGGCATCAACGCGCCCACCACGGGTGGGCGAGCGGGGCTCGCCCAGGGGTCCGTGCCGCTCGCGGTGCGGATGCGGCCGACCTCCCTCGACGAGGTGGCCGGCCAGCAGCACCTCCTCGGTCGTGGTTCGCCCCTCGTGCAGCTCGCGACCGGAACACGTGAGAACCCCGGTGGTGTGTCCGTGATCCTCTGGGGGCCGCCCGGCACCGGGAAGACGACGCTCGCACAGGCGATCGCCCGCCAGTCCGGCCGCGAGTTCGTCGAGCTCTCGGCGGTCACCGCCGGCGTCAAGGACGTGCGCGAGGTGATGGAGAAGGCGCTCGCGCACCGTGACCTCTACGGGTCGACCACGGTGCTCTTCCTCGACGAGATCCACCGCTTCAGCAAGGCCCAGCAGGACGCCCTGCTCCCGGGGGTCGAGAACGGCTGGGTCATCCTCATCGCGGCGACGACCGAGAACCCGTCGTTCTCCGTGATCTCGCCGCTGCTGTCCCGCTCCCTCCTGCTCACGCTCAAGCCCCTCACCGACGCCGACCTCGGCATGCTCGTCGACCGCGCGGTCGAGGACCCCCGGGGCCTCGGCGGCGGGGTCGTCCTCGGCGACGAGGCTCGGGCCGCCATCGTCCGGCTCGCATCGGGCGATGCACGTCGTGCGCTGACCGCGCTCGAGGCGGCCGCGGGGTCGGCCGCCGCCGCGCAGGACGAGGACGACGACACGGTCCCGGTCGTCGACGCCGACACGGTGGCCGCCGCCGTCGACCGAGCACTGCTGCGGTACGACCGCCAGGGTGACGAGCACTACGACGTGATCAGCGCGTTCATCAAGTCGGTGCGGGGGAGCGACGTCGACGCCGCGCTGCACTACCTCGCGCGCATGATCGAGGCCGGCGAGGACCCCCGGTTCATCGCCCGGCGCATCATCATCTCGGCCTCCGAGGACATCGGTATGGCCGACCCCCAGGCGCTCCCGATCGCCGTCGCCGCCGCGCAGGCCGTGCAGTTGATCGGCATGCCCGAGGGGCGCATCTCGCTGGCCGAGGCCGTCGTCTACCTCGCCACGGCGCCGAAGTCGAACGCCTCGTACAACGGCGTCAACCAGGCCATCGCCGACGTGAAGGCCGGCCGCATGGGGGTCGTGCCGACGCACCTGCGCGACGCCCACTACCCGGGAGCGAAGCGGCTCGGGCACGGCAAGGGCTACGTGTACTCGCACGACGCCGAGCACGGCGTCGCTCGGCAGCAGTACCTCCCCGACGCGCTCGAGGGCACCGAGTACTACACGCCGACGACGAACGGATTCGAGCGCGAGGTCGGACCGCGGCTCGAGCGACTGCGGAAGATCACGCGCGGCGAGTAGGCGCGGCGGTGGCCCGCGGCCGCGGTTGCTGCTATCGTTGACGCGCCTACGTCCTGGTCCTCGAGCACGGCTGCGTCGAGGACAGAGTGCCACTCCGGTGGTACGGGGGCAGAGGTTCGGACTGTAGCCGTCCGATCCCACAGGCTCATCCCTCTGGATCCCGTCGTCGGGACCGATCCTTCCCGTGCGTCTCGTGCGCGCGGCTGGCGGTGCCCGTCGAGTCATTCAGTTCAGACAGAGAAAAGGACCCTGTGTCTACCAAGTCACGCACCCGCAGCAAGACCCGCCTCTCGCGCGCGCTCGGCATCCCGCTGACGCCGAAGGCGGCCCGGTACCTCGAGAAGCGCCCCTACGGTCCCGGTGAGCACGGCCGCACCCGCCGTCGCGCGGACAGCGACTACGCCGTCCGTCTCCGTGAGAAGCAGCGTCTGCGCGCCCAGTACGGCATCCGCGAGAAGCAGCTCCGCATCGTCTTCGAAGAGGCCCGCAAGACGAAGGGCCTGACCGGTGAGAACCTGGTCGAGCTCCTCGAGCAGCGCCTCGACGCCCTCGTGCTGCGCGCCGGCTTCGCCCGCACCACCGCGCAGGCCCGTCAGCTGATCGTGCACCGTCACATCCTCGTCGACGGCAAGCTCGTCGACCGTCCGTCCTTCCGCGTGAAGGAGGGGCAGCTCATCCACGTGAAGCAGCGCTCCGAGTCCCTCGAGCCGTTCCAGGTCGCCGCCGCCGGTGGGCACCAGGAAGTCCTGCCGAAGGTCCCGGGCTACCTCGAGGTCGAGATCGACAAGCTCCAGGCCCGCCTCGTGCGTCGCCCGAAGCGCGCCGAGGTCCCCGTGACCTGTGAAGTGCAGCGCGTCGTCGAGTACTACGCAGCGCGCTGATCACCTGATCGCACACGAACGGCGGGTCGTCCTCTCAGAGGGCGGCCCGCCGTTCCGTGTTCCCGCTCAGCACCGCCACTAAGCTTGTCGGGCGTGCACACCACGCACGCGAGAGGGAGAGGCACCGTGAAGCAGCTGTTCTTCGTCGCCGTCGGCGTCGTCATCGGGTTCGTGGTCGCGCACCAGGTCGCGAACACGCCCGCCGGCGCTCGCTTCTTCGCCGACGTGAACGCGCGGACGAAGGCCTTCGCCGACGCGGTCGCCGACGGGTACAAGTCCCGCGACGCCGAGCTCCGCACCGACGTCTGACCCCGGTCACCGACCGCCGAACGTCCTCCTCGCACGCACTCGACCTGAAACCAGGAAGCACCATGCAGACCGCAGAGATCCGCCGCCGTTGGCTCCAGTTCTTCGGCGACCGCGGGCACACCGTCGTCCCGTCCGCGTCGCTCGTCTCGGACGACCCGTCGCTCCTCTTCACGGTGGCCGGCATGGTGCCGTTCATCCCGTACCTCACCGGGCTCGTCCCGGCGCCGTACCCGCGCGCGACGAGCGTGCAGAAGTGCATCCGCACGAACGACATCGAAGAGGTCGGCAAGACCCCGCGCCACGGCACGTTCTTCCAGATGAACGGCAACTTCTCGTTCGGTGACTACTTCAAGGAACAGGCGATCCAGTACGCCTGGGAGCTCCTGACGACGCCGGAGGCCGACGGTGGCCTCGGGTTCTCGCCGGACGACCTCTGGGTCACGGTGTACGAGGACGACGACGAGGCGATCGCGTTCTGGAAGCAGCACTCCTCCCTGCCCGACGAGCGCATCCAGCGGCTCGGGAAGGACACCAACTACTGGTCGACCGGGCAGCCCGGTCCGGCGGGCCCCTGCTCGGAGATCTTCTTCGACCGCGGTCCGGACTACGGCATCGACGGCGGTCCGGCGACCGACGACGACCGCTACGTCGAGATCTGGAACCTCGTGTTCATGCAGTACCAGATCGCCGACGTGCGGTCGAAGTACGACTTCGAGATCACCGGCGAGCTGCCGAACAAGAACATCGACACCGGCATGGGCCTCGAGCGCGTGGCCTTCATCAAGCAGGGCGTCGACAACATGTACGAGATCGACCAGGTGCGCCCCGTCCTCGACAAGGCGGCCGAGGTCTCGGGGCGCCGGTACGGTGCGGTCCACGAGGACGACGTCCGGATGCGCGTCATCGCGGACCACGTGCGCTCGGCGCTCATGCTGATTGCCGACGGTGTCTCGCCGTCGAACGAGGGCCGCGGCTACATCCTCCGCCGGCTGCTCCGCCGGACCGTCCGTGCGATGCGCCTCCTCGGCGTCGAGGGCGCGACGTTCCCCGAGCTGTTCCCGGCCTCACGTGACGCCATGAAGGACGCCTACCCCGAGGTCGCGGAGGGTTACGACCGCATCGCGCGCATCGCCTACGCGGAAGAGGAGACCTTCCTCCGCACCCTCGCGCAGGGCACGACGATCCTCGACGTCGCGGTCGAGCGCGCGAAGGCGGACGGCAAGCCCGCGATCGGCGGCGACACCGCGTTCCTGCTGCACGACACGTTCGGCTTCCCGATCGACCTCACGCTCGAGATGGCCGAGGAAGCCGGGGTCCAGGTCGACCGCGGCGCGTTCGACACCCTGATGTCGGAGCAGCGTGCCCGTGCGAAGGCGGACGCGAAGAGCAAGAAGACCGCTCTCGCAGACCTCAGCGTCTACAGCGCGTTCCGGGCCAAGGGCGAGACGACGTTCCTCGGGTACGACGCGCTCGAGGCGGAGACCTCCGTCCTCGGCATCATCGTCGACGGCGTCAGCGTGGACCGCGCGGTCGCGGGCGACATCGCCGAGGTCATCCTCGGCGAGACCTCGCTCTACGCGGAGTCCGGCGGTCAGGACGCCGACCAGGGCTCCATCATCGGCAACGGCTTCGACCTCGAGGTCCTCGACGTCCAGCGCCCGGTCACGGGTCTGTGGAGCCACACCGTGCAGGTCCGCTCCGGCGAGGTCGGTGTCGGGGACTCCGCGACGACCGTGGTCGACGCGGAGTACCGGCGTGGTGCGACCCAGGCCCACTCGGCGACCCACCTCGTGAACGCTGCGCTGCGGGACATCCTCGGCCCGGAGGCGCTGCAGGCCGGTTCGTACAACAAGTCGGGCTACATGCGTCTCGACTTCTCGTGGTCGCAGCCCGTGTCGCTCGAGACGCGCTCCGAGATCGAGGAGGTCGTGAACAACGCGATCCGCTCGGACCTCGAGGTCTCGACCCGCGTGCTCCCGCTGTCCGAGGCGAAGGAGCT
This sequence comes from Curtobacterium flaccumfaciens, assembly GCF_051548005.1. Classification (GTDB taxonomy): domain Bacteria; phylum Actinomycetota; class Actinomycetes; order Actinomycetales; family Microbacteriaceae; genus Curtobacterium. The sequence goes on along the minus strand of NZ_JBPUGH010000004.1, from coordinate 55,423 downwards.
CGGCGCGCAGGCGCTGTTCGGCGAGAAGTACGGCGCCGAGGTCCGCATGGTCGACATCGGCGGCCCGTGGTCGCGCGAGCTCTGCGGTGGGACGCACGTCGCGTCGAGCGCGCAGGTCGGCCTCGTCAACCTCGTGGGGGAGTCGAGCGTCGGTTCGACGAACCGCCGTGTCGAGGCTCTCGTCGGACTCGAGGGCTTCCGCGACCTCGCGGTCGAGCGGACGATCGTGTCCCAGCTGTCGAGCGCGCTCAAGGCGCCGCGTGCAGACCTCCCGACGCGCGTCCAGTCGCTCATGGACGACCTGAAGACCGCACAGAAGCGGATCGCCGAATTCGAGTCCGCGAACCTGCAGCAGCGGGTCCCGGCGATCGCTCGGAAGGCATCGACCGTCGGTGCCACGACCGTCGTGGCGGAGACCGTCGACGGCGTCCAGTCGGGCGACGACCTCCGCTCGCTCGCGACCGGCGTGCGCGCGCAGCTCGGTGACGGCGCCGCGGTCGTCGTGCTCGGTGCCGTGGTGGGCGAGAAGCCGATCGTCATCGTCGCGACGAACGACGCGGCGCGTGCGGCGGGTGTACAGGCCGGTCCACTCGCCAAGGAGGCAGCGGGCGTCCTCGGTGGCGGCGGCGGTGGCAAGCCGGACCTCGCGCAGGGTGGCGGGACCGACGCGGCGGCCCTGCCGGCGGCGCTCCGGGCCGTGACCGACCGCCTGGTGGGCTGAGCGTGGTGATCCGGTCCGGGCGGCGGCTCGGTGTCGACGTCGGCCGGGCCCGGATCGGGATCGCCGTGTGCGACCGGGACGGGCTGCTCGCGACGCCGGTCGAGACCGTCCGACGCGACGACGACACGGACCTCCGGCGGATCCTCGCGATCGCGGACGAGTACGACGTGCTCGAGGTGGTCGTCGGGCTCCCGCTGTCGATGTCGGGCGGCGACACGCCCTCGACCGAGGACGCACGGGTGTTCGCCGCGCGGATCGCCGAGCACCGTCCGGTCCGCCTCGTGGACGAGCGGCTGTCGACCGTCACGGCCCAGCGCGGCCTCCACCAGGCCGGGCGGAACACGAAGAAATCGCGCGCCGTGATCGACCAAGCGGCCGCTGTTATCATTCTGCAACACGCGCTCGACCACGAGCGTGCGTCCGGCGCCCCGCCAGGGGCCGAGCTCCCCTGACGGACGAGCCCAGCGACGAGCGGGCTCCGACGGACCGCTGCCGTGTGCGGTGCCCAGCGGGAGTCCCCGAACGAGAGACCAGAGGATCCGTTGGCAGACGACCTGGACTGGAACGCGATCATCGCGCCCGCTGGCGACGGCGGACGGCGACGGCACGGCGACGACGCCGAGTCGGACACCGATCGCCCACTGTCACGACGTGAGGTCCGCGCACGCGAAGAGGCGGCCCGCGACGCAGCAGCACGCGACGAGGCGGCCCGCGACGCGGCAACACGTGACGCAGCAGCACGAGACGAGGCTGCGCGTGGTGCCGCCGCTCACGACGCCGGATCGGGGTCGGCCGCAACCGCATCGGACCGGGCGGCAGGGCCGATGGGCACGTCGGAGCAGGCTTCCCGACGAGACCGCGAGCGTCCGGTGTCGCCTGCCGACGCTCCGGTCGCGACCAGCGCGGACGAGCTGCACCCCGAGGTGACCGCCCTGCTGACCGGCGAGCACGTGGTGCCGCAGGACGAGGTGTCGCGAGCCGCGGAAGCACGCGCCGGTGCGGGCCGAGGCGGGGGAGGCCGCGCCTCCAGGCCGGGTCGTGAACCGCGACCGCCGCGTCGACGCGGGCCGCTCATCGCCGGACTCGTCATCGTGGCGATCGTCGTCGCGGGCGGCGTCGCCGGGTACCAGTTCATCGCACCGAAGGTGCAGCAGGTCATCGCCGCGGTCACCGGCGCGCAGGAGTCGGACGACTACAGCGGCGACGGGACCGGCAAGGTCACGATCACGATCCGCCAGGGCGACATCGGCGAGGACGTCGCGAAGACCCTCCAGCGCAGCGACGTCGTGAAGAGCTCGAAGGTCTTCTACAAGCTCCTGCTGCAGTCGCCGGAGGTGCAGTTCCAACCGGGCTCGTACACCCTCAAGAAGGAGATGAGCTCGAAGGCGGCGCTGTCCGCGCTGCAGGACCCGAAGAACGCCGTCAAGGCGTCCATCGTGATCCCCGAGGGCACCGCGCTGAAGGACATCGAGGCCGGCATGGTCTCGAAGGCGGGGCTGACCGAGGCCGAGGTGTCCGCCGCAGCGAAGGACGTGTCCGCGTACGGGCTCCCGGCGAACGCGACGACCCTCGAGGGTTGGCTCTTCCCGGCGACGTACCCGATCAACGCGGGGTGGACCGCGAAGCAGTACTTCCAGTCGATGGTCGACACGATGAAGGAGCACCTGGCTTCCGCCGGCGTGGCGGAGAAGGACCAGGAGCGCGTCATCGTCTTCGCGTCCCTCGTGCAGAAGGAGGCCGGTCTCGCGGCCGACTACCCGAAGGTCGCGCGGGTGTTCCAGAACCGGCTCGACGACGGCATGGCGCTCCAGTCCGACGCCACCGTCGCCTACGGCACCGGGAACACCCACCGGGTGACCACCACCGACGCCGAGCGGGCCGACGCGTCGAACAAGTACAACACCTACGTGCACAAGGGCCTCCCGCCGGCACCGATCTCCAACCCGGGCGACGTCGCGATCAAGGCCGTGACGAACATGGCGCAGGGCAAGTGGCTGTTCTTCGTCACCGTCAACCTCGAGACCGGCGAGACGGTGTTCTCGGACACGTACGCCGAGCACCAGGTCGCCGTCGCGCAGTTCCAGGCGTGGCTGCGCGCGCACCCCGACTACCAGTAGGCACGGCGTCGCACACGACCTCGCTGTGGGAGGATTGACACCATGCTTCGTTGGTTGACTGCTGGTGAGTCCCACGGACCCGAACTCATCGCGATGCTCGAGGGCCTGCCCGCGGGTGTCCCGGTGTCGTTCGAGTCCATCCGTACCGACCTCGCGCGCCGCAAGCTCGGGTACGGCCGGGGATCCCGCATGAAGTTCGAGCAGGACGAGCTGCACGTCTCCGGCGGCGTGCGGCACGGGTACTCCCTCGGCAGCCCGATCGCGATCCGCATCGGCAACACCGAGTGGCCGAAGTGGGTCGAGGTGATGAGCCCCGAGCCCGTCGAGCAGACCGAGATGTCGCGTGGTCGTTCGGCCCCGCTGACCCGTCCGCGCCCGGGTCACGCCGACCTCGTCGGCATGCAGAAGTACGGCTTCGACGAGGCCCGCCCCATCCTCGAGCGTGCCTCCGCCCGCGAGACCGCCGCTCGCGTGGCCCTCGGTGCGGTCGCGAAGTCGTTCCTCGCCGAGCTGGGCATGCGCTCGGTCGCCCACACGCTCCAGGTCGGGACGGTCCGCGTCCCCGACGGCACGGCACTCCCGCTGCCCGACGACGTCGACCGGCTCGACGAGGACCAGCTGCGCTGTTTCGACGCGGAGACCTCCGCGCGCATGGTCACCGAGGTCGAGGCCGCGAAGAAGGACGGCGACACCCTGGGCGGCGTCGTCGAGGTCCTGTTCTACGGCGTGCCCCCGGGGCTCGGGTCGCACGTGCAGTGGGACCGACGACTCGATGCACGTCTGGCAGCCGCGATCATGGGCATCCAGGCGATCAAGGGAGTCGAGGTCGGCGACGGATTCGCGACCGCCGGGCGCCGCGGGTCCGAAGCCCATGACGAGCTCTACCGCGAGGACGGCGAGATCGTCCGCACGACCGACCGTGCCGGCGGCACCGAGGGTGGCATGTCCACCGGGACCGTGCTCCGTGTCCGCGCGGGCATGAAGCCGATCGCGACCGTCCCGCACGCGCTGCACACGATCGACGTGACCACGGGCGACGACGCGTCAGCACACCACCAGCGCTCCGACGTCTGCGCGGTGCCGGCCTCGGGCGTCGTGGCGGAGGCGATGGTCGCGCTCGTCCTCGCCGACGCGGTCCTCGAGAAGTTCGGCGGAGACAGTGTGGCGGAGACGAAGCGGAACCTCGACGCCTACCTCGCGTCGATCCCCGAGACGCTCCGCTCCCGCCGCACCGAGTCGGCGGACACCGCGCCGACGCTGTGAACGGCGCACCGCGCGCCGGTACCCCTCGCTCAGCTCGGCTCTCGGCGCCGGTCGTCGTCATCGGCCCGATGGGCGCCGGCAAGTCCACCGTGGGCAAGCGGGTCGCGAAGGCTCTCGACGTCCCCTTCACGGACACGGACCGGGTCATCGTGCGAGAGCACGGACCGATCCCCGGGATCTTCGAGGGACGGGGTGAGCCCGCGTTCCGCGAGCTCGAGGCCGACGCCGTCCGCGACGCCGTCACGAGCGGTGGCGTGGTCGCCGTCGGTGGTGGGGCGGTGACGCACGCCGCCACCCGTGACGCGCTCGCGGGCTCGCGGATCGTTCTCCTGACGGTGTCGCCCGAAGCGGTCGCGGACCGCATCGTCGGCAGCGACCGACCGCTGCTCGCGCACGGCGGGATCGATGCGTGGCAGACCATCATGGACGCCAGGGCTGCGACCTACGCGGAGCTCGCCCACATCGTGTTCGACACCTCCCGTCGCCCGATGTCCCACGTCGTGGCGGACGTCGTCGCATGGGTGCGCGCCCTCGAAACGGACGCACACGAGCCGGACTCCGTCGCACCCGAGGCCGGTGCACCCGACACCGGCGTCGCAGACGCGCGCGGACCGGGCGCGCACGAACCAGACGCGGCCGGACCGCGCACGAACGAACCAGGAGCAACCCCGTGACCGGAACCGTCCTGCCCGAGGGCACCACCGAGATCCGCGTCGGCGGAGACGACGGGTACGTCGTCGCGGTCGGGAACGACCTGCTCGGCTCCGTGCCCGCTCTGCTCGGACCCCGTGTCGCGAAGGTCCTGATCGTGCACGCGCCGACGCTCGGCGCGCGGGCGAACGACCTGCGGCAGGTGCTCGTCGAGGCCGGGCTCGAGGCACTCATCGCCGAGGTGCCCGACGCGGAGGGCGCCAAGCGCGTCGAGGTCGCTGCGTTCTGCTGGCAGATCATGGGGCAGTCGGACTTCACGCGCACGGACGCCGTGATCGGGCTCGGGGGCGGGGCCGTCACCGACCTCGCCGGCTTCGTCGCGGCGACCTGGCTGCGCGGTGTGCCGTACGTGGCGATCCCGACGAGCGTGCTCGGCATGGTGGACGCGAGCGTCGGCGGCAAGACGGGGATCAACACGAACGAGGGGAAGAACCTCGTCGGCGCGTTCTTCGCTCCCCGTGCGGTCGTCGCGGACCTCGACCTCGTCCGCTCCCTGCCGCGCAACGAGATCCTCACCGGGTTCGCCGAGATCGTGAAGGCCGGGTTCATCGCCGTGCCGGAGATCCTCGACGTCATCGAAGCGGACGTCGACCGCGTGACCGATCCGACGACCCCGGAGTTCCGGCGGGTGGTCGAACTCGCGATCGAGCTCAAGGCCCGGGTGGTGTCGGACGACTTCACCGAGCAGGGTCGACGCGAGATCCTCAACTACGGGCACACCCTCGGCCACGCGATCGAGCACGCCGAGCGGTACCAGTGGCGGCACGGGGCGGCGGTCGCGGTCGGCATGGTGTTCGCCGCCGAGCTCGCGCGGCTCACCGGGCACCTCGACGATGCGACGGTCGACAGGCACCGCGCGATCCTGGAGTCGCTCGAGCTGCCGACGACCTACGGCATCGGCCGGTGGGAGGGACTGCTGGCGACGATGCGCCGGGACAAGAAGGCCCGTGCGGGGATGCTGCGGTTCATCATCCTCGACGGGGTCGGCAAGCCGACGACGCTCGAGGGGCCCGAGGACCACCTGCTCTTCACGGCCTACCAGGAGGTCGGCGTCTAGGCGATCCCGCGTGCTGCAGCGGATTCACCGCAGCACACGCCGAGTGCGCCGCCACCACCACTTGACGCGCATCGACATGGTGAGCACGTTAGTCCGTCGCCACTCCAGGTACTCCGGCACCGTGGCACCGTTCGTGTACGCCCAGTACTCGTCGTCGTCACGGTCCGGGTCCATCGCGTCGGGCAAGGGCTTCAGGATGGGCATCAGTGATCCTCCTCGTGGTCGTTGTCCTGTTCGCGGAGCAGTGCGACCCGTCGGAGCGCTCGGGTCGCGAGTTCACGGTCCGACTTCGACCACCACGCTACGTGTTCGAGTTCGCGCAGCACAGCGATCGAAATGTCGTACTCCGGCCCGCTTCGTCGTTCGCCGATCGACCACACGAAGCGCCGCCACGCATGCTCGCGATCGGCCGCTCGCCGCGACTGGAACGCGCCGAACCAGCTGACCACGGCCGCGACGATCGCGGCCCCTGCGGCGATCACGGCGCCGACCAGTGCTGTCTCCATGCGCCGATCCTCGACTGTCTGCCGGAACCGACGGGTGGATGCGAGCCGACCTGTGGAACGCGACCCGCGCCTCCAGGCTGTGGAGGAACGGTCTCCGTACCCGAGGCGCACCAGCCGGACCCAGGCCACGGGAGCACACTGGTCCGGTGCCCACCCCGCCCCGCCTGAGCGACCTCGGCCAGCAGGACACGGACGTCGGCAGCCTGCGCATCCGCGGCCGTCGCTTCGCCGAACTCCTCCGCATCGCCCGACGCCACCACCTCGTACCGTTCCGCCGCCTCGACTTCTCCCGTGATCCCGAGACGAGCGAGCTGCGTCGTGACCAGGCCGAGCACCTGCGCCGCGCCCTCGAGGAAGCGGGCGGGGGCTTCGTGAAGATGGGCCAGCTGCTCTCCACCCGGGACGACCTGTTGCCGGACGAGTGGACCGAGGGGCTCGCTCACCTGCAGCGCGACGTGACGCCCGCGCCGGCCGACCAGGTCGCCGAGCTCCTCGCGACCGAGCTGCACGCCCCGGTCGACGAGGTGTTCGCTGCGTTCGACCCCGAGCCCGTGGCCGCCGCGTCGATCGCGCAGGTCCACCGGGCGCGCCTCCACGACGGGACCGAGGTCGCGGTCAAGGTGCAGCGGCCGGGCATCGACACCGCCGTCCGCCGCGACGTCGACATCGCGCTGCGGGTCGTGCGGTTCCTGGCGCGCACGAGCACCGAGGCACGACAGGTCGGCGTCGTCGACGTGGCCTCGCAGTACGCGGCGGACCTGGTCCGGCAGGTGGACTTTTCGTCCGAGGCCCGGAACTTGGCCGCCCTCCGCGCGGCGCAGGCCCGGAGTGCCCGGCCCGACGAGGTGTACCTGCCCGTGCCGTACCCCGAGCTGTCCGGGCGTCGGGTCCTCGTGATGGAGTTCCTCGACGGCGACACGCTGAGCGCGCTGCGCGCGCAGCGGTCGGACCGCGACCTCGACGCGCCGATGCGCGCGATCCTCCGGGCGTTCCTCCGGCAGGTCGTCTTCGACGGGCTCTACCACGCGGACCTCCACCCGGGGAACGTCGTGCTCCTGCCCGACGGTCGGCCCGCGTTGATCGACTTCGGGTCGGTCGGGAGGCTCGACCCCGGTCTCCGGGACACGGTCCAGGAACTGCTGGCCGGCTACCTCCAGGACGACACGGCCCGGATCGCCGACAACGTCCTGCGGATGGCCCCGGTGCGCGATCCGCGCGACGAGGCCGACTTCCGTCGGGACATCGCGCGCTTCGTCGCGGACGAGCTCGGTCCGGGCGCGCGCATCGGCGTGCAGACGGTGGACGACGCCGTCGAGGTGTTCGGGCGGTACCGGTTGAAGCCGCCGCCGGACTTCGTCGCGGCAGCACGCGCCCTCGCGATTTTCGAGGGGACGCTCCGCACGCTGACGCCGTCGTTCGACCTGCTCGAGGAGTCGCGCGACCTCGCGAAGCAGCAGATCCGGGACCAGTTGCGGCCGTCGGCACTGCGGGACGTCGCCGTCCGCGAGCTGTTCGGCGTCGTGTCCGCGGCGCGGAAGCTCCCGCGTCGGGTGGACCGGATCACCGAGGCGCTCGAGACCGGACGGCTGTCGGTGAACATCCGCCTCTTCGGGGACCGGCAGGACCGACGGCTCGTGACCGGGCTCATCCGGCGCATCCTCCTGGTGCTGCTCGGGTCGGGTGCGGGGATCCTGGCGATCGTGTACCTGACGCTGCCGGCGCGGCCGACGGCGGTGCTGTCGACCGGGGCGGCCGGCGCACTGCTCGGCGGGGCGACGGTCGTGCTGCTCGGCTGGGCGGCGATCGACGCGTTGCGGGCGCGGCGGCGGGACTGAGGCTGCCGCGGCGGACCCGTCCGCTCGCACGGTGCGAGCGATTCGGATGGTGCGAGCGATTCGGATGGTGCGAGCGATTCGGATGGTGCGAGGTTCCGCGCTCGGTGCGAGGGGCAGGGCCTCGCACAGCGTGGGCAACCTCGCACCGTTGCGGCCGCGCCTCGCACGGTGCGAGGCGCGGCCCGGTGCCGACGAGCCGCTGACCCGAACCGGTCGGCACCGCGACTGCCGTCCGCCCGCGATGCGTCACCGCGCGGGCAGACGGACCCGGTCCGCTACACTCGTCGGGGCGTCGCGCCGATCCGGCCAGCGACCGCCGCGCCGGGCCGCAGTGCCCGCGAGACCTTCACAACACCATCGAACGGAAGACCCATGGCGAGCACCACTGACATCAAGAACGGCGCCGTTCTCATCATCGACGGCCAGCTCTGGTCGGTCGTCGAGTTCCAGCACGTCAAGCCGGGCAAGGGCGGTGCGTTCGTCCGCACCAAGCTCAAGAACGTCGTCTCCGGCAAGGTCGTCGACCGCACCTTCAACGCGGGCGCCAAGATCGACACCGCGACCGTCGACCGCCGCGACTACCAGTACCTGTACCAGGACGGCGAGTCGTACGTGTTCATGGACACCGACACCTACGACCAGATCCCCGTCTCGGAGACCGTCGTCGGCGACGCGAAGAACTACCTCCTCGAGTCCGCCATGGTCACCATCGCGATGAACGAGGGCAACCCGCTCTACATCGAGCTCCCGACGTCGATCGTCACCGAGGTCGAGACCGAGCCGGGCCTCCAGGGCGACCGCTCCTCCGGTGGCACGAAGGACGCGACGATCATCGCGACCGGTCACCGCATCCAGGTCCCGCTCTACCTCGAGAACGGCACCACGGTGAAGATCGACACGCGCGACGGCAGCTTCCTCGGCCGCGTCAACAACTAGGCGACGCCGTATGAGTGCTCGTTCGAAGGCCCGCAAGCGCGCCCTCGACATGCTGTACGTGGCGGAGGTCCGCGAGCTGCCGATCACGGACGTCCTCGCGACCGAGACCGTCCGGCACCTCGACCAGCCCGAGCGCGCGTCGAGCTGGGACTACGCCCGGCAGATCGTCACGGGTGTCGACGAGGCGCGGCACGAGATCGACTCCGTGATCGTCGACCACGCCCAGGGCTGGTCGATCGCGCGGATGCCGGTCCTCGACCGCTGCATCCTCCGCATGGGTGTCTGGGAGCTCCGCTTCAACAGCGAGGTCCCCGACGCGGTCGCGATCGCCGAGGCCGTCGAACTCGCGCAGTCCCTGTCCACCGAGGAGTCCGCGGGCTTCGTCAACGGTGTCCTCGGAGCGGTCGCGGGCGGACGGGCATCGGGGTCGAAGCAGCAGGCTGCACCGTCCGGTCGGACGGTCGCAGGAGGCCAGGAGTCCCGGTAGGGTTGACCACGTCAGCGTCCTTTAAGTCCGTCCGGTGAGGCGGGGAAGGAGGTCGGCGTGGGTACCCGAACGGTCCTGCAGAACACCGACATCACGCGTGCTCTGACACGCATCGCGCACGAGATCCTCGAGGCCAACCACGGCGCCTCGGACCTCGTGCTCCTGGGCATCCCGACACGGGGTGCCGTCCTGGCGGAACGCCTCGCGGCGGTCCTGTCCGACATCGAGCCCGAGTGGGCGGCCGACCGTGAGCAGCGGCTCGGCACCCTCGACGTGACGATGCACCGTGACGACCTCGGTCACGGCATCGGCCGGGCGCCGCACCGGACGACGATCCCGACGAGCGGCATCGACGGCAAGGTCGTCGTGCTCGTCGACGACGTGCTGTACTCCGGTCGCACGGTCCGGGCCGCGCTCGACGCCCTGCAGGGGATCGGCCGGCCGCGCGCCGTCCGGCTCGCCGTGCTCGTCGACCGGGGACACCGCGAGCTCCCGATCCGGGCGGACCACGTCGGCAAGAACCTGCCGACCGCGTCCGACGAGCGCGTCACCCTGCGGCTGACCGAGACGGACGGCAGCGACGAGGTCGTCATCGAACAGCCCGAGACGCAGCAGCCCGAGGCGCAGCAGCCCGAGGCGCAGCAGCCCGAGGCGCAGCGCCCCGGGGCGCAGCGCACGGGGGTGACCCCGTGAAGCACCTGCTCTCCACCGCCGACCTCTCCCGCGCCGAGGCCGTCCACATCCTCGACGTCGCCGAGGAGATGGCCGAGGTCAACACCCGCGAGGTCCGGAAGCTCCCGGCCCTCCGCGGCAAGACGGTCGTGAACCTCTTCTTCGAGGACTCCACCCGCACCCGCATCTCGTTCGAGGCCGCGGCCAAGCGCCTCTCCGCGGACGTCATCAACTTCGCCGCGAAGGGGTCGAGCGTCTCGAAGGGCGAGTCGCTGAAGGACACCGTGCAGACCCTCGGTGCGATGGGCATCGACGGCATCGTCATGCGCCACGGCGCCTCGGGCGCTCCGCGGGTGCTCGCGGACGCCGACTGGATCGACGTCCCCGTCGTCAACGCCGGCGACGGCACGCACGAGCACCCGACGCAGGCCCTGCTCGACGCGTTCACCATGCGCCGCCGCCTGCACGGCGCGGCCAGCCGGGGGAAGGGCCTCGACGGCGTGCGCGTCGCGATCGTCGGCGACGTCCTGCACAGCCGCGTCGCCCGCAGCAACGCGTGGTTGCTCCGCACGCTCGGCGCCGAGGTCACCTTCGTGGCCCCGCCGACGCTGCTGCCCGCGGTCGACCGCCCGTTCGGCGCCGCGGTGCACCACGACCTCGACGTGGCCCTCGCGGAGGACCCGGACGTCGTGATGCTCCTCCGCATCCAGCAGGAGCGCATGCACGACGCGTTCTTCCCGAACGAGCGCGAGTACACCCGTCACTTCGGGCTGACCGCGGCGCGCGCCGCCTCGCTCGCGGAGCGGACGCTCATCATGCACCCGGGCCCGATGAACCGCGGGCTGGAGATCGCGGGCGTCGCCGCCGACGACCCCCGTTCGACGGTCGTCGAGCAGGTCGCGAACGGCGTGAGCGTCCGCATGGCCGTCCTGTACCTCGCCCTCACCGGCTCCGAGGCGGCCTCGGCCGCCGCGCAGCCGTCCGCAGTACCCACGAAGGAGACCGTCGCATGACCGCCCACCTCATCCGCGGCGCGCAGCTGGTCGACGGCACGCGTGCCGACATCCGCCTGGAGGGACGGCGCGTCACCGCGGTCGGGTCCGGTCTCGACACGGCCGGCACCACGGTCGTCGATGCGGACGGTCTGATCGCCCTCCCCGGACTCGTGGACCTGCACACGCACCTCCGCGAGCCCGGTGGGGAGGAGTCGGAAACGGTCCGGACGGGCTCCCGTGCCGCGGCCGCCGGTGGCTTCACCGCCGTCAACGCGATGGCCAACTCGAACCCGGTCGCGGACACCGCCGGCGTGGTCGAGCAGGTCCAGGCGCTCGGGGACGACGCGGGCTACGTCACCGTCCGTCCGATCGGCGCCGTGTCGCAGGGGCTGCAGGGCACGCACCTGTCGGAGATCGGCGCGATGGCGACGAGCCGCGCGCGGGTCCGGGTCTTCTCGGACGACGGGTCCTGCGTCGCCGACCCCCTGCTCATGCGCCGGGCGCTCGAGTACGTCAAGGGCTTCGGCGGTGTCATCGCGCAGCACGCGCAGGAACCGAGGCTCACCATCGGTGCCCAGATGAACGAGGGCCGGCTGTCGTCGGAGCTCGGGCTCGCGGGCTGGCCGGCCGTCGCGGAAGAGGCGATCATCGCCCGCGACGTCCTGCTCGCGGACCACGTCGGCGCACGCCTGCACGTCTGCCACGTCTCGACCGCGGGCAGCGTCGAGGTGATCCGGTGGGCGAAGTCCCGCGGGATCGACGTGACCGCCGAGGTCACGCCGCACCACCTGGTCCTCACCGAGGAGCTCATCGCCGGGGTCGACGGCGCCCCCGGGTACGACGCCCGGTACAAGGTGAACCCGCCGCTCCGCGCCCGTGAGGACGTCGAGGCGCTCCGGGCCGCCCTGGCCGACGGCACGATCGACATCGTCGCCACCGACCACGCGCCGCACACCGCCGAGGCGAAGTGCTGCGAGTGGCCGGCCGCCGCGAACGGGATGGTCGGCCTCGAGTCCGCGCTGAGCGTCGTGCAGTCCGCGGTGGTGGAGTCCGGGCAGCTCGCCTGGTCGGACGTCGCCCGGGTGCTGTCGGAGGCTCCGGCGCGCATCGGCCAGGTCGAGGGCCACGGGCAGCGGATCGCCGAGGGCGCCCCGGCCGAGGTCACGCTCTACGACCCGAGTGCGTCACGGGAGTTCGCCGTGACCGACCTCGCCGGCCAGTCGCAGAACTCGCCGTACCTCGGCATGCGCCTGCCCGGCCGGGTCGTCGCCACGTTCCACCACGGCTACCCGACCGTGCTCGACGGCACCGTCGTCGACGACGAGACGGTCGCGGCGCGCGCCGCCGAGACGATCACGGCGCACGCCGAGACGGTCACGTCGCAGGCCGCCGCGACCCGGGCTGCAGCGCGGTGAGCGGCGACGCCGCCCGGTGGCTCACCGGGGGAGTCATCCTCCTCCTGGTGGCCCTGCTGTTCCTCGCGATGGCGCGCACCTGGCGGACCCGGAGCCGCGCGCAGGCCGCAGCCGTGCCTCCCGTCCCGGTCCCGGCCGACCCGGGTCCGCAGGTCGGGTCGTGGGACGGCTTCACGGTCGCGACGACCCGCGCGGACCAGCCGCTGGAGCGCATCACCGCCGGCGGTCTCGGCTTCCGCAGCCGCGGCGGCGTGACCGTCCACGAGCACGGCGTCGTGCTGCACCACGCCGGGGCACCCGACCGTTGGGTCGCGAGCGACGCCGTCCGCGGCGCCGACCGCGCCACGTGGGCCATCGACCGCGTGGTCGAGCCCGGGGGACTGGTCCGTCTGCGATGGACGGCGACCGGCGCCGCAGGTGCGACGGACCTCGACACCTACTTCCGGTTCCCGGAGGGCGACGCGGCAGCAGCACTCGCCGCCCTGCAGGGACCGACGACGAAGCACGAGCACCCGCACACCGCGGGCGAAGGGACGAACTGATGACACGCGAACGGGCCGTACTGGTCCTCGAGGACGGCACCCGCTACGACGGACGGGCGTACGGCGCTCGAGGCCGATCCCTGGGTGAGGTGGTCTTCGCGACCGGCATGACCGGGTACCAGGAGACGCTGACCGACCCGTCCTACGCCGGGCAGATCGTGGTGCAGACCGCGCCGCACATCGGCAACACGGGTGTGAACGACGAGGACCCCGAGTCCCGCCGCATCTGGGTGGCCGGGTACGTGGTGCGCGACCCGAGCCGCATCGTGTCGAACCACCGCGCGAACGCGACGCTCGACGACCACCTCGTCCGTGACGGCATCGTGGGCATCTCCGGCATCGACACCCGGGCGCTCACCCGTCGGATCCGTGACGCCGGTGCCATGAAGGGCGGCGTGTTCAGCGGCGCCCACGCGGACCTGTCGCCGGACGAGCAGCTCGCTGCCGTCCGCGAGCAGGCCGGCATGGCCGGGGCGAGCTTCTCCTCGGTCGTGTCCACCCCCGAGACCTACGTGGTCCCCGCGGTCGGCGAGCAGATCGGCCGGCTGGCCGTGCTCGACCTCGGTGTGAAGGCCTCGACCACCCGGTACCTCGCCGAGCGCGGGTTCGAGGTGCACGTCGTGCCCCAGGACATCACGGCCGAGGCCCTCGAAGCCCTCGACCCCGACGCGCTCTTCTACTCGAACGGCCCCGGCGACCCGGCCGCGAGCGACGCCCAGGTCGAACTCCTGCAGGACAGCCTGAAGACCGGTCGCCCGTTCTTCGGCATCTGCTTCGGCAACCAGCTGCTCGGCCGTGCGCTCGGCTTCGGCACGTACAAGCTGCCGTTCGGTCACCGCGGCATCAACCAGCCGGTGCTCGACACGGCGACCGGCAAGGTCGAGATCACGAGCCAGAACCACGGCTTCGCGGTCGACGCGCCCCTCGGCGAGGTCATCGAGTCGCCCGCCGGGTTCGGCCGCGTCGAGGTCTCCCACTACTCCCTGAACGACCAGGTGGTCGAGGGGCTCCGCGCGCTCGACGTCCCCGCGTTCAGCGTGCAGTACCACCCGGAGGCAGCGGCCGGTCCGCACGACTCCATGTACCTCTTCGACCGGTTCGCGGACCTCGTGCGCGAGCGACGCGCGGGCCAGCCGCTCGACCCGGCGACCGCCACCGCCACCACCCCCGCAGCCGACGTCACCAAGGAAGCCAACTGATGCCGAAGCGCGCAGACATCAACTCCGTCCTCGTCATCGGCTCCGGCCCGATCGTCATCGGGCAGGCCGCCGAGTTCGACTACTCCGGCACCCAGGCGTGCCGCGTCCTCCGCGCCGAGGGGGTCCGCGTCATCCTCGTCAACCCGAACCCGGCGACGATCATGACGGACCCCGACTTCGCGGACGCGACGTACATCGAGCCGATCACGAACGCCTCGCTCGAGGAGATCATCAAGATCGAGCGGCCCGATGCCGTCCTGCCGACGCTCGGCGGACAGACCGCCCTGAACGCGGCGATCAAGCTCGACGAGGCCGGGATCCTCGAGAAGCACGGCGTCGAGCTCATCGGCGCCAAGGTCGACGCCATCCAGCGTGGCGAGGACCGCCAGCTCTTCAAGGAGCTCGTACTCGAGTCCGGCGCCGACGTCGCCCGCAGCCACATCGCGCACACCCTCGAGGAAGCCAAGGAGTACGCGGCCGATCTCGGGTACCCGCTCGTCGTCCGTCCGTCCTTCACGATGGGCGGCCTCGGCTCGGGCTTCGCCTACAACGAGGAGGAACTGGTCCGCTTCGTCGGTGACGGCCTCCAGTCCAGCCCGACCACCGAGGTGCTCCTGGAGGAGTCGATCCTCGGCTGGAAGGAGTACGAGCTCGAGCTCATGCGGGACAACTTCGACAACACGGTCGTCATCTGCTCGATCGAGAACGTCGACCCGGTCGGCGTCCACACCGGCGACTCGATCACGGTCGCCCCGGCCCTGACGCTGACCGACCGCGAGTACCAGAACATGCGGAACATCGGCATCGACATCATCCGCCGCGTGGGCGTCGACACCGGTGGCTGCAACATCCAGTTCGCCGTCGACCCGTCGAACGGCCGCATCATCGTCATCGAGATGAACCCCCGCGTGTCGCGCTCGTCGGCCCTCGCATCGAAGGCGACGGGCTTCCCGATCGCGAAGATCGCTGCGAAGCTCGCCATCGGGTACCGCCTCGACGAGATCCAGAACGACATCACGCAGGTGACGCCGGCGAGCTTCGAGCCGACGCTCGACTACGTCGTCGTGAAGACCCCGCGGTTCGCGTTCGAGAAGTTCCCGGCCGCGGACGCCACCCTCACCACGACCCTGAAGAGCGTGGGCGAGGCGATGGCCATCGGCCGGAACTATGCCACCGCCCTGCAGAAGTCGCTCCGCTCGCTCGAGAAGCGCGGCTCGTCGTTCCACTGGGACACCCCGGCCGCCGAGCTCGACAAGGACGCGCTGCTCGAGAAGTCGAAGACCCCGACCGACGGCCGCATCGTCACGGTGCAGCAGGCGCTCGTCGCCGGTGCAACGGCGGAGGAGGTCTTCGAGGCGACGAAGATCGACCCGTGGTTCATCGACCAGATCGTCCTCATCAACGAGGTCGCCGACGAGGTGCGGGACGCCGAGACCCTCGACGCCGACACCCTGCGCTGGGCGAAGGAGCACGGGTTCAGCGACGCGCAGATCGCGGCCCTGCGCGGGATCACCGAGCAGGACGCCCGGGACGCCCGCCATGCGCTCGGCATCCGACCGGTCTTCAAGACGGTGGACACGTGCGCCGGTGAGTTCCCGGCCCTCACGCCGTACCACTACTCGTCGTACGACACCGAGACCGAGGTCGCCGCGAGCGACCGCAAGAAGGTCGTCATCCTCGGCTCCGGTCCGAACCGCATCGGCCAGGGCGTCGAGTTCGACTACTCCTGCGTGCACGCCTCCTTCGCGCTGAGCGACGCCGGGTTCGAGACGATCATGATCAACTGCAACCCCGAGACGGTCTCCACCGACTACGACACCTCGGACCGCCTCTACTTCGAGCCGCTGACCACCGAGGACGTCCTCGAGGTCATCGAGGCCGAGGCGGCGTCCGGCGAGCTCGTCGGCGTCGTCGTGCAGCTCGGCGGGCAGACGGCCCTCGGGCTCGCGAAGCCGCTCGAGGCCGCGGGGATCCCCATCCTCGGGACCTCGCCCACGGCGATCGACTCGGCCGAGGAGCGTGGCCAGTTCTCCGCGATCCTCGACGAGGCAGGCCTCCTCGCACCCCGCAACGGCACGGCGCACGACCTCGCGAGCGCGACCGCCGTGGCCGAGGAGATCGGCTACCCGGTCCTCGTCCGCCCGTCGTTCGTGCTCGGCGGCCGCGGCATGGAGATCGTCTACGACCCGACCGCCCTCGCCGACTACTTCGACCGCATGGCCGACCAGGCGATCATCGGCCCGGAGCTGCCGCTGCTGGTCGACCGCTTCCTCGACGACGCGGTGGAGATCGACGTCGACGCCCTGTTCGACGGGGAGCGCCTGTACATCGGCGGGATCATGGAGCACATCGAGGAGGCCGGCATCCACTCCGGCGACTCGGCGTGCACCCTGCCCCCGGTCGGACTGGGCAAGGCGGAGATCCGCGGTGTGGTCGAGGCCACCGAGCGGATCGCGCGCGGCATCGGCGTGCAGGGCCTGCTCAACGTGCAGTTCGCGATCGGCGCCGGCGTGCTCTACGTGCTCGAGGCCAATCCGCGTGCGAGCCGCACGGTCCCGTTCGTCTCGAAGGCGCTCGGCATCCCGCTCGCCAAGGCCGCGAGCCGCATCATGACGGGAACGTCCATCGACCAGCTGGTCACCGAGGGCCTGTTGCCCGAGCGCGACGGCTCGTCGGTGCCCCCGCAGGCTCCGGTCGCCGTCAAGGAGGCCGTCCTGCCCTTCCGCCGGTTCCGGACGCACGACGGCCAGGTCGTCGACTCGGTGCTCAGCCCCGAGATGCGCTCCACGGGCGAGGTGATGGGCATCGACCGCGACTTCCCGCGCGCGTTCCTCAAGTCGCAGGACGCCGCGTACGGTGGCCTGCCGACGAGCGGCACCGTCTTCGTGAGCGTCGCCGACACCGACAAGCGCCAGGTCGTCCTGCCGATCCACCGCCTCCAGCAGCTCGGCTTCACGATCACCGCGACCGAGGGAACCGCCGAGGTCCTCCGCCGCAACGGCATCGAGGTCACCCTCGTCGGCAAGTACAGCGAGGGCGGCGAGAGCGTCGTCGACCTGCTCGCCCGCGGCGAGGTCGACGTCGTCATCAACACGCCCTCCGGCGCGGCCGGTCGTGCCGACGGCTACGAGATCCGCGCGGCGACGGTCGCGGCGGACAAGCCGTTGTTCACGACGATCGCCCAGCTCGGCGCGGCGGTCGCCGCGATCGAGACGATCGGCACCGAGCACACGGTCCGCAGCCTGCAGGACTACGCGCTCGAGCGCGCCACCTGGTGACGGCCGGTCTCGTGACTGCTGACACCCGGCCTGGGCCCACGCCGCCGGTCCCGGACCGACGCGCCAGCGGCGCGTCGGCGGTGCCGGTGGGGAGAGGCACGACCCCCTTCGGCGTCCGGCTCGCGTCCGCCATGGCGTCGCGTTCCGCGCTGTGCGTCGGCATCGACCCCCACGCCGCCACCCTGGCGGCGTGGGGGCTCGGCCGCGACGAGCAGGGGCTGACCGCCTTCGGCGCCACCCTGGTCGACGCGGCCGCCGGCCGCGCCGCGGTCGTGAAGCCGCAGATCGCGTTCTTCGAGGCGGCGGGGGTCTCGGGGTACCGTGCGCTCGATGCGACGCTCCGTCGGGCACGCGATGCGGGCCTCCTGGTCGTCGCCGACGTGAAGCGCGGCGACATCGGCAGCACCGGTGACGACTACGCGGAGGCGTGGGTCGACCGCGACGGACCGTTCCGGGCCGACGCGATGACCGTGTCGCCGTACCTCGGCTACGGGTCGCTGCGCGGCACGATCGACCTCGCGCGGGCGAACGGTGCCGGGGTCTTCGTGCTCGCGGCGACGAGCAACCCCGAGGCGCGCGTGCTGCAGACCGCGGTGCTCGCGGAGGGGCCGCGTGCCGGCCGGACCGTGGCGGCCGGTATCGTCGAGGACGTGGCAGACGACAACCAGAGCGCAGCCGAGCAGCCCCTCGGGGACGTCGGGCTCGTGCTCGGCGCGACCCTCGACCTCGACGACTTCGGCATCTCGGGCGACGACATCGGCACCGCGCCGGTGCTCGCACCGGGCTTCGGCGCGCAGGGTGCCCGCATCGAGGACCTCCGCGCGCTGTACGGAGCCCGCGCCGGGCAGGTGCTCGTGAACGAGTCGCGCGGTCTGCTCGTGGACGGCCCCGACGGCGTTGCCGCGCTCGTCGCCGACCGCGCCGACCGGATCGCCGCGGCACTCGGGGCCGCCGCGTGACGGACGAGACCGAACGCCAGGGACTCCCGGCCCACCGGAACCCTCCGGAGGTCGACCGGGTCGCGGCAGCCCAGGCCGCGGTGGCAGCACGACGCGCCCGGGCCGCGGTCAAGGCCGCGATCGTCGCGGGGGAGCGGACACCGCTCGAGGTCGCCCGGGCCGCGTGGTCCGACGAGGACGCGCCGGCGGAGAAGTCGCTGCGCGTCCGTGACCTCCTGACGTCCCTCCCGGGCATCGGCCCGGCGCGTGCCGACTCCGTGATGCAGGCGCTGCGGATCGCGACGTCGAAGCGACTCGGCGGACTCGGCGTCCGGCAGCGTTCGGCACTGGCCGACTGGCTCGCCGCGCGCGGGGGGAAGCGCACGGCGTCGAAGCTCGTCGTGCTGGCCGGTCCCACGGCGGTCGGCAAGGGCACCGTCAGCGCGTACATCCGCGAGCACTTCCCGGACGTCAACCTCAGCGTCTCCGCGACGACCCGCAAGCCCCGACCCGGCGAGGTCGACGGCGTGCACTACTACTTCGTCGACGACGCCGAGTTCGACCGGATGATCCGCGACCGCGAACTCCTCGAGTGGGCGACCGTGCACAACTCCTACCGGTACGGCACACCACGTCCGCCGATCGACCGCGCGCTCGATGCCGGCGACCGGGTGATGCTCGAGATCGACCTGCAGGGCGCCCGTCAGGTGAAGGACGCCATGCCCGAGGCCGTGCTGGTGTTCCTGTTGCCGCCCACGTGGGAGGAACTGGTGCGTCGGCTCATCGGCCGCGGCACCGAGTCCGCCGAGGAACAGGCACGACGACTCGAGACCGCGAAGGTCGAGCTCGCCGCACAGGACGAGTTCGACGTGAAGATCGTGAACTCCGATGTCAGCACCGCGGCACACGAAGTCGTAGACTTGTTCACTGCGCCCTGACGGGCGACCGAATTCTTCCCTCGACAGGAGACACCATGGCCAACCCCCAGGGCATCATCGACCCGCCCATCGACGACCTGCTCGCCAAGGTCGAGTCGAAGTACGCGCTCGTGATCTTCGCGTCGAAGCGCGCCCGCCAGATCAACGACTACTACGCCGACCTGCACGAGGGCTCGCTCTTCGACAACGTCGGTCCGCTCGTCGACTCGACCATCGACGACAAGCCGCTGTCCGTCGCGCTCCACGAGATCAACGAGGACAAGCTGACGGTCACCAAGCAGCAGCAGCCCACCGACTGATCCCGGTGACGACGAGCAACCTGCGCCTCTTCACGTCCGAGTCGGTGACCGAGGGGCACCCCGACAAGATCTGCGACCAGATCTCGGACACCATCCTCGACGCACTGCTCGCGGTCGACCCGCACGCGCGCGTCGCCGTCGAGACCATGGTGACGACGGGGCTCGTGCACGTCGCCGGTGAGGTCACGACCTCCGGCTACGTCGAGATCCCGAAGCTGGTCCGCGACGTCATCACGGGCATCGGGTACAACTCGTCCGAGGTCTCCTTCGACGGTCGCACCTGCGGCGTCGAGGTGTCGATCGGCGCGCAGTCTCCGGACATCGCCCAGGGAGTCGACGAGTCGCTCGACAGCCGCTCGGGTGCCGGTGTCGACCCGCTCGACCGCCAGGGTGCGGGCGACCAGGGCATCATGTTCGGCTTCGCGACGAACGAGACGCCCGAGTACATGCCGGTCGCCATCTGGCTCGCGCACCGGCTCGCCGAGCGGCTCGCCGCGGTCCGGAAGTCGGGCGAGCTGCCCTACCTCCGCCCCGACGGCAAGACGCAGGTCACGGTCGGCTACGACGGCGTCGTGCCGAAGACCGTCGAGACCGTCGTGCTCTCGACCCAGCACGCGCCGAGCGTCACGCTCGAGCAGCTGACCGCCGACGTCACCGAGCACGTGATCCGTCCGGTGCTCGACCTCGTCGACCTCGACTCGTCGCACGTCGACGTCATCGTGAACCCGACCGGACGGTTCGAGATCGGTGGCCCCCAGGGCGACGCCGGCCTCACCGGACGCAAGGTCATCGTCGACACCTACGGCGGAGCCTCCCGGCACGGCGGCGGCGCGTTCTCGGGCAAGGACCCGTCGAAGGTCGACCGCTCGGCCGCGTACGCGCTCCGCTGGGTCGCGAAGAACGCCGTCGCCGCGGGCCTCGCCGACCGCCTCGAGGTCCAGGTCGCGTACGCGATCGGTCGCGCCAAGCCCGTCGGGCTGTACGTCGAGTCCTTCGGGACCGGCCACGTCGACGACGCCACGATCGAGGCCGCGATCCTGCAGGTGTTCGACCTCCGTCCCGCCGCGATCATCCGCGACCTCGACCTCCTCAAGCCGCGCTACGCCACCACGGCGACGTACGGCCACTTCGGTCGCGAGCTCCCCGGCTTCACGTGGGAGCAGCTCGACCGCGTCGAGGAGCTGCGCGCCGCGGCAGGACTCGTCCCCGCCACCGTCTAGCGGTCCCGCGTGACCACCGTCGCGCGTGTCGTCCTCGACTCGCCGCTCCCGCAGTTGGACCGTCTGTTCGACTACCGGGTGCCGAGCGAGCTCGAGGACGACTGCGTGCCCGGGGTCCGCGTGAAGGTGCCGCTCCGCACCGGCGCTCGGATGTCCGACGCGTACGTCGTCGAGGTCGTCTCGGAAGGGGACTGGCCGGGCGAGCTCAGCCAGGTCGAGGAGGTCCTCTCCCCGGTGCCGGTCCTGGCACCCGAGGTCTGGGTCCTGGCTCGAGCCGTCGCGGACCGCGCCGCGGGCGTCGCCTCCGACGTACTCCGGCTCGCCGTCCCGACCCGTCAGGTGCGTGCCGAGAAGGCCTGGCTGGCCCGCGACACATCGTGGTCGCCGCCGACGGTCGAGCCCGCCCCCGTCACCGGCTACGCCGACGGCGTCCTGGAGGCACTGCTCACCGACCACGGTCGGGCTGCGGTCGACGCTGTGCCCCACCCCGTCGACCTCGGCTCCGCTGACGAGCCCGTCTGGGTCCCCGGGTGGGCCGCGACCCTCGCGCAGGCGGCGTCGCAGGTCGTCGCCCGCGAGCAGTCGGCCGTGCTCGCCGTGCCGGACTTCCGCGACGTGGCCGACCTCGAACGCGCCCTCCTCGCCCTGCTGCCGTCCGAACGGGTCGTCCGGTTCGACGCCAAGCAGACGAACGGCCAGCGGGCGAAGGCACTGCTGCAGGCCCGCACCCACGCGGTGGTCGCGATCGGCAACCGCACGGCGGTGTTCGCGCCGGCGACCGAGCTCGGGCTCATCGCGATGTGGGACGACGGGGACGCCTCGTTCATCGAGCCCCGGGCGCCGTACGTGCACACCCGGGACGTCGCGCTCGTCCGGACCGCCCAGTCCGGCGCCGCGCTCCTGTTCCTCGCGCACGCTCGCTCGACCGACGTGCAACGACTCGTCGAGTTGCACTGGCTGCAGGAGGTCGCGCCGTACCGGGTGCCGACGCCGAAGGTGATCCCCACGGCGCAGCAGGCGAGTGCCGAGGGCTTCGCTGCGCAGGCCCGGATCCCGAGCACGGCGTGGCGGGCAGCCCGCGAGGCCAGCCAGCACGGCCCGGTGCTCGTCCAGGTCGCGAACCCGGGCTTCGGCACCGGGCTCGTCTGCGCCGACTGCGGGGAGCGAGCCCACTGCCGGGTGTGCGCGGGACCGCTCGGCAGCCCGCACCGGAACGCGACGCCGCAGTGCCGGTTCTGCGGAGCCCTCGCGGTCGGGTTCCGCTGCCCGACCTGCGGCGGCGGGAAGCTCAAGCCGGTCGGGCAGGGGGCGCAGCGCACCGCCGACGAGCTCGGTCGCGCGTTCCCCGGCACGAGGATCGTGGTCGCCGACGGTTCACGGCCGCTCGACGAGGTCCCCGCCCGACCCGCGGTGGTCGTCGCCACCCGAGGAGCGGAGCCGAGCGTGCCCGGCGGCTACGCGTGCGTGCTGCTCCTCGACGGCGAGCGGTTGCTCGCCCGTGAAGGTCTCCGGGTGCAGGAGGACGTCCTGCGGTTCTGGACGAACGCCGCGGCGAAGGGGGCGCCCGGTGCCGAGGTCTACCTCGTCGGCATCGGCGGGCGGCTCGCGACCGCGATGGCGACGTGGCGACTCGACGGACCAGCGCACGACGAGCTCGCCGACCGGCGCGAGCTGCACTTCCCGCCGGCGGTGCGGGTCGCGACGCTCACCGGGACGGACGAGGCCGTGACGGCTGCGGTCGAGGCCCTCGGCGACGCCCTGGTGGGTCCGGTCCTCGGGCCGGTGCCGGTCGAGGGCGACCCGGTGCCGGGGACCGTCCGGGCGATCGTGCGGTTCCCGTACGCGCACGGTGCGGAGGTCGCAGCGACGCTCAAGGCCGAGGTGATCCGGCGCTCGTCGACCCGGCGGGTGCTCCCGGGCGGCAACCGACGGCGAGCGGCGCCGACCCTGCGCGTGCGACTCGACGACGCCGAGCCCTTCACCGAGGTCTGATCCGCCGGCGACGGACGCGTGGCAGCGCCCGCCGCCGCTGCCGAACGACCCGTCCGTCGTCGTGCGACGACGGCGCCGTCGTCCCTTGTGCGCGCAACGATCGGCGTCTTCGGCCGTCGTCGCGGAACGACTCCGTCGTCGTCGTGCGACAACGGCGCCGTCGCTCCTTGCACGCGCAACGATCGGCGCCGAAGGCCCCCGCGCGACGCAGCCGACCGCAGGACACGCCAGCGCGCGGACGCGACGCAGCCGACCACCGGACGCGCGCCGCGTGGCGGGGGCGAGCCGTGCCTCCCGGCCGGTACCGGACGCGACACGCAGCGAGCGGGAGCCGACCTGTGGGAGGCTGGACGACGGTGGCCACGAACCACCGCCGAACACATCACACGCACGACGAAGTGACGAGGTGACGCCGATGCGGGCGCTCTGGAAGCCGGACGCGGGTCCGGGTCTGATCATGACCGACCGGCCGGTGCCGGAACCGACGGAGGACGAGGTCCTCATCCGGGTCCTCCGCACCGGGATCTGCGGGACGGACCTGCACATCCAGCGGTGGGACGACTGGGCGGCCTCGGCGGTGACCGCCCCCCTCGTCCCCGGCCACGAGTTCTTCGGGGAGGTCGTCGAGGTCGGCGCCGCCGTGCGTGACGTCGCCGTCGGGGACCTCGTGTCCGGCGAGGGCCACATCGTGTGCGGCACCTGCCGGAACTGTCGCGCCGGCCGCCGACAGATGTGCATCCGGACGAAGGGCCTCGGGGTGCAGCGCGACGGCGCGTTCGCGGAGTACCTCACCCTGCCCGGCACGAACGTGTGGGTGCACCACGGACCCGTCGAGCCCGAGGTCGGCGCGCTGTTCGACCCGCTCGGCAACGCGGTGCACACGGCGCTCGCGTTCCCGCTCGTCGGCGAGGACGTGGTCGTCGCCGGGTGCGGCCCGATCGGGCTCATGGCGATCGCGGTCGCCCGGCACGCCGGTGCACGGTTCGTCGTGGGCACGGACGTGAGCCCGAACCGGCTCCGGATGGCCGAGGCGATGGGCGCCGACCTCGGCGTCGACGTCCGAGGGGACGGGGTGCAGGGCGACGGCGCCGCCGCGCTCCGGGACGCGCAGGCGAAGCTCGGCATGCGCGAGGGCTTCGACGTCGGCTTCGAGATGTCCGGCGCGCCCACCGCGCTGCCCGCCCTGGTCGAGAACATGAACCACGGCGGCCGGATCGCGATGCTCGGACTGCCGAGCGGCCCGATCGCGGTGGACTGGGGCAAGGTCGTCACGCACATGCTCACGGTGAAGGGCATCTACGGCCGCGAGATGTTCGAGACGTGGCAGGCGATGAGCTCGATGCTGCAGACGAGTGCGGTGCTACGGGACCGCATCGGCTCGATCGTGTCGGCGCGCTTCCCGGCGCGCGAATGGGAGGCAGCGTTCGCCGCGGCGGCGAGCGCGGACGGCGGCAAGGTCGTCATCGACTGGACGGAGCACTGATGTACGGCGCGATCAAGGACCACCTGGCCACGGAGCTGGCGGGCATCGAGGACGCGGGCCTGACGAAGCGGGAGCGCGGCATCGCCGGTCCCCAGCGCGCGGCGATCGAGGCGGACGGCGCCGACCTGCTGAACTTCTGCGCGAACAACTACCTCGGGCTCGCGGACTCGACCGACCTCGTCGACGCGGCGAAGGAAGCCCTCGACCGGTGGGGCTACGGGATGGCGAGCGTGCGGTTCATCTGCGGCACGCAGGACCTGCACCTCGACCTCGAACGGCGGGTGGCGGGGTTCCTCGGCACCGAGGCGGCGATCCTCTACTCGTCGTGCTTCGACGCGAACGGCGGGCTCTTCGAGGTGCTGCTCGGCCCCGAGGACGCGATCATCTCCGACGAGCTGAACCACGCGTCGATCATCGACGGCATCCGGCTCTGCAAGGCGCAGCGGTTCCGGTACCGGAACCGGGACACCGCCGACCTGGAGGCGCAGCTCGCCGCCGCCTCGTCGGCCCGCTTCCGTGCGGTGGTCACCGACGGCGTCTTCTCGATGGACGGATCGATCGCTCCGCTCGCCGAGATCTGCGACCTCGCCGAGCGCTACGACGCGCTCGTCATCGTGGACGACTCGCACGCGGTCGGGTTCATTGGGGAGCACGGACGGGGCACCCCGGAGCTGTGCGGGGTCGCGGACCGGGTCGACGTGTACACCGGCACGTTCGGCAAGGCGCTCGGCGGGGCGTCCGGCGGGTACGTGGCGTCCCGGCGGGAGATCGTCGACCTGCTGCGGCAGCGCTCGCGCCCGTACCTGTTCTCGAACTCGCTCGCTCCGGTGATCGCCGCCGGGACCGTCGCGGCACTCGACCTCGTCGAGCGGTCGGACGACGCTCGCGCCCGGCTCGCCGAGAACGCACGGACCTTCCGGTCGCTCATGACCGCCGCCGGTTTCGAGCTGCTACCGGGGGAGCACCCGATCGTCCCCGTGATGTTCCACGACGCGGCGCGGACGGCGCGGATCGCGGACGAGATGCAGGCCCGCGGCGTCTACGTCACCGCGTTCAGCTACCCGGTGGTGCCGAAGGGGAAGGCGCGCATCCGGGTGCAGCTGTCGGCGGCGCACACCGAGGAACAGGTGCGACGGTGCGTGGACGCGTTCGTGGCGGCGCGCGCGTCGGTCGGGAGCGATTGACGCCGGTCGCGTGACGGCCCCGGGAGCGAGGAGCTCCCGGGGCCGTCGTGCGTGGTGCGTGGTGCGCGGCGCTCGTCAGGCGCCGACCGGGCGACGATGGCCGCGCGGGAACACGATGCCGAGCGCGACCATGCCGACGGCGAGCACGAGGTGCAGCCAGTTGTCCGCCCAGTTCAACGGCACGAAGTTCGCGCCGGACATCGTGCCCGCGGTGAACAGCCCGTAGACCCAGAGGACGAAGTAGACGATGCCGCCGATCACGAGGTACATCCGGGAGCCGGTCGGGTAGCGCGCCGCGAGGAGCCCCACGACGCCGAACAGCAGGTGCACGATGTTGTGCAGGACCGAGACCTGGAAGACCCCGAGCAGCATCGCCATCGAACCGTGGCCGGCCCCGGCGAGGTCGCCCGTGGTCAGCCCGGGGACGAACCCGGCGATCCCGACGAGCAGGAACACGATGCCGACGACGAGCGCGATCTTCTGGATGCTCGAGCCGGCGTAGCGGTCGGTGGACGTGGTGACGTCGGACATGGTGCCTCCCTGGAGTCGACGTGCCCCCGACCGTACGCAGCCGGTGGACGGCTCGTTCCACGCCCGCGCAGCCGGGACACGTCGCCGTGGCAGACTCGTGCCGTGACGACGGGGGACGACGGCCGACCGCTCGCGGCCTGGCGGTACCAGGGGCGACTGCGGACGTACCAGCAGGACGTGCTCGACCGTGTGCCCGTCGTGCCCGGCGACCCCGTCCACGTCGTCGCGCCACCAGGGGCCGGCAAGACCCTCCTCGGACTCCTGCTCGCCGGACGGCACGGCGCCCGCGCCCTCGCCCTCGCCCCGACGGCCACCATCCGGTCGCAGTGGGCGCGGTCGGCGACGGCGCTCGACGGCGGCGCCGCCGTCTCGGAGGACCCGGACGCACCCGGCGACCTCACCGTGCTGACGTACCAGATGCTGTCGGTGCTCGAGACCGGGAACCCGCTCACGGAGCTGGCGAGTGCGGACTGGCGGCGCGAACTCGTCGTGGGCGGCCGCGGCGAGGAGGACGCAGCGGCCTGGCTCGCCGACCTCGAGCGGTCGAACCCGACGGCGTACCGGAAGGGGATCGCTCGCCGTTCCCGAGCGATCCGCCGCCGGCTCGCCCGGGAGGACCCGTCGCTCCTCGAAGCGGCGCTCCACCCGAATGCCCGCGCACTCGTGGACCGGCTCGTCGCGCACGGGGTCGAGACGATCGTCCTCGACGAGTGCCACCACCTGCTCGACCACTGGGCACTCGTCGTCGCCTACCTCGCAGCACGCATCCGGCATGCCGGACGGGAGCCGGTGCTCATCGGTCTCACCGCGACGCTCCCGTCGCCGGACGACCGCGACGCGCACGACAACTACACGGCACTCCTCGGCGAGGTCGACCACGAGGTCCCGACCCCGGCGGTCGTCAAGGAGGGGAACCTCGCGCCGTACCGCGACCACGTCTGGTTCGTCGAACCCACCGCGGACGAGGTGGCGTTCCTGCGGGGACACGAGGAACGCCTGGCCGAGCTGGTCGCCAGCACGTTCGACGACCCGGACGGTCTCGAGTGGCTCGTCGCGACGCTCCAGCCGGAGGCAGACGACACCGTCGGCACGCCCGAGACACGCCTCGCCCGCGCGTTCGACGCCGACTTCGCGGTGGCCGAGTCCGCCGCCCGCATGCTCGCCGAGGTACGACCCGACCACCCCGTGCTGGACCTGCTCCACCGCGGAGCCCGGACCGCACCCGACGCCGAGCAGCGGCTCCGACTGCTCGCCCGCTACGCCCTCGACCGGCTCCTGCCCGACCCCGCCCGCGCCGAGCAGTGGCTCCGCATCAAGCGCTCGATCGTGGACTTCGGCTTCACCCTGAACGACCGGGGAGTCCGACGCGGTCGGGACCCGATCGACACCGTGCTCGCGTCCTCCGCGGCGAAGGACACGGCCGTCGGCGACATCCTCCGCCTGGAGGCCGGTCAGGACGCCGCCGAGCACCTCCGGGCGGTCGTCGTCACCGACCACGCCACGCACGGCAACACCCGGGGGAGCGGCGGACACGGTGCCGGTGCCCTGCGCACCTTCGCCACCGTGACCGCCGATCCGACGCTCGCCGAGCTGCACCCGGTCCTCGTCACGGCACAGCACCTCCGCGTCGCCGCACGCGACGCGGACGTGCTCCTCCCGGCGCTCCGGCGACGCCTCGGGGACGACCTGACGGCCACGACCGTCGCGGACACACCCCACGTGCTCGCCGTCGACACCGGCGCGAGCGGGTCCGCCGCCGTGCTGTCCGCCGTGTCGGAGCTCCTCACCGACGCCACCACCCGGCTCGTCGTCGGGACGCGGGGTCTCCTCGGCGAGGGGTGGGACTGCCCGGCCGCCAACACGCTCATCGACCTCACCGCGGTGGCGACCTCGGCCGCGACCCAGCAGCTGCGCGGCCGGACGCTCCGCCTGGACCCGGCGTGGCCGCGGAAGGTCGCCCACAACTGGACCGTGACGGCCGTCGTCCCGCCGGACGTGCCGCTCCGGGCCGCGCCCGACGTCAGCCGCCTCCACCGCAAGCACGAGCAGATCTGGGGGTTGCTCCGAGCGGACGACGCCCAGGTCGTCCGCGGCACCGGTACCGCGCTCACCGACGCGCAGGCCCTGCGGCTCGCTGGGCTCGTCGCGAAGGACCGCCGGCAGACCGTCGCCGCGCTCGACGCGGACATCGCGGCCGCGATGCCGAGCCGGGCCGACACCCACGCTGCCTGGCGGATCGGCGAGCCCTACGCCGACCGTGAGGGCTCGGCCGCCGTCGTCGAGGAACCGGACGCCGCACCGTTCACGACCGGCCCCACCGCCGCGTCCCTGATGGCCACCGTCCTCGCGCTCCTGCTGGTCGTGGTCGGCCAAGGACTGCGGGGCCTCGTCGAGGCCTGGCGTTCCGGGGCGGTTGCCGGGGTCGTGGGGACGGTCCTGCTCGTCGCCGCCGCGGTGGCACTGGCCTGGCCGGTCGCCCGCGGCCTCGGGACCGCGCTCCGGCAACGGTTCGACTCCGTCGGCGGGTACCGCCGAGCCGTGCGGGTCGTCCTCGACGGACTCCACCGGGCCGGGCGGATCCCCGCGTACGGCGAGGGGGACGTCCGCGTCACGGCACGGTGGGCCGGCCGGGTGCCCGCCGCCTTCACGCTGGAGGTCGTCGGCGGCTCGGTCGCCGACCGGCGCACCGTCACCGCCGCCTTCGCCGAGCTCTTCGGGCCCGTCCGGACCCCACGGTTCCTGCTCGAGACCGGCCGCCCCGAGGCGACGCGGATCCGGCGGGCACCGCTCCTCGGTGTCGCACTCTGGATCGCGCGCCGGTTCACCCGCGGCAACCGGTTCCTCGCCGTGCCGACGGGCATCGGTCGTCGGCGTGAGGACGCCGGAGCGTTCGCGGCCGACTGGGCACGGAGCGTCGGACCGTGCCGACTCCACGAGGTCGACTCCCCGGAGTCGCTCGTCCTGCTGCTCCGCGCCCGTCGCGACTCCGGCGCCACCTCGACGCCGCCGACGCTCCGTGACCAGTGGTCGTGACGGACCCGGGCGGACACGGCGCACGCGAGTGGGCGTGACGGACGACTGGTCGGGACCGACCGCCCCAGCACGGCACGCGCGTGGAGGCCCTCCGCGCGTCCGTGGGACGATGGACCCCATGCGTCTCGTCGTCGCCGGCAGCCCCGCTGCGGCCGTCCCCACCCTCCGCCGACTCGCGGCGTCCGACCACGAGATCGTCGCGGTCCTCACCCGTCCCGCCACACCCCAGGGACGGAAGCGGGTCCTGACGCCCACGCCCGTCGCGCAGGTCGCCGAGGAACTCGGCCTCCCCGTGATCGAGGCGTCCCGGGTCGACGACGCGGTCACGGCGCAGCTCGCCGCGCTCACGCCCGACCTCGGGGTGATCGTCGCCTACGGTGCCCTGCTCCGTCGACCCGCCCTCGACACCCCGAGGCTCGGATGGGTCAACCTCCACTTCTCCGACCTGCCGGCGTACCGAGGCGCCGCCCCCGTGCAACGTGCGGTCATGGCCGGCGACACCGAGACGGCCGCGACGGTCTTCCAGCTCGTCGAGGCGCTCGACGCCGGCCCGGTGTACGCCTCGGAACCGTTCACGATCGACCCCGACGCCACGAGTGGTGACGTGCTCGCCGCCATGGCGGAGACCGGCGCCGAGGTCGTCGCGCGCGTGGTCGACGACCTCGCGGCCGGTACCGCGGTCGCCGCCGAGCAGACCGGCGACGTCACCCTCGCCCCGAAGCCGACCGTCGAGGACGCGCACGTGCGCTTCGACGAGCCCGCGGTCAGGGTCCACGGCCGCATCCGAGGGGTCGCGCCCGAGCCCGGGGCGTTCGCCCACCTCGGCGAGACCCGCGTGAAGCTGCTCCGCAGCTCCGTCCGGCCGGGAGGCACGCCCTCCTCCGCCACGCACCTCGCCCCCGGCGCGCTCGCGCTGGTCGACGGTCAGCTGCTGGTCGGGACGGCCGACGTCCCGCTCGTGCTCACCGAGGTGCAACCCGCCGGCAAGAAGGCGATGGACGCCGCGGCCTGGGCCCGCGGGCTCGGCCAGCTCGACGGCAAGGTGCTCGCGTGAGCGCCGCCGGGGCCCAGCGCAGCCGCGGTCCGCGCCCGACGTCGGCTCGACGCGTGGCGTACGACGTGCTCCGGGCGGTGCAGGTCGACGACGCGTACGCCAACCTGCTCCTTCCGTCGCGGATCCGACGCGCCGGTCTGTCCGCACGCGACGCCGCCTTCGCGACCGAGCTCACCTACGGGTCGATCCGGATGCTCGGCCGGTACGACGCGATCGTGGGCATCGCCTCCGGCCGCCGGGTCGACAACATCGAGGCGGACGTCCTCGACGTGATGCGCCTCGGCACCCACCAGCTGCTCGGCATGCGCACGCCGACGCACGCCGCGGTGTCCGCCACCGTCGAGCTCGCCCGCGAGGTCGGCGCCCGCCGCGCCACCGGCTTCGTCAACGCCGTGCTCCGGAAGGTCGCCGCGCGGACCGACGCCGAGTGGGACGCCGCGATCACCGAGGGTCGCGGTGGTGATGCGCTCCTCGCGACGCGGTGGTCGCACCCGACCTGGGTCGTGTCGGCGCTGCGGGACGCCCTCGCCGCCGAACGCTCCCGCGACGAGCTCGCCGCGCTGCTCGCGGCTGACAACGTCGCACCCCGCGTCCAGCTCGCCGCGTTGCCCGGGCTCGCGACCGAGGAGGACGTCGCCTCGGCGACCGCCCCCGCGACGAGCGCCCACGACGCAGACGGCACTGACCACGCGGACGGCACCGACGACGCGGACGGCACCGACCACGTGGGCGGCACCGACCACGTGGGCGGCACCGAGGCCGTGGACCGTACCGGCGACGGACCGACGGCCGACGCGGAGACCGGCACCGTGCCTCCCGTCCGGTCCGAGGCGGACGCGCGGCCGGTCTCACCGACCGGCATCCGCGGGGTGTCCGGCGACCCCGCTCGTGTGCCCGGCGTCGCGGCCGGACGGCTCCGCGTGCAGGACGAGGGCTCGCAGCTCGCCGCCCTCGCGCTGAGCCGGTCCTCTGCCGTGCGACCGGGGGAGCGGTGGCTCGACATGTGCGCCGGACCCGGCGGCAAGGCTGCACTGCTGGCCGCCGAGGCCGCCGTCGGCGGAGCGCACCTCGTCGCGAACGAACTCGTGCCGGCGCGGGCCGGGCTCGTGCGGAAGGCCCTGGCGGGCTTCGGGGACGGGGTCACCGTCGTCGAGGGCGACGGGCGGCGCTTCGGTCGGGACGGGGCGGGCGTGCAGTACGACCGCGTGCTGCTCGACGCGCCGTGCACCGGACTCGGAGCGCTCCGGCGTCGCCCGGAGGCCCGGTGGCGCAAGCAGCCCGAGGACGTCCCGGAGCTCGCCGCACTGCAGGCCGAGCTGCTCGACGCAGCCGTCCGCGTCCTCGCACCCGGCGGGACCCTGGCCTACGTCACGTGCTCGCCGCACCTCGCGGAGACGCGCGGGCAGGTCGACGCCGTGCTCGAGCGGCACCCGGGTGTGCTCGAGCAGCTCGACACCGCGGACGTCGTGCGGACCGTGGCCGTCCGCGACCCGCAGGTGGCGGACGGCCCGGTCGCGCAGCTGTGGCCGCACCGGATCGGTACGGACGCCATGTTCGTCGCGCTGTTCCGCCGCGTCGCCTGAGCGCTGCGCGGCGCCCCGGTGTCCAGCGCCCGGGGCCGGGAGCCTGGTGCGAGGTTCCGGTCACGGTGCGAGGTCTCACGGGTCGCACGATGCGTTGAACCTCGCACCGTTCGACCGCGGCCTCGCACGGTGCGAGCGTGCCGCCCGGCCGCGGCCTCGCACGGTGCGAGCGTGCCGTCCGGCCGCGGCCTCGCACGGTGCGAGGGCGCGGCGGAAGCCCGGGCGCCCGCCGGTAGGGTTGCCGGGTGACGATCCGCATCTCGCCGAGCATCCTGTCCGCCGACTTCGCGAACCTCGAGCGCGAGCTCCACCGCATCGAGACCGCCGACCTGGTGCACGTCGACGTGATGGACAACCACTTCGTGCCGAACCTCACGCTCGGCCTGCCGATCGTGCAGCGTCTGCAGGAGGTGTCCCCGGTGCCGCTCGACGTCCACCTGATGATCACCGACGCCGACACCGAGGCGCCGAAGTACGCCGAGACCGGGGCGTCGAGCGTCACCTTCCACTTCGAGGCAGCCGCCGACCCGGTCGCCACCGCCGCGGCCATCCGGTCGAACGGTGCCCGTGCCGCGGTCGCGGTGAAGCCCGGCACGCCGATCACGCAGGTGCTCCACCACCTCGACGCCTACGACATGATCCTGCTCATGACCGTCGAGCCGGGCTTCGGCGGCCAGGCGTTCATGCCGTCGGTGATGCCCAAGCTCGCGGACGCGCGCGCGGCGGTCGACGCCTCCGGACTCGACGTGTGGCTCGAGGTCGACGGCGGCATCGCGGTCGACACTGTGCCCGAGGCGGTCCGCAGCGGCGCCGACACGCTCGTCGCGGGGTCGGCCGTGTACGGCGGCGAGCCGGCGCAGCGCATCGCGGACCTCCGTGACGCCGCGGCAGCAGCCCGATCGTGACCGGCGCGGACGACGCGAGCCGTGCCTCCCGTCCGGACGGTGCGGTCGGCGAGCCGACGCGGGACGGTAGCCTGGTCCCCGTGAAGACGTTCGACGACCTGTTCGCGGAGCTGACCGAGAAGGCGCGGACGCGCCCCGAGGGCTCCGGCACCGTCGCCGAACTGGACGCCGGCGTGCACCAGATCGGCAAGAAGATCGTGGAAGAGGCCGCCGAGGTCTGGATGGCGGCCGAGTACGAGGGCGACGAGCGCACCTCGGAGGAGATCTCGCAGCTGATCTACCACCTCCAGGTCCTCATGGTCGCGAAGGGGCTCACCCCGGCGGACGTCTGGCGACATCTGTAGGACGTGCCCCGCGCGCTCCGACAGACCGTCACCGACCCTCCTCCAGAAAGCAGACCCCTGATGCTCCGCATCGCCGTGCCCAACAAGGGCTCGCTGTCCGAGACCGCCTCCGAGATGCTGCGGGAGGCCGGGTACGCGGGTCGTCGCGACCCGAAGGCGCTCCACCTGATCGACGAGCGGAACGGGGTCGAGTTCTTCTTCCTCCGTCCGCGTGACATCGCGACCTACGTCGGCTCGGGCGCGCTCGACGTCGGCATCACCGGTCGCGACCTCCTGCTCGACTCCGGGTCCGAGGCGCACGAGGTCGACGCGCTCGACTTCGCCGGTTCGACGTTCCGGTTCGCTGGCGCTCCGGGTCGCTTCGCCTCGCTGCAGGACCTCGAGGGCGTGCGGGTCGCGACGAGCTACCCCGGCCTCGTCGGCGACTTCCTCGCGGCGCACGGCGTGACGGCCACCCTCGTCAAGCTCGACGGTGCGGTGGAGAGCGCGGTGCGCCTGGGCGTGGCCGACGCGGTGGCCGACGTCGTCTCGACCGGCAGCACGCTCCGGCAGGCCGGGCTCGAGATCTTCGGGCCGGTCATCCTCGAGTCGACCGCCGTGCTCATCGCCACCGACGAGGAGCGACCCGGCATCGACGTCCTCCGCCGCCGCCTGCACGGTGTGCTCGTGGCCCGCGGCTACGTGATGCTCGACTACGACATCCCGACCTCGCTCGTGCCCGACGCCACCGCGATCGCCTCGGGCATGGAGTCGCCGACGGTGTCGCCGCTGCACGGTCGTGACTGGTCCGCGGTGCGCGTGATGATCCCGCGCTCGGACATGAACCAGATCATGGACTCGCTGTACGAGCTCGGCGCCCGGGCGATCCTGGTCAGCTCGATCCACGCGGCGCGGCTGTGAGCACGGCAGGGTCGGACGGCGCGGCGGGGTCCGGCGGCGCTTCCGGAACACCCGCTCGCGAGGGCGGTGTCGCCGTCCGCGTGATCCCGTGCCTCGACGTGCAGGGCGGGCGCGTCGTGAAGGGCGTGAACTTCCTGGACCTGCAGGACGCCGGCGACCCCGTCGAGCTCGCTGCGCGGTACTACGAGCAGGGCGCCGACGAACTGACGTTCCTCGACGTCGGCGCGACGGTCGAGAACCGCGCGACGATGTACGACACGGTCACCCGGACGGCCGAGCAGGTCTTCATCCCGCTGACCGTCGGGGGTGGCGTCCGCAGCGTCGACGACGTCGCACGGCTGCAGCAGTGCGGTGCGGACAAGATCGGCGTGAACAGCGCCGCGATCGCCCGCCCGGAGCTCGTCGGCGAGATCGCCGACCGCTTCGGCGCGCAGGCGGTCGTGCTGTCGCTCGACGTCAAGCGTTCCGACCGGATGCCGTCCGGCTTCGTGGTCACGACGCACGGCGGCCGGACCGAGTCCGACCTCGACGCGATCGCGTGGGCGCGCGAGGCGGTGGAGCGCGGTGCGGGGGAGCTCCTCGTCAACTCCATCGACGCCGACGGCACGAAGAACGGGTTCGACCTCGAGCTCGTCGCGGCGGTGCGTGCGGTCGCGTCGGTTCCGGTGATCGCCTCGGGAGGCGCGGGTCACCTCGACCACTTCGCCCCGGCCGTCGAGGCCGGCGCCGACGCGGTCCTCGCCGCGAGCGTCTTCCACCGCGGCGAGATGACCATCGGTGACGTCAAGGCGGCGCTCCGCGCCGCAGGCGAGCTCGTCCGCTGACCCGGACCGGCTGACGGACGGGAGGCCCGTGGCGGCGCCGCCACGGGCCTCCCGTCCGGTTCTCCACACCCCCCCGTGACCCTCCGCGGCACGCCGTAGGCTAGGAACCTCATGACCGACAGCACCAGCACCAGCACCGACGCGGTCCTCGACCGCGCGCGTTTCGGTGCGGACGGCCTGCTCCCCGCGATCGTGCAGGAGGAATCGTCGAAGGACGTCCTCATGCTCGGCTACATGGACCGGGAAGCCCTCCGCCGCACCCTGACCGAGGGGCGGGTGACCTTCTGGTCCCGCTCCCGGCAGGAGTACTGGCGCAAGGGCGACACCTCGGGGCACGCGCAGTACGTGCGCGCCGCGGCGCTCGACTGCGACGACGACACCCTCCTGGTGACCGTGCAGCAGGTCGGTGCCGCGTGCCACACCGGGGCACACGCTTGCTTCGACGTCGACCCGCTCTCGCCCGTCACGGCGACCGCTCCGGAGGACCCGCGATGACCAGCAGCACCTCCAGGGCCGAGTTCGACGGGCTCCTCGCCGACCACCGCGTCGTACCGGTCGTCCGCGCGCTCTTCGCCGACAGCGAGACGCCCGTCGGCGTCTACCGCAAGCTCGCCGACGGTCGTCCGGGGTCGTTCCTGCTCGAGTCCGCCGGACAGGGCGGACTGTGGTCGCGCTGGTCCTTCGTCGGCGTGCGGAGCTTCGGCGTCCTCACGCAGGACGACGACCGTGCCGTCTGGATCGACACTGGCATCCCCGCCTCGCGTGCGGTCG
Source organism: Curtobacterium flaccumfaciens (assembly GCF_051548005.1). GTDB lineage: Bacteria > Actinomycetota > Actinomycetes > Actinomycetales > Microbacteriaceae > Curtobacterium. Next base: position 19,690 of record NZ_JBPUGH010000004.1, on the reverse strand, counting down.
ACTCGCTCGACGGCGCGCCGCTCGACGTCCTCGCCCGGCTGCACGAGCGCTGGGCCACGCCGCGCGTCCCCGGCACGCCCCCGCTCGTCGGCGGGACGGTCGGGTTCATCGGGTGGGAGGCCGTCCGACAGCTGGAACACCTGCCGAACGTGCCCGCGGCCGACTTCGACGTGCCGGGTCAGGCACTCGCGTTCGTGTCCGAGCTGGCCGCGCTCGACCACCGCACGGGGCTCGTCCTGCTCGTCGCGAGCGTCCTCAACGACGGCGTGGACGACGCCGACACGATGTGGGTGGACGCCCAGGGCCGGCTCGACCGGATGCAGGCCGACCTCGTCCAGCCGACGGTCGCGACCGTGGCCGAGGCCTTCGACATCGCCGACCCGACCCCCTCGCACCGGTCGACCCCGGACGAGTACATGGCCGCGGTCGCGCGCTCGAAGGAGTTCATCCGCGACGGCGACGTCTTCCAGGTGGTCATCTCGCAGCGGTTCGACCACGAGGTCACCGCGGACCCGCTCGACGTCTACCGGGTCCTGCGGACGCTCAACCCGAGCCCGTACATGTACTTCCTCGCGCTCCACGACACCCACGACGACCCGTTCTGGATCGTCGGGGCCTCACCGGAGGCACTGGTGAAGGTGCAGGCCGGCCGGGCCATCACGCACCCGATCGCCGGGTCACGCCCGCGTGGTGCGACGCCGGAGGAGGACGTGCGCTTCGGCGAGGACCTCCTCGAGGACCCGAAGGAGCGCGCGGAGCACCTCATGCTCGTCGACCTCGCCCGCAACGACCTGCAGAAGGTGTGCGAGCCGGGCACCGTCGCGGTGACCGAGTTCATGACGGTCGAGCGGTTCAGCCACATCATGCACCTCGTGTCGAGTGTCGAGGGCGCCGTGCGTCCGGACGCCTCGGCGATCGACGTGTTCCGGGCGACCTTCCCCGCGGGCACGCTCTCGGGCGCGCCGAAGCCACGGGCGCTCGAGATCATCGACGAGCTGGAGCCGGCCAAGCGTGGCGCGTACGCCGGTGTGGTCGGCTACTTCGACTTCGCCGGGGACGCCGACCTCGCGATCGCCATCCGGACCGCGATGATCCGGGACGGCGTCGCACGGGTGCAGGCCGGAGCCGGCCTCGTCGCCGACTCGGACCCGGCGACCGAGCACACCGAGACCGTGAACAAGGCCGCGGCGCCGCTGCGTGCGGTCGCCACCGCCAACCGCATGCGCGAGGTACGGTCGTGACGCCCCGACGCTCCCGTCCGCTCGTCGTGGTCGCCGGACTGCTGGTCGCGGGCATCGTGATGCTGTCGTGGACCCAGACGTGGTTCACCGTGCACCTGCGCGCGGGGTCGGCCGTGGTCGCCACCGTGACCGCCGACGGGTCGAAGACCGTGCCGCAGTACACCGCGCTCGCGATCGCCAGCCTGGCGCTGTTCCTCGCGTTGACGATCGCGGGACGGGTGCTCCGGGTCGTGCTCGCCGTGGTCGAGGTGCTGCTCGGTGTCGCCGTCGTGGTCATGGGCGTGTCCGCGCTCCGTGACCCGGTCGCGTCGGCACGCGCGGCGATCGGCGAGGTCGCCGGGGTGAGCGACCTCGGCGGTGTCCGGCGCGTCGTGTCCTCGGTCGACGTCACGGCGTGGCCGGCGGTCGGCATCGCCGGCGGCGTGCTGGCGGTGGTGCTGGGGATCGTCGTGCTGTTCGTGCAGCGCGCGTGGCCGGGGCCGAGCCGGAAGTACGGGGCCGCCACCGCGGGGGCGGCTGCCGACGCACGCGCCGCGGTCACGCAGCGCGACGCCGTGACGGACTGGGACAACCTGTCGGCGGGGACGGACCCGACCGAGCCGACCGCCGAGCGCCCGGGTGGCGCCGACCCGGAGCCGTCCGCCGACGGCGAGCGTGCCGGGAGCGTCACGGTCGACGCGGTAGGGTTGGGGGACGGCGATCGACCGACGACGCCGGAGCAGAACGAGGAGCACCGTGAGCAACACTGAGCCCGCAGAACTCGGCGAAGGCCACTCGCCGGCAGCCTGGACGGCCGTCGTCATCATGCTGATCGGATTCGCGGCCGGGACCCTCTTCTTCTGGTTCGACCAGCCGATCGGTGTCTGGATCTCCGCCGCGGTCGTCGTCGTCGGCCTGATCGTCGGCGCCGTGATGGCCAAGGCGGGCTACGGCGTCAACGGCCCGAAGTTCGTCCCGAAGCACCACGGCGAGTAGTCCGACCATGCCGAACGTGCTCGAGACCCTCGTCGCGGGCGCGCTCGAGGACGCGGCCGCCCGTCGCGCCGACCGTCCCTACGCGGACGTCGAGCGCGACCTCGACCGGGTGGCGTCGCCCCTCGACGCGCTGACCTTCCTCGCCCCGGGCGATGACGTCAAGATCCTCGCCGAGGTCAAGCGGGCGAGCCCGTCCCGCGGCTCGATGGCGCCCATCGCCGACCCCGCGGCCCTCGCCGCGGAGTACGAACGCGGTGGAGCGTCCACGATCAGTGTCCTGACCGAGGGGCGCAAGTTCCTCGGCAGCCTGGCCGACCTCGAGGCCGTCAAGGCCCGCGTCGGCGTCCCGGTGCTCCGCAAGGACTTCATCGCCGACCCGTACCAGGTCGTCGAAGCCCGTGCGGCGGGAGCGGACGTGGTGCTGCTCATCGTCGCCGCGCTCGAGCAGGCACAGCTCGTCGAGCTCCACGGCCTCGCCGAGGAGCTGGGGATGCGCGTGCTCGTCGAGGCGCACTCCGCCGACGAGGTCTCACGCGGTCTCGACGCCGGTGCCCGAATCCTCGGCGTCAACGCCCGCGACCTCACCGACTTCTCGCTCGACCGCGACCTCTTCGGCTCGCTCGCCGACCGCATCCCCGACGGGGTGGTCCGCGTCGCTGAGTCCGCCGTCGCCGGTCCCGCCGACGTCGCGCACTACCGGTCCGCGGGTGCCGACGTCGTCCTGGTGGGGGAGGCGCTCGTCACGGGCGACGACCCCGCCGCCACGCTCGCGTCGTTCATCGCCGCCGCCCGGTCCTGACGGCATCCGGTCCCGCGACCGTCCCGTCGCGGTGACCTCCCGCTCCCGGCGCCCCACCCGATCCACCCCGGTCCGACCCACCCCATCGGATCCTGCACGGAAGGCACATCGTGACCTCGCTCCGCGATCAGCACGGCCCGTACTTCGGCGACTTCGGCGGACGCTTCGTCCCCGAGTCGCTCGTCCTGGCGCTCGACGAGCTCGAGGCGGCCTTCCGCGAGGCCTGGGCCGACCCGGCGTTCCGGCAGGAGCTCGACGACCTGCAGCGTGACTACACCGGCCGTCCGTCGATCATCACCGAGGTGCCGCGGTTCGCGAAGCACGCCGGCGGTGCCCGGATCATCCTCAAGCGCGAGGACCTCAACCACACCGGGTCGCACAAGATCAACAACGTGCTCGGGCAGGCGCTCGTGGCGAAGCGGCTCGGCAAGACTCGGCTGATCGCGGAGACCGGGGCCGGCCAGCACGGTGTCGCCACCGCCACGGCCGCGGCGCTGTTCGGCATGGACTGCGTCGTCTACATGGGCGCGGTCGACACCGAGCGGCAGGCACTGAACGTCGCTCGCATGCGACTGCTCGGTGCCGAGGTCATCCCGGTCGAGACCGGCTCGCGCACCCTCAAGGACGCCATCAACGATGCGCTCCGTGACTGGGTCGCGAACGTCGAGCACACCCACTACCTGCTCGGCACGGTCGCGGGTCCGCACCCGTTCCCCGAGATGGTCCGTGAGTTCCACAAGGTGATCGGGGACGAGGCCCGGCAGCAGGTCCTCGACAAGGTCGGCCGGCTGCCCGACGCGGTGGCAGCCTGCGTCGGCGGTGGGTCGAACGCGATGGGCATCTTCGACGCGTTCCTCGACGACGAGTCCGTCGCCCTCCACGGGTACGAGGCGGGCGGCGACGGCATCGAGACCGGCCGCCACGCCGCGAGCATCTCGCTCGGCCGGACCGGCGTCCTCCAGGGCACGAAGTCGTACCTCATGCAGGACGAGGACGGCCAGACGATCGAGAGCCACAGCATCTCCGCCGGGCTCGACTACCCGAGCGTCGGGCCGCAGCACGCGCACCTCGCGGCGATCGGCCGGGCGAAGTACGAGCCCATCACCGACGCCGAGGCGATGGAGGCGTTCCGACTCCTCAGCCGGACCGAGGGCATCCTCCCCGCCATCGAGTCGTCGCACGCCCTCGCCGGTGCGATCAAGCTCGGCAAGGAGCTCGGTCCCGACGGGGTCATCCTGGTCAACCTGTCCGGCCGTGGCGACAAGGACGTGGCGTCCGCCAGCCGCTACTTCGGCATCCTCGACGAGAACGCGGTACAGCTGTGAGCACGAACTCGAACACCTCGGTCGCGTCGACGATCGACGCGGCCAACACCGAGCGCGCCGGTGCCGTCGTCGGGTACCTGCCGGCCGGCTTCCCGGACCTGCAGACGAGCGTCGACGCCGCGGTCGCCCTCGCCGAGAACGGCGTGGACGTCATCGAGCTCGGCCTGCCGTACTCCGACCCGGTGATGGACGGCCCGGTCATCCAGCGCGCGGCCGAGGAGAGCCTCGCCAACGGCTTCAAGGTCGCGCAGGTCTTCGACGCGGTCGACCAGATCACGAGCCGGGCCGACGTGCCGGTGCTCGTCATGACCTACTGGAACCCGGTGCTGCGCTACGGCGTCGACCGGTTCGCGGACGACCTCGTCGCCGCCGGAGCGTCCGGGCTCATCACGCCGGACCTCATCCCGGACGAGGCCCGCGAGTGGATGGACGCGTCGGAGCGCACCCACCTCGACCGCGTCTTCCTCGCGGCGCCCTCCTCGACCGACGCCCGCATGCACCAGGCCGTCGAGTCGAGCCGCGGCTTCGTGTACGCGGTGTCCACCATGGGCGTCACGGGTGCGCGGCTCGGCGTCGACACCGCCGCCCGGACGGTCGTCTCCCGGCTCCGGGACGCCGGTGTCGAGCGGACGTGCGTCGGGCTCGGCATCTCGACGGCCGACCAGGTCGCCGAGGTCCTCGAGTACGCCGACGGAGCGATCGTCGGGTCCGCCTTCGTTCGCGCCCTCGCCGACCTCGGTGTGCAGGGCGTCGCGGACCGCGCGGCAGACCTCACGAGCGGCGCGCAGCGCCGCTGACGGACCGGCGTCCCGCGGCCCGGATCGAGCGGCGCCCTGCGGCGCGGACCCAGGGCACCTGACCGGAGGCCCGGATCACGCGACCGACGCGGGTCACGCGATCCGGGCCTCCAGTCCGACGTCCACTCAGCACGTGCCGACCGTCACGATTCCCACAGGACCGTCCGCGACGGTCATGGCGGACCGGTGGTCCGCGCTACAGTGATCGGGGCCGCGCCGGACGGCGGCCCGGCCAGCAAGCACCGAAAGGCGACCGCACCTCCATGCCCCTCCTGAGCATCCCGAGCCCGAGCACCGCCTGGCAGTACTTCGACGTGACCGCCTGGCTCCGTGATGCGTTCGGCTGGTCGCTGCCGCTCGACTTCCGCATCCACGCGTACGCGATCTGCATCCTGATCGGCATCGTGGTCGCGGTCGTGATGGCGAACCACCGTCTCAACGCGCGTGGCGTCGAGCGCTGGATCATCATCGACATCGCCATCTGGGCCGTCCCCGCCGGCATCATCGGTGGACGCCTCTTCCACGTGTTCACGCACGTCAGCGACTACTTCGGGCCCGGACGCGACCCGTGGTCGTTCCTCTACATCTGGGAGGGCGGGCTCGCCATCTTCGGCGCGCTGATCCTCGGCTCGCTGGGTGCCTGGATCGGGTGCCGGCAGGTGGGCCTGCGGTTCACGACCTTCATCGACGCGATCGCTCCGGGCGTGCTCCTCGCGCAGGCGTTCGGTCGCTTCGGCAACTACTTCAACCACGAGCTGTTCGGCATGCCGACCAGCCTGCCGTGGGGCCTCGAGATCGAGTCCACCAACGCCGCGTACCCGAAGGGCCTGCCGGAGGGCACCCTCTTCCAGCCGACGTTCCTCTACGAGATCATCTGGAACGTCCTCGGCGTGCTCGTCATCCTCTTCCTGGCACGCAAGTTCACGCTGCAGTGGGGCAAGGTCATGGCGCTGTACCTGATCTGGTACGGCGCGGGCCGCTCGGTCCTCGAGTCGATCCGCGTCGACACGAGCGAGACCTTCTTCGGTGTCCGCACGAACGTCTGGATGGCCCTCGCCGCTGTCGTGCTCGGCATCGTCATCTTCGTCGTGCAGTCCCGGCGGCACACCGGCAAGGAGCCCTCCGCCTACCTGCCGGGTCGCGGGCCGGACGCACGCGCCGATGTAGACTCGGACGACACCTGGTCGGAGCACGACGACGAGCCTGCAGCCGTCGCCGCCGACCCGGTCGGCACCACCCGGTCCTAGCGCTCAGCGCCCCGCAAGCAGCACCGAGCGCGCGGACCGAGCGCCGGCCGACCACCGCCCGCCACGAACCGGGCTCCACACCACCCGTGCCGACGGGGCAACCCGCCGTCGGTGCGGTCGGGCACCTGTCCCGCCCGCCCGGGCGGAACGCACCACCGGGCCACCGCTGTCCCTGTTCCCATCCTCGTGAGGACGGTTCCCCATGGCGCACCAGCCAGACCAGACGCGCAGCACCGCGTCGTCGCTCCTGCCCCCGCACCGCCGGTTCTCGGCCGTTCCCGACGCGGTCGGGATGTACGACCCGGCGAACGAGAAGGACGCCTGCGGCCTCGCGATGGTCGCGACGCTCCGCGGCACCGCGGGGCACGACATCGTCGACGCCGCCCTCGGCGCGCTCCGCAACCTCGAACACCGTGGTGCGGTGGGGTCGGACGCCGGGACGGGTGACGGCGCCGGCATCCTCTGCCAGGTGCCCGACGCCTTCCTGCGCGACGAGGTGCAATTCGAGCTGCCGGCAGCGGGGGAGTACGCCGTCGGCACCGCGTACCTGCCCCTCGACGAGGACGACCGCCACCGGGTGCAGGGTGCCGTCGAGCGGATCGCGCGCGAAGAGGGCCTCCGCGTCCTCGGTTGGCGCGAGGTGCCGGTGCGGCCCGAGGTGCTCGGCACGCTGGCCCGTGCCGCGATGCCCGCGTTCGCCCAGCTGTTCGTCGCGTCGAACCGGCACGACGTCCACGGCGCCGCGTGGAGCGGGATCGCCCTCGACCGACAGGCGTTCCGGCTGCGCAAGCGTGCCGAGCACGACGTCGAGGTCTACTTCATGTCGCTGTCCAGCCGGACCATGGTCTACAAGGGCATGGTCACGACGCTGCAGCTCGAGCCGTTCTACCCCGACCTGAGCGACGAGCGCTTCGCGTCGAAGCTCGCGATCGTGCACTCGCGCTACTCGACGAACACGTTCCCCTCGTGGCCACTGGCGCAGCCGTTCCGCACGCTCGCCCACAACGGCGAGATCAACACCGTCCGCGGCAACCGCAACTGGATGCGGGCCCGCCAGTCGCAGCTCGAGAGCGAACTGCTCGGCGACATGGCGCCGCTGCTGCCGATCGTCAGCCCCGGCGCGAGCGACTCGGCCTCGTTCGACGAGGTCCTCGAGCTCCTCAGCCTGACGGGTCGGTCGCTGCCGCACGCCGTCTCGATGATGGTGCCGGAGGCCTGGGAGAACCAGACCGGCATGGACCCCGAGCTCCGGGCGTTCTACGAGTACCACTCGATGCTCATGGAGCCGTGGGACGGCCCCGCCGCGATCACCTTCACCGACGGCACCCTCGTCGGCGCGACCCTCGACCGGAACGGCCTGCGCCCCGGGCGGTTCCTCGTCACCGACGACGGCCTCATCGTCATGGGCTCGGAGACGGGTGTCATCGACGTCCCGGCCGCGAAGGTCGTCCGCAAGGGCCGCCTGCGTCCGGGTCGGATGTTCCTCGTCGACACCGAGGCGGGTCGCATCATCGAGGACGACGAGGTCAAGCGGTCGCTCGCCGAGTCGGGCCCGTGGAGCGAGTGGCTCGAGTCCGGCCGGATCAACCTGACGGACCTGCCGGAGCGCGAGCACATCGTGCACACGCCCGCTTCGGTGACCCGTCGGCAGCGCGCGTTCGGCTACACCGAGGAAGAAGTCCGGATCCTCCTGCGTCCGATGGCCCAGACCGGCGCCGAGCCCCTCGGCGCGATGGGGTCGGACACACCCATCGCGGTGCTGTCCGAGCGGCCGCGGCTGCTCTTCGACTACTTCACGCAGCAGTTCGCGCAGGTGACGAACCCGCCGCTCGACTCGATCCGCGAGCAGGTCATCACCTCGATGGGCATGGGCCTCGGCCCGGAGCGCAACCTGCTCTCCGCCGGGCCGGAGCACGCCAAGCAGATCGTGCTCGGCTTCCCGGTCATCGACAACGACGAGCTCGCGAAGATCCAGCACTTCGAGACCGCGTCCGGACGCCACCTCACCGTCACGATCAAGGGGCTCTACCGGGTCGACGACGGCGAGGCAGCGATGCAGAAGCGCATCGACGCGGTCTGCGCCGAGGTCGACGCGGCCATCGAGTCGGGCAAGCAGTTCATCGTGCTGTCCGACCGCGACGGCAACGCCGAGAACGCCCCGGTCCCGAGCCTCCTGCTGCTCGCCGCCGTGCACCACCACCTCATCCGCACCGAGCAGCGCATGAAGGTCGGCCTGATCGTCGAGGCCGGCGACGTGCGCGAGGTGCACCACGTGGCCACCCTCATCGGGTACGGCGCCTCCGCGATCAACCCGTACCTCGCGATGGAGACCTGCGAGAACCTCGTCCGCGCGGGCATGATCACGGGTCTCAGCCCCGAGCAGGCCGTGCGGAACGTCATCAAGGCGCTCGGCAAGGGCGTGCTGAAGATCATGTCGAAGATGGGCATCTCGACGGTGTCCAGCTACGCGGGCGCCCAGGCCTTCGAGGCGGTCGGCCTGTCCCAGGAGTTCGTCGACCGGTACTTCACCGGCACGTCCTCGATCCTCGGCGGCGTCGACATCGACGTGATCGCCCGCGAGAACGCCGAGCGGCACGTGCAGGCCTACCCGCAGGACGGCGCGGTGCTCTCGCACGAGCGGCTGCAGACCGGAGGCGAGTACCAGTGGCGCCGCGAGGGCCCGCCGCACCTCTTCAACCCGGACACCGTGTTCCGTCTGCAGCACGCAACGCGTGCACGCCGGTACGACATCTTCCGCGAGTACTCCAGGGCCGTGGACGACCAGTCCGAGGCGCTCATGACGCTCCGCGGGCTGTTCCGGTTCAAGGACGGCGTCCGCCAGCCGGTTCCGCTCGACGAGGTCGAGCCGATCGAGTCGATCGTGAAGCGGTTCAACACCGGCGCGATGTCGTACGGGTCCATCTCGCAAGAGGCCCACGAGACGCTCGCGATCGCGATGAACCGTCTCGGCGCGCGGTCGAACACGGGTGAGGGCGGCGAGGACGTCGAGCGCCTGCTCGACCCGGAGCGCCGCAGCGCGATCAAGCAGGTCGCCTCCGGACGCTTCGGCGTCACGAGCATGTACCTGACCCACGCGACGGACATCCAGCTCAAGATGGCGCAGGGTGCGAAGCCGGGCGAGGGCGGCCAGCTGCCCCCGCAGAAGGTCTACCCGTGGGTGGCCCGGACACGGCACGCGACCGCCGGCGTCGGGCTCATCTCGCCGCCGCCGCACCACGACATCTACTCCATCGAGGACCTCAAGCAGCTGATCTTCGACGTCAAGCGGGCCAACCCGTCCGCGCGTGTGCACGTCAAGCTCGTGAGCCAGTCCGGCATCGGCGCGGTCGCGGCCGGGGTGACGAAGGCCCTCGCCGACGTCGTCCTCGTGTCCGGCCACGACGGCGGCACGGGCGCGTCCCCGCTGAACTCGCTGAAGCACGCGGGCACCCCGTGGGAGATCGGCCTCGCGGAGACGCAGCAGACGCTCATGCTCAACGGCATGCGCGACCGCGTCGTGGTGCAGGTCGACGGGCAGATGAAGACCGGGCGCGACGTCGTCGTGGCGGCGCTGCTCGGCGCCGAGGAGTACGGCTTCGCGACCGCACCGCTCGTCGTCGAGGGCTGCATCCTCATGCGGGTCTGCCACCTCGACACCTGCCCGGTCGGCGTCGCGACGCAGAACCCGGAGCTCCGCGCCCGGTTCTCCGGCAAGGCCGAGTACGTCGTGAACTTCTTCGAGTTCATCGCACAAGAGGTCCGTGAGCTCCTCGCCGAGCTCGGCTTCCGTTCCCTCGACGAGGCGATCGGCCAGGCCGACACGCTCGACGTCGACCGCGCCGTGCAGCACTGGAAGGCCTCCGGTCTCGACCTCGGCCCCGTGCTGCAGGGTCCGGCGTTCCCGGCGGACGAGGCACGCCGACACCACCGTGAGCAGGACCACGAACTCGACGAGCACTTCGACGTCGAGCTCATCCAGCGCACCGCCGACGTGCTCGAGCACGGTGGTTCGGTGTCGCTCGACCTACCGATCCGGAACACCGAGCGAGCCGTCGGCACGATGCTCGGGCACGAGGTCACGGTGCGCCACGGCGAGCACGGGCTGCCGGCGGGGTCGATCGACATCACCCTCCGCGGTTCGGCGGGGCAGTCGCTCGGCGCGTTCCTCCCCGCCGGCGTCACCCTGCGGCTCGTGGGGGACAGCAACGACTACGTCGGCAAGGGCCTGTCCGGCGGCGAGGTCATCGTCCGCCCCGACGACGAGTCCGCGTTCGACGCCGCCGAGAACGTCATCGCCGGCAACGTCATCGGCTACGGCGCGACCCAGGGCAGCATGTTCATCCGCGGCATCGTCGGCGAACGCTTCCTGGTCCGGAACTCCGGCGCGACCGCGGTGGTCGAGGGCGTCGGCGACCACGCCCTCGAGTACATGACCGGTGGGCTGGCACTCATCCTCGGCGAGACCGGTCGCAACCTCGGCGCCGGGATGTCCGGTGGCACGGCGTACGTGCTCGGTCTCCGCGACGAGGACGTCAACCAGGACGCCCTCGCGAGTGGCGAGCTCCGGCTCGGGCCGCTCGACAGCGCCGATGTCGAGATCGTCACGGACCTGCTCGAACGCCACCGCGACGAGACCGGCTCGACGGTCGCGGCGGAACTGCTCGAGTCCGGCGACCTGAGCGGCTTCGTGAAGGTGCTGCCGCGTGACTACGCGGCGGTCCTCGCCACCCGCCAGCAGGCCGTGGAAGAGGGCCTCGACCCCGACGGCGACGTCGTCTGGAACCGCATCTTGGAGGCGACCAATGGCTGAGACCACACGGGTGGCGGGCCCGGCAGCGCACACGAACGCGGCGCACACCAACAGCACGGAGGCGACCAATGGCTGACCCGAAGGGCTTCTTGAAGGTGCAGGAGCGCGAGCTCCCGCAGCGGCGCCCCGTGCCCGTGCGGCTCATGGACTGGAAAGAGGTCTACGAGCAGCAAGAGTCCGGCGCGCTCAAGCGTCAGGCCGGCCGCTGCATGGACTGCGGCGTCCCGTTCTGCCACCAGGGCTGCCCGCTCGGGAACCTCATCCCGGAGTGGAACGACCTCACGTGGCGGGGCGAGGGCCGCCAGGCGATCGAGCGGCTGCACGCCACGAACAACTTCCCGGAGTTCACGGGTCGGCTCTGCCCGGCGCCGTGCGAGGCGTCCTGCGTGCTCGGCATCAACCAGCCGCCGGTGACGATCAAGCAGGTCGAGGTCTCGATCATCGACGAGGCGTTCCAGAACGGGTGGGTCACGCCGCACCCGCCGGAGCGTCTGACCGGCAAGACCGTCGCCGTCGTCGGCTCGGGCCCCGCCGGGCTCGCGGCCGCGCAGCAGCTGACCCGCGCCGGCCACACGGTCGCCGTCTACGAGCGCGACGACCGCATCGGCGGCCTGCTCCGCTACGGCATCCCGGACTTCAAGATGGAGAAGCGCCAGATCGACGCGCGCCTCGCCCAGATGCAGGCCGAGGGCACCCGCTTCCGTGCGGGGGTCGAGATCGGTCGCGACATCACCTGGGACGACCTGAAGTCGCGCTACGACGCCGTCGTGGTGGCGACCGGTGCGATGGTCCCCCGCGACCTGCCGATCCCGGGGCGCGACCTCGCGGGCGTGCACTACGCGATGGACTACCTCGTCCAGCAGAACAAGACGAACGCGGGCACGACCGTCGACAACCAGACCACGGCCGAGGGCAAGCACGTCGTCGTCATCGGCGGCGGTGACACGGGCGCGGACTGCATCGGTACCGCCCACCGACAGGGCGCGCTCAGCGTGACGAACCTCGCGATCGGCAAGCAGCCGCCGCTGGAGCGTCCTTCCGAGCAGCCGTGGCCGATGTTCCCGACCGTGTTCGATGTCACGAGCGCCCACGAGGAGGGCGGCGAGCGGCACTTCCTGGCCTCGACCGTCGAGTTCCTCGGCAACGAAGCGGGCGAGGTCCGTGCCCTCCGGGTCGCGGAGACCGAGTACCTCGACGGCCGCCGGGTCCCGAAGGCCGGCACGGAGCGCGAGATCCCGGCCGACCTCGTCCTCATCGCCATGGGCTTCACCGGTCCGGAGACGGACACGATCGAGCCGCAGCTCGGGCTGCCCACCGCTCCCTCCGGAGCGCTCGCCCGCGAGGCCGACTACTCGACGAACGAGCCCGGCGTCTTCGTCGCCGGTGACGCCGGTCGCGGGCAGTCGCTCATCGTGTGGGCGATCGCCGAGGGCCGTGCCGCCGCCGCGAAGGTCGACGAGTACCTCGAGGGCTCGACGATCCTGCCCGCGCCGGTCAAGGCGACCGACCGCGCGATCACCGTCTGATGCACGACGCGTGAGCAACGGGCCACCGGCACTCGGTAGGGTGCTGGTGGCCTCGCTTCGTTCCGCGCGGCCCCACAGCGCGGAAACCCAAGCCCCATCCACCACCAGAAGGAATCCATTGAGACGCGCAAAGATCGTTTCGACGCTCGGACCGGCAACGTCGGAGTACGAGACCGTCAAGGAGATCATCGAGGCGGGCGTCGACGTCGCCCGACTCAACCTCAGCCACGGTGACTACGGCGTCCACGAGGCCAACTACGAGAACGTCCGTCGCGCCGCCGAGGAGCTCGGCAAGCCGGTCGCGATCCTCGTCGACCTGCAGGGTCCGAAGATCCGGCTCGCGAAGTTCGCCGACGGTCCGCACGAGCTCGCGGTCGGCGACGTCTTCACCATCACCACCGAGGACGTCCCCGGCTCGAAGGAGATCTGCGGGACGACGTTCAAGGGCCTGCCCCAGGACGTGAAGCCCGGCGACCCGCTCCTCATCGACGACGGTCGCGTGCGGCTGCGCGTGCTCGACACCGACGGGGTGCGCGTCCGCACCGAGGTCGTCGTCGCGGGCACCGTGTCGAACAACAAGGGCATCAACCTCCCGGGTGTCGCCGTGAACGTCCCCGCGCTGAGCGAGAAGGACGAGGCCGACCTCCGCTGGGCGATCCGTCAGGGTGCCGACCTCATCGCGCTGTCGTTCGTCCGCAACGCCGCCGACGTGCAGCGCGCCCACGAGATCATGGACGAGGAGGGCAAGCGCCTCCCCGTCATCGCGAAGATCGAGAAGCCGCAGGCCGTCGACGCGCTCGAGGAGATCATCGACGCCTTCGACAGCATCATGGTCGCCCGTGGTGACCTCGGCGTCGAGCTCCCGCTGGAGGCCGTCCCGATCGTGCAGAAGCGTGCGGTCGAGCTCGCCCGCCGCATGGCGAAGCCGGTCATCGTCGCGACGCAGATGCTCGAGTCGATGATCTCGTCGCCGATCCCGACCCGCGCGGAGACGTCCGACGTCGCGAACGCCGTGCTCGACGGCGCCGACGCGGTCATGCTCTCGGGCGAGACCAGCGTCGGTGAGTACCCGGTGCAGACGGTCCGCACCATGGCGCGCATCGTGGAGTCCACCGAGGACCACGGGCTCGAGCGCATCGCCCCGCTCGGCACGAAGCCCCGCACGCTCGGCGGTGCGATCACCCTCGCCGCCGTCGAGATCGCGGAGTTCACCGAGGCGTCGTACCTCTGCGTGTTCACCGAGTCCGGCGACTCGGCACGCCGCATGTCGCGTCTGCGCCACGGCCTGCCGATCATCGCGTTCACCCCGAACGAGGCCACGCGTCGTCGCATGGCGCTCACCTGGGGCGTCCGCTCGTTCCTGGTCGACCGGAAGACCCACACCGACGAGTTGTTCTCGCAGGTCGACGACGTCCTCCTCGAGCACGGCCTCGCCGCGCCCGGTGACCGCGTCGTCGTGACGGCGGGTTCGCCTCCCGGCATCGAGGGCTCGACGAACGACCTCCGCGTGCACCGCGTCGGCGACGCGCACGCCGAGGCCGCGCCGGCGTACGTGCGCGACTGACAGCGGTACCGGTCGCGTCCGGACAGGGCGCGGACGGGAGGCAACGGTGCGGGTGAGCCGCACAGCCTCCGGTCCGCGCCCTGTCGCGTCCCACCCCCGCGCCCGCCCCGACGGGGAACGTCGCGTCCTGCACCCGACGCAACGGTGGACAACGCGCCCCGCGGTGGACATCGAGCCCCGGCGCAGCGGGGCGCGCTCCCGAGGTGGCGGGGCGCGCTCCCGGGGTGGCGGGGCGCGATCCCGGGGTGCCGGGGCGCGCTCCCGGGGCGCTGCCGAGCCCTGTCGCGTACCTCGCCCGCGCCCGCCCCGACGACGAGGGTCGCGTCCGCCCCCGCGGCCCAGGTGACCGTCTCGTCGTGCGACCGGGCAGGATGGGCGGTGTGAGCCTCCAGGACGACAGCGTGTCCGCACCCACCGGAGCCGACGTCCGACGCTGGCGCCGGTACCTGGCGGACGAGCGCGCGGAAGCCGCGGTCTACCGGAACCTCGCCGCACGTCGCGACGGGGAGGAACGCGAGATCCTCGCCGCCCTCGCCGAGGCGGAGGGGCGGCACGAGCAGCACTGGCTCGACCTCCTCGGTGATCGGGTCGGTCGCCCGCAGCGCGGGAGCGTCCGGACGCGCGTCCTGGCGTCGCTCGCGAAGCGCTTCGGATCGGTGTTCGTGCTCGCGCTCATGCAGCGCGCCGAGGACCGCTCGCCCTACGCGGACGACGACGACGCGACCGCGCGCATGGCGGCGGACGAGCGCATCCACGGTGAGGTCGTCCGGGGCCTCGCGAACCGTGGCCGGATGCGGCTGTCCGGCACGTTCCGTGCGGCCGTGTTCGGCGCGAACGACGGTCTCGTGTCGAACCTCGCGCTCATCATCGGCATCAGCGCGTCCGGGGCCGACCGCCACTTCGTCCTGCTGAGCGGCATCGCCGGGCTCCTCGCGGGCGCACTGTCCATGGGAGCGGGCGAGTACGTGTCGGTCCGGTCGCAGCGCGAACTGCTCGAGGCGTCGGCGCCGCACCCGGAGGCCGGGCGTGCGGTGGCGGACCTCGACGTCGACGCGAACGAGCTCGCCCTCGTCTACCGGGCCCGGGGGATGGACGAAGCAGCGGCGCACACGCACGCTGCCGAGGTCCTCGCCGGGCTCGGGCCGTCCGCCGACACCGGATCGACGCCCACGCGCGACGACCACGAGGCGATCGGCAACGGGATGAGCGCGGCGCTGTCGAGCTTCTGCTTCTTCGCCTCCGGAGCGGTGATCCCGATCCTGCCGTACGCGTTCAGGCTCGAGGGGTGGCCGGCGATCGCCGTCGCCGGCGTGCTCGTCGGGATCGCGCTGCTCGGGACCGGGGCGGTCGTCGGGGTCCTCAGCGGCGCCTCACCGCTCAAGCGAGCGCTGCGGCAACTCGCGATCGGGTTCGGCGCGGCGGTCGTGACGTACGGACTCGGCTTGCTGTTCGGGACGGGTGCGGCGTAGCGGCTGCGTCGGCAGGGTGGCGGTCGACGCCGAGTCGTCCGGCGGACGCAGCCTCGGGTGCCGTCAGCGGCGGGAGCGTCCGCGTCAGCGCCGCGCAGCCGCCCGCGGGGGCAGGAGCAACAGGACGGCTGCCCCCACGACGATCAGGGCGATGCCGGCGAGCACCGTGAAGACCGCGAGCGCGAGCGCGGGGGCGAGGAGCACCGCGACGCCGCCGAGGACCGAGAGCACGCCGCTCACCGCCGTCGGGACGCGCGACGATCCGGGGTGCCCGACGACGGCGCCGATCACCGACACCGCGCCCTCGACGATGAACCCGACTCCTGCGAGCACCGCGTACACGACGAGCGGGACGGCGGGGTCCACCAGGCAGACCAGTCCCGCGAGGCCGACGAGCCCCCCGACGACACCGGAGGCCCACCGCCAGACCGGGGCCGTCCCGTGCCCACGGACCGCCGCGAACACCCGGAGGGCGCCGGCCACGACGAGGTAGACGCCGAACACCACGGCGAGGAGCGCGAGGGTCGGACGCGGCCAGGCCACCGCGACGATGCCGAGCGCGATCGCGACGACCGCGGTCACGACGACGAAGACGCGGAACGTCCGGACGGCACGAGAGTCCACGAGCACTCCTTCCCTGGTCGGCCGCGGTCGGGCCTGCTCGGCATCGACGCTACCGCGAGCGGCGATGCCCGGTTCCCGCGGGCGGCGCCGCCCGGTCGCTGCAGGCTGCGCCGCCCGGGTGCCGACCGTGCAACCGGATGCAACCCCTCCCGTCGTAGCGTGCGGGCAGGCGCGGACCCAGCGCCGCCGACAACGTCGTCGAAAGGTGTCCACCATGACCATCGCACCGTCGCCCGCCACCTACGCCGCCCCCGGCGAGGAGGGCTCGCTCGTCGAGTACCGGTCGCGCTACGACCACTTCATCGGAGGGGAGTACGTCGCCCCCGCGGGCGGGCAGTACTTCGAGAACCCGACGCCAGTGACCGGCAGGGTGTTCTGCGAGGTCGCCCGCGGCGACTCCACGGACGTCGACCGGGCCGTCGAAGCCGCGTGGAAGGCGTTCCCGGCGTGGAGCCGCACGAGCGTCGCCGAGCGAGCCGGGATCCTCAACAAGGTCGCCGACCGGATGGAGGAGCACCTGCAGATGCTGGCGGTCGCGGAGACGTGGGAGAACGGCAAGCCGATCCGCGAGACCCTCGGCGCGGACATCCCGCTCGCGATCGACCACTTCCGGTACTTCGCGGGCGCGATCCGCGCGCAGGAGGGCTCGACGGGGGAGATCGACCACGACACCGTGGCCTACCACTTCCACGAGCCGCTCGGCGTCGTCGGTCAGATCATCCCGTGGAACTTCCCGATCCTCATGGCGGTGTGGAAGCTCGCGCCCGCCCTCGCCGCGGGCAACTGCGTCGTGCTGAAGCCCGCCGAGCAGACCCCGGCGTCGATCCACGTGCTCGTCGAGCTCATCCGCGACCTGCTCCCGGCCGGGGTCCTCAACGTGGTGAACGGCTTCGGCATCGAGGTCGGGGCTCCGCTCGCCCAGCACCCGGACATCCGGAAGGTCGCGTTCACGGGCGAGACCACGACCGGCCGGCTGATCATGCAGTACGCCTCGCAGAACCTCATCCCGGTGACGCTGGAACTCGGTGGCAAGAGCCCGAACGTCTTCTTCGCGGACGTCGCGCAGGAGCGGGACGCGTTCTACGACAAGGCGCTCGAGGGCTTCGCGTTCTTCAACCTCAACCAGGGCGAGGTCTGCACGTGTCCGTCCCGAGCGCTCGTGGCGAAGGATATCTACGACGGCTTCGTCGCGGACGGGCTCGACCGGGTGCGTGCCGTGAAGCAGGGGCACCCGCTCGACCCGTCGACCATGATCGGGGCACAGGCGTCGAACGACCAGCTCGAGAAGATCCTGAGCTACATCGACATCGGCAAGCAGGAGGGCGCGAAGCTCCTCACCGGCGGTGAGCGGGCGGACCTCGGCGGCGAGCTGTCCGGCGGCTACTACGTCACCCCGACGGTCTTCGAGGGCGACAACTCGATGCGGATCTTCCAGGAGGAGATCTTCGGACCGGTCCTCGCCCTGACGTCCTTCAGCGGCTACGACGACGCCATCCGGATCGCCAACGACACCCTCTACGGCCTCGGCGCCGGCGTGTGGAGCCGCGAGGCCACGACGCTCTACCGCGCCGGACGGGACATCCAGGCCGGTCGTGTCTGGTCGAACACGTACCACCAGTACCCGGCGGGCGCGGCGTTCGGCGGGTACAAGCAGTCCGGCATCGGGCGCGAGAACCACAAGATGATGCTCGAGCACTACCAGCAGACGAAGAACCTCCTCGTGTCCTACGCCGAGGGCCCGATGGGCTTCTTCTGATGCCGCACACCGACGGCGGGGCGGCACCACGCCCCGCCACCCACGGCGGGGCGTCGCCCCGGCCCGCCACCACCCGCGTGGCGGTGACGCCGGCGGCGGCGGAGCTCCTGCGCTCCCTCGCCGCCCGGCACGGCCCGCTGATGTTCCACCAGTCGGGCGGCTGCTGCGACGGCTCGAGTCCGATGTGCTACCCGGTCGGGATGTTCCGCACGGGCCCCGGAGACGTCCTGCTCGGTGCCCTGGACGTCGACGGCATCGACCCCGTCGAGGTCTACATGTCCCGCTCGCAGTTCGAGTACTGGAAGTACACGCACCTGACCATCGACGTCGTCGACGGCCGTGGTGCGGGCTTCTCGCTCGAGGTCCCGGAGGGCAAGCGCTTCCTGACACGGTCGCGGATGCTCACCGACGACGAGCTGCTCGACCTGGGCCTGGTCCCGGCGAGTGGTCGGACGTAGGCTGACCGCACCAGCCGCGACGACGCGGTCGGGGTTCCGGACGGGAGGGCACGTGCGCGCACCGTCCGGGCTCCGTCCGCTCGTCGCCGAGTCGTGGCAGCGGTCCGCCCGCGTCGACCCGGACGGACTCCCCGAGGTCGCGCTGGGCGACGACGAACTCGACACCCTCCGCCGCGCAGGACCGCTCGGCACCGCGCTGCCGGTCGTCCGGCGCCTGCTCCTCGACGACGCCCGCGCGGCCGGGTGCATCGTCGCCGTGACGGACGCCGCCGGACGCCTCGTCTGGGTCGAGGGTGCGCACCGGGCCCGCAGCGCTGCCGAGGGGATGGGGTTCGTCCCGGGAGCCGACTGGGCCGAGGACCACGCGGGCACGAGCGCGCCGGGGACCGCGCTCCGGCTCGGTCGCCCCGTGCAGATCCACGCCGAGGAGCACTACGCGACGGCGGTGAAGGCGTTCTCCTGCACGGCGGTACCTCTCCGGGACGCCTCGGGTCGCGTGGTCGGTGCGCTGGACCTCACGGGCGACGAACGCGCGGTCGAGCGGCACACGCTCCCGCTGCTCACCGCGACCGCCGCCGCAGCGGAGGCCGAACTCGCCCTCGCCGCACTCCGGCGACCGACGTCGCCGGTACCTCGGGCCCTGCCGACCACGCTCGACCTGCTCGGCTCGGACACCGCGACCCTCCGGACCGCGACCGGCAGCGTCCGACTCTCCGAACGGCACTCGGAGATCCTCGCCGTGCTCGCCGCCGCACCGGCCGGGCTCGCGGCAGCGGACCTCGCGGTCGCCGTCTACGGCGACGCGCGGGCGGTGACCACACTGCGCGCCGAGGTCGTCCGGCTCCGGCGGGTACTCGCGGACCACGCGCCGGACGCCTGCCTGACGTCGCGGCCGTACCGCCTGTCCGGGATCCGGACCGACGTCGAGAGCGTGCTGTCCGCGCTCGACCGCGGGGCGCGCCTCCAGGCCGTCGACCGGTACACCGGACCGGTCCTCCCCGGCTCCACGTCGCCCGGGGTCGACGACCTGCGGGACCGCGTGCGCTCCCGGTTCCGCGAGGCGCTGCTCGCCGACGGCAGCGTCGACGCGCTGCAGGCG
>NZ_JBPUGH010000003.1:0-76941 GCF_051548005.1 Curtobacterium flaccumfaciens | reverse complement strand
GTACCGGTCGCCGACGGCTTCGACGGTGTGCGCCGCCGCGGTCTGCGCGGCAGCCCGCCCGAGCCGCTGGGCGAGCTCGGGGTCGGCCAGCAGGCGGTCGACGGCCGCCGCGAGCGCCGCCGCGTCACCAGGCGCGACGAGCAGGCCGTTCACGCCGTCCTCGATGACGTCGACGATGCCGGGCACGGCCGAGGCCACGATCGCGCACCCGGCGGACATGGCCTCGAGGAGGGCGACCGGCAGCCCGTCGCGGTCGCCGTTCGCCGCGGGGACGGACGGGTAGAGGGCGATGCTGGCCTTCGCGTACTCGGACGCGAGGTCCTCCTTGCCGCGGGCCCCGAGGAACGTGACCGCGGACCCGGCACGGGCCTCGAGCTGCGCGCGGAGCGGGCCGTCACCGACGACCACGACCTCGGCCGGCTGCTCGGCCGTGCGGTCGAGCGCGTCGAGCAGGACGATCGCGCCCTTCTTCTCGACGAGCCGGCCGACGAACAGCACGCGTCCCGGGACCCGGGTCTCGCGGTCGACCGCGCGGGTGATCGGGTCGAGGTCGACGCCCATCGGCACGACGTGGACCTGGTCCGGGCGCGCGCCGAGCTTGCCCAGTTCGAGCGCCATGTCCGTGCTCATGCAGGTCACGGAGGCGGCGCTCGCGATGACGGAGCGCTTGACGTTCTGGAGGACCGGGTTGCGCAGCGCGTACAGGTCGCCACCGAGCGTGGTCACGACGCGCGGCAGGTCGCCGAGCACGAGCTTGCCGACGGCCCCCTGCGGGATGATCCAGTGCAGCAGCGCCACGTCGGGCCGGGAGCGTCGGCGTTCGCGTCGGAGCGCCGCCGCCATCGACAGGAAGAAGAACGGGACCTGCAGCCAGCGCGACTTCTCCGCCCGCAGGTTGTCCACGATCGCGCCGTCGGCCAGGTCGCGCCAGCGTGCCGGGAAGTAGTCGTACCGCCGCACCTCCACGTCACCGATCCGCTGGTGCGCCCGCGCGCCCTTCGTCATCGGGGCGACGACCACCACGCGGTACTCGTCGGCGAGCGCGGTGGCGAGGTCGAGCACGAACCCGGGCGTGCCGTCGCCGGCCTCGGCCGGGAAGGTCGACGCAGCGACGAGCAGGGTCGGACGGGCGTCGGCATCGGGTCGCATCCAGCGCGCTCCCTTAGAGTTGTCGGTCGATGGACGCACACCAGCCTACGGGGTCCCCCGCAGCCGACCCGGACCGCATCGAGACCCCGACGGGCTCGGTGGACGCGGTCGTGCCGAAGCGCGGTCGGCGCGCACTCGTCCTCACGGTCGTCAAGTGGGTCGCCGCGGTCGTCGCGGTGGCGTTCCTCGCGCGGAGCATCGCCGGGCAGTGGCCGGACATCGTCGAGGACTTCGCGAGCCTCGACGCGCCGACCGTCGTCATCGGTGTCGTCGCGACGCTCGTGGCGCTCGTCGCGAACATGCTGTCGTGGCGGGCGATGATGGCTGCGAGCGGCTTCCGGCTGCGGCTCGGCCCCGCGTCCTCGATCTTCTTCGTCGGGCAGCTCGGCAAGTACATCCCGGGTGGGGTGTGGTCGATCGCGGCACAGGCCGAGCTCGGCCGCGCGCACGGTCTGCAGCGGACGAGCAGCGCGGTCGCGGCCCTGGCATCGATGCTGGTGAGCATGGTGACGGCGGCGCTCGTGGGCATCGTCGCCGTCCTCCTGGGCACGCCGGACGGTCTCGCGACCTTCTGGTGGCTGATCCCGTTCGTGCTGCTCGGCCTGGTCTCCCTGACCCCGCCCGTGCTCGGTCGTCTCATCCGGGTCGCGTTCCGGCTGTTGCGACGTCCGGCGCAGGACACCACGCTGACCTGGCCCGGCACGGTCATGTCGCTCGTGTGGTCGCTCGCGATGTGGGTGGCGTACGGCGTGCAGGCCACGGTCGTCCTCCGGGCGTTCGGCGCGGACTCGCCCGTGCTGTTCCCGGTCGCGGTGGGCGCGTACGCGGTCGCGTGGCTCGTCGGGTTCCTCGTGGTCATCGCCCCCGCCGGGATCGGCCCGCGCGAGGGCGTCCTGGTGCTCCTCCTCGGCGCCGTTGCGAGCGGTGCGGGTCCCCTCGCGCTCGCGGTGATCAGCCGGGCGTTCATGACCCTCGGCGACGTGGTGCTCGCCGGGTACGGCGCGGTCCTCGCCGCCAGGCACCGCCGCTCGACGGCCCGCGCTGCGGCGGCGCGCAGCGTCCCGGGGACTCACCACGCAGGCTGATATGGTCGGCTTCCGACCCGCCAGCGGCACCACGAGGAGCTCCACCCGATGACCACCCTGCACGTCCTCGTCGACCAGGTCGTCGCACCGGTCCCGGGCGGCATCGGTCGCTACGCCGAGGAACTCACCCGCCACCTCGTCACGACCGCGCCCGAGGGCTGCGACGTGGTGGCGGTGGTCTCCGCGGTGGGCTCCGACGACGTCCAGCGGTTGCGGACGCTCCTCCCCGGCCTGTCCGGACTCCAGCGGCTCCCGCTCCCCCGCCGTGAGCTGTCGCTCGCCTGGCAGGGCGGGATGGTCGGCGCGATCGCCAAGGAGATGGTGCACGCACCGAGCGTCCTCGCACCCCTCGTGAAGCACGACCGCTTCCGCGAGCCCGGTCGCCAGACGGTGGTCACGGTGCACGACACCGTGCCGTGGACGCACCCGGAGACCCTGACCCCCCGCGGGGTCCACTTCCACCGTGCGATGGTGAAGCGGGCGTGGAAGCACGCCGACGCCGTGGTGGTCCCGACGCACGCCGTCGCCGCGGCGCTCAACGAGATCCACCGCTTCGACGACCGCCTCCGGGTGATCGGGGGCGCTCCGAGCGGTCGGCTGCGCACGCCCGTCGACGCCGACCTGCGCGCCGAACGCCTGGGTCTCCCCGAGCGTTACGTGCTCGCCGTCGGCACGCTCGAACCGCGGAAGGGCCTGCAGTACCTGATCGAGGCGATGGCCCACCCCGATGCTCCGGCCGACGTCCCGCTCGTCATCGCGGGTCCGGACGGGTGGGGCGACGTCGACGTGTACAGCACCGCCGAACGTGCGGGGTTGTCCCGCGACCGCGTGAAGGTGCTCGGCCGCATCGACGACCAGGACCTCGCCGTGACGTACGACCGTGCGTCGGCGTTCGTGTTCCCGAGCCTCGCCGAGGGCTTCGGGCTCCCCGTCATCGAGGCGATGAGCTTCGGCACGCCGGTCATCCACTCGGACGATCCGGCGGTGAGCGAGGTCGCGGCGGACGCCGGTGTGACCGTCGCCCGTGAGCCGCGTGACTCCTACCCGGAACGCATCGCGCAGGCCGTGTACCAGGTCGTCAACGACCCGCTGCTCGCCGGACAGCTCGCGGTCGCGGGGCCGGACCGTGCGCGGATGTTCGACTGGAACGACTCCGCGATGGAGACCTGGCAGCTGCACGCCGACCTGTAGCGGGCAACGTCCGCCAGCCGCGACCGGCCCGCGACGCCAGGCCCGCGACGCTCGACCGGCAGCGGCGGCTCGTCGGTGTCAGAGCGAGTCGCGCAGGCGCTGTGCCTTCTGTTCGACGAGCTGTTCGAGACCCTCGGCGTACGCGCCCAGCCGTGCGGCGATCGCGGGGTCGGCCGAGCCGATGATCCGTGCGGCGAGGAGTCCGGCGTTCGCCGCACCGTTGATCGCCATCGTGGCCACCGGGATGCCGGCGGGCATCTGCACGATGGACAGCAGCGAGTCGAGGCCGTCGAGGCGCGCGAGCTGCACCGGGACGCCGATCACGGGCAGCGTCGTCATCGAGGCGACCATTCCCGGCAGGTGTGCCGCGCCGCCCGCTCCGGCGATCACGACGCGGATCCCCCGGGCGGCGGCTCCCCGGGCGAACCGGGTCATCTTGTCGGGGGTGCGGTGTGCGGAGACGACGTCGGCCTCGAACGGGATCCCGAGCTCGGTGAGCGTGTCCGCGGCGGCGCGCATGGTCGGCCAGTCGGAGTCCGATCCCATGATGATCGAGACGAGCGGCTGGGTGGGGGCTGCGGTGTCGGTCACGCGACGAGCCTAGTCGAGCAGCGCGGAGCGCCAGGTGTCCCCGTCGTCGCCGATCGTCCGCTCCGCACGCACCCAGCGGGTCGCTTCGGGGTCGGGGGCACCGTCGGCGACGGCGGCGCTGACCGCGGCGCGCCAGGCGTCGACGTCGTCCGGCACGGCCACGACGCCGTGTGCGTGCGCGTCGCGGTAGGACGGACGGTCGGACACGACGGCCGGCAGCCCGAGCGCGGTGTACTCGATCGCCTTGAGGTCGCTCTTCGCGCGGTTGAACACCTCGTCGCGCAACGGGGCGACGCCGGCTCGCCACCGCTGCCGGTGGTCGACGAGCCAGCGGGCGAACGCCGGGTAGTGCCCGTCCGGGACCTCGACGCGGCGGTACCAGCCCGGTTCGTCGGCGTCCTCGGTCACGCCGATGACCTCGAGTCGGATCGGGCTGCCGTCCGGGGCGGTGAGGTCGGTGAAGACGTCCCGGAGCAGCGCGAGGTCGGCAGCGTGCGTGAGCGTCCCCATGTACAGCACCCTGTGCTCGTCGAGCGGTCGGTCGTCGTCGGCGGCCGGCGGCGGACCGGGGTTCCAGATGGTCGGGTCCAGGGCGTTCCGCACGACCACCACCCGGTGCGCGATCGGTCGGACGAGGACCGCGAGCTCCTCGGTGCTGACGATCACGAGGTCCGCCCCGCGCACGAGGGCGTCGATCGAGGCCAACCGGTCCGGGTCGTACTCGGCTCGTGCCAGCCGGTCACGGCCGGACTCGGTGAAGAAGTCGTCGTCGACCTCGGCGGCCACCCGGGTCCCGCGTCGGGCCGCCGCGGCGAGGAAGGGCGCGACGAGTCCACGCGGCAGGGCGTCGCGTTGCACGACGACGGCCCGGTACGCGGTGGTGTCCGTGCCGTCGACGAACGCGTCCGGGTCCACCTGTCGCACCGTGGCCCCGCCGGTCCGTGCCAGGTGTTCGGTCCGCCGGACGACCCGGACGTGCGCGGAGGCGGGGTGCGCGCCGCCCCCGCCGGCGACGACGTACCCGAGGACCGGCAGCTGCTGGGGTCCCGCTGTCGGGGCCGACCGCGGCCCGGTCAGGGTGCGACGGAGTCGGCGGGCGGCACGTCGGACGAGATCACGCGGCATGCGGCCATCCTCCCGCACGGGCGCCCCGCAACGGCGCACCCCGCACGCCGGCCCCGCACGGCGCACCGCACGCCGGCCCCGCAACGGCGCAGGCGCTCGCCCGCACGCCTGCTCACCCGGACGTCTCAGCGCACGGAGACGGTCACGCACCCCATCGACGTGTCCCCACCCCGTCCGATGCCGACCGCCGTGAGGCACACGCTGCGGCGGCCGCTCGACACCGGGACCGTCCCGCGGAACCCGTGGTTCCGTCCGACCCGGTGCACCCGGTCCACGTCGGGGCGCGAGGCGTCGGCCGTCACGGTCCCGACGACCGTCCCGCCGACCGTGACCCGCACGGTCACGCTCTTCGTCGGGTCGTCACGGTCGAACGTCCACCCGGAGACGGTGACACGCCGCTTCGCGGTCGAGGCGACCGAGTCCCGGTGCACGGTCGGCGCGACGGCCGGGGCCGTCCGGGTCGGTGCCGCCGCGGCGACCGGCGACCCGAGCCGCGCGTTCGCGACGAGTGCCTGCGCGAACGCCGACCACCACTTCCCGGCTGCCGGACCGCCGTTGCAGGTCCCGTCGCTCGCACCGGGGGTCTTCACCCAGAGCAGTGCGTCGAGCGCGGTCCCGTCGGAGACCACGCGCGGCGACGTGCCGAGGCCGGCGCCGGGTCCGTTGCACCAGGTGCCCCGCCAGCCCTGTCCGTTCCGTGACGTGTCGATGACGTAGTGGGATCCGCCCGTCGCGGCCGACACCTTCTGCGCGTAGGCCTGCTCCTGCGCCGTCGGGTAGTAGTTCGCGACGTTCGTGAAGAACCCCCGCGCACGCTGCACGCCCGCGCTCTCCAGCCGTGCTGCCATGACCGCCGGCGGGACCCAGTTCGAGTTGCCGGCATCGAGGTAGGCCGGCACGCCCACCGCCGTGAAGGCGGCGACCTCACGGGCGAGGATGCGGTACCGCTGGGCGTCGAGGCTCTCGCTGCACGCGCTGTTGCTGAGCATCGCCAGCGAGTCGGGTTCGACGATCACGGCCGCTCGGTGCCCGGCGAGGCGGGCGACGATCTGGTCGACCCAGGCGTCGTACGTCGACTCGTCGAACCCGCCCGCCGAGTACCCGCCGCAGTCGCGCTGCGGGATGGCGTACGTCACGAACACCGGAGTGGTCCCCGTCCGCTCGGCACCCGCGACGGCGGCGTCGATGGTCTTCGTCAGCGTCGAGCCCTGCGTCCAGTCCCCCAGCCAGACCGCCACCGGGTACTGCGCGATGGTCCGCGCCGCCGCCGCTCCGCTCGGGTCGCTCGACGCGAGGGCGGTCGACTGCTTCGCCGCTTCGCTCGTGTCCGAGCGGTACGGCCCGGCGGCGTAGAGGGACGCCGCGGACGCAGCCCTGATGGCCGCGGCGCTCGTGGCCGCGACGGCGGTGGTCGACGTGAGCGTTCCCGCGGCGAGCGCGACGAACGCAGCCACCGCTCCTGTCGTGGCGAAGGCACCGGCGCGGCGCATGACGGACTCCCTGTGGACGACGAACCCCTGACCCGTCCATGGGAGCACGGCAGCCGACGCGGGACCACACGCCAGATCGGGTGGCACCCGAGCGGGTGTCCGCCCTTCGGCGGACCGACGGGACGAGGGACGGGTCCCTCGGGACGCGACGGCGACGTGTCTCGAGGACCCGACCCCGTGACGGACGGGAGGCACGGCGCAGGGCCGCACCGTGCCTCCCGTCCGTCACCGTCTGCGTCGGGACCGCGGCCTCAGTCGTCGAAGTGGGCTGCGGCCGCCCGCGCCCGGTAGGTGACGTCGTCGAGGTCGTCACCGACGACGGTCACGTGCCCGACCTTGCGCCCCGGCCGGGGCGCCTTGCCGTAGAAGTGGTACTTCGCCTCGGGGAACGCCCGGAGCGCGCCCGGGTACCGCGCCGCGAGGTCGCCGTCCGCGGGCCCGCCGAGCACGTTGATCATCACCGCCGCCGGAGCGAACGCCCCGGTGGCACCGAGCGGCAGGTCGAGGACGGCACGCAGGTGCTGCTCGAACTGGCTCGTCGTGGCGCCGTCGATCGTCCAGTGCCCGGTGTTGTGCGGACGCATCGCCAGCTCGTTGATGAGGATCCGCTCGTCATCGGTCTGGAACAGCTCGACCGCGAGCACCCCCGTGACCCCGAGCTCGGTCGCGATCCGGACCGCGATGTCCTCGGCCAGGTCGGCGATGCGTCCGGCGCTGTCCGGCGCGGGGGCGAACACCTCGGCGCACACCCCGTCGCGCTGCACGGTCTCGACGAGCGGCCAGGCGACGACCTCGCCGGAGGGGCGCCGGGCGACGGACTGGGCGAGCTCGCGGGTGAAGGGCACGAGTTCCTCGACGAGCAGCGCCTGACCGCCGCCGGCCTCGGCGACGGCGGTGAACCAGTCGGCGACGTCGGCCGGGTCGGTGACCACGCGGACGCCCTTGCCGTCGTACCCACCGCGCGCGGTCTTCACGACGGCGCGACCGCCGTGGTCGTCGAGGAAGGCCCGCAGCTCGTCCGGGTCCTGCACGGCGGCCCAGTCCGGCACCGGCAGCCCGAGCTCGGACAGGCGCCGGCGCATCGTGATCTTGTCCTGCGCGACCGCGAGGGGTTCCGGCCCCGGGTGCACGGCGACGCCCGCGTCGACGAGCGCACGGAGGACGTCCTGCGGCACGTGCTCGTGGTCGAACGTGACGACGTCGACCTCGCGTGCGAAGGCGAGCACGGTGTCCACGTCGTGGTAGTCGCCCTCCGCCGTAGCAGCGATCGCAGCCGACATCCCCGGCTCCTCGGCCAGCACGCGGATGTCGAGCCCGAGCTCGATCGCGGCAGGCACCATCATCCGTGCCAGCTGTCCTCCGCCGATGACCCCGACGCGCAACGCCATGCTGTGTGTTCCTTCCGTCGCTCACACCGAACGGTCCGAGCGGGTTGTCTACAATCGACCTCCGGGCCGTCCGCGGGGCGGCCCGTGACAACTCTACGGACCCTGGAGACACCGTGCGCCGACTCATCGCCCAACTCGCCCGCTTCGGGGTGGTCGGGGCCGTGGGCTTCGTGGTCGACACCGCGGTGTTCAACCTGCTGCGCTTCACCGTGCTCTCCCCGGACGAGATCCACTCCGGGCCGTTCTGGGCGAAGGTGGTGTCCACGATCGTGGCGATCTTCGTGAACTGGATGGGCAACCGCTACTGGACGTTCCGCGACCAGCGCCGGGCCGTCGCCACGCGAGAGGGGATCGAGTTCGTCGTCGTCTCGCTCGGCGGCATGGTGATCGCCCTCGCCACGCTCGGTGTCTCGCACTACGCCATGGGCCTGACCTCGGCGCTCGCGGACAACGTCGCGAACATCATCGGTCTCGGACTCGGGACCGTCTTCCGGTTCTGGCTCTACAAGGTGTGGGTGTACCACCCCGAGCGCACCGCCACGGCCGACGTCGAGCCGGTCACGACCGGCGCGCACCAGGTCCCGGCGCGGCCCGGGACCGCCGGGCAGTAGGCGCAGGACGTCCCGCTCCCCGTTGCGCCGTGCGTTGACGCGCGCCGGCGCGGCCAGCCCCCGGCCCGCGGCCGGTCGCGGCAGGGTCCGGTCCGGCGGTCAGTAGGATCGCCGGGTGACGAACCCGATCGCCCGTGACCACCCGACGATCGGTCGCACGGAAGGGTGGACGATCGCGGTCCTCACGGTCGCGTTCGGCGCCTGGCTCGCGCTCTGGGCCGTCGTGGTGCCGGCGTTCCAGGCGCCCGACGAGATCGCCCACTTCGACGCCGTGGTCCAGCTCGCGACCGGCGGCGGCTGGCCCGCCCCCGGGACCATGCACGTCACGAGCGCGGTCCTCGCCGCCGTCCAGGAGCAGGGATCGCGGCCGGCGTCCGCCTGGTCGACCGTCACGGGGCTCCTGACCGCCCACCCGGGCCCGTCGAGCACGGTCAACCAGATGTCGCAGCACCCGCCGACCGCCTACCTGGTCGACGCCGTGGTGCTCCGCGCGCTCCACTTCGGGTCCCTCCGCTGGGACCACGCCCTCGTCGCCCTCCGTCTGGTCGACGCGTTCGCGGTCGCGCCGCTGGCGCTGCTCGCGTGGGCGTCGGTCCGCCGCGTCACCCGATCACCGCGCGCCGCGCTCGTGGGGGCGATCGCGCTGTTCGCCGTGCCGCAGCTCGCCTCGATCGCGGCCTCGGTGACGAACGACGCGCCCGTCCTCGTGCTCGGCGGGCTCGTGGTGTGGCTCACGACGCGCGTGCTCACGGGCGACGGACGACGGCGGGTGCTCGCGGCGCTCGCGCTCGCGCTCGGCGTCCTCGTCGCGACCAAGGGGACGGGGCTGCCCGCGGTGCCGTTCGTCGCGCTGGCCCTGCTCGTCGCCGGTCCGGGGACGGGCGGCTCCGTCCGCACCGGCCTCTCCAGGCGCGTCGTCCGGACGGTCCTGGTGCTCGCCGTGGCCGGGGTCGTGGGCGGCTGGTGGTGGGTGCGGAACCTGGTGCGGTACGGCACGCTCCAGCCCGACGGCTACGCCGGGATCCGTCCGGACCAGTCCTTCCCCGCCGGGACCGGCCCGAGCGTGCTGCACTTCCTCGACGTCTCGTGGGGCACCCTCGCCCGGACGTTCTGGGGCAGCGTCGGCGGTCGTGCCCAGGTCTCGATCGGGGACCTCCTCACGGCGGCGCTGACCGTCGTGGCCCTCGTCGTCGTCGTCGGTTGGGCGTTCCGTCGGTCACCAGGGCGGCGGAGTGTCGTGGTGCTCGCGGTCTTCCCGGCGCTCCTCGTGCTCCTCCAGACCGCGAGCAGCTGGCGCGCCTACCTCGACACGACCGCGGTCGCGGGGACGCAGGGGCGCTACTTCTTCCCCGGCCTCGTCGCACTCCTCGTCCTCAGCGCGGTCGCGTGGCGTCGGCTCTGTGGCTCCGGGCGCACTCGGGACGTCGTCGGCTCGGTGCTCGCGGTCGCGCTGCCCCTGATCGGGCTGTACGGGCTCGCGGTCGCGGCCGGGTGGTTCTGGAACGCCGCGACCGGACCGGCGAGCACCGCTTCGGTCGCGCACTACGGAGCGTCCGGTCCGGTGCCCTTCGCGGCCGTGGTCGTGCTCGCCGCGGTGGTCGCGGTCACCCTGACGGCGGGGGTCGTCGGCACGGCCCGGCACCGCGTGCCGGACCGTGCCGGTGCTCAGGACTGATCGACCTTGACGACGTCGACGAGGCACGGCTGCACCGGTGCCGACTTGATGTCCTGACAGGTCTGCTCGACCGGGAACGAACCGACCAGCTCGCCGATGGCCGAGTAGTCGCGTTCGCGCGCGTCGGTCGGGCCCCGGTACTGCAGGAAGTACTCGATGTCGGACCGCTTCACGAGGTCGACGAACGCCGGGTCCTGGTAGTCGTAGCGCTGTCCGGCCTCGCCGTAGGCGTGCAGGCCCAGGCGGAACGCGACCCGCACGGTGTCCCGCGCGTTCGTCCCGAGGACGGTGCTGCCTGCGGGGATCGTGTGGTTCGCGTCGAGCAGCTGCACGAGCGGCTCGTCCGGGACGACCACGCCACCGAGGACCTGTCCCCGTTCGATGCCGGCGGGGCTCGTGTCCATCGTCGAGAACGGTGCCCGGACACCGTTGACGTTCTGGCTGTACGCCGCGATCACGACCGCCGCGCACGCCACGATCGCCAGCCCGCGACGGACCCAGGTCCCCCGCCGTGCCGCCCGCCAGATCGTCGGCAGGAGCGCGCCGGCGATGAGCACCGAGCCGGTGAAGAGCGGCAGGTAGTACCGCGAGTTGCCGCCGAGGGTGTCGACCGTGGCGATGCCCGCGTACCCCAGCAGGTAGACACCGGAGGACAGCGCGACGATGCCCGCGAACACGAAGCGTCGGTAGTGCGCGACCCCGATCGCGAGCGCAGCGACGTAGGCGGCGCCGATCGCCAGCGCGAACGGCGCGAACGAGCTGATGCGGGCGAAGTAGAACGGGATCGCCTCGATGCGCTCGAGGACGTAGTAGCGGACCTTCCCCACGAGCGTCGTCGTGTGGCTCGTCGTCGGCTCCGCCGGCGCGGCCGCCGCGGGCGCGACCGGCTCGGCACGCTCCGCCGTGCGGACGCCCGCGTCGTACAGGGACGGGGTGCGGTCCTCGTTCGGCGACACCGCGAGCGGGTTCGGCGGCGACGGGATGCGGTACTCGTCAGCGTCGGTCGAGTCGGTGTCCGAGAACTTGCCCGAGACGTTGACGGTGAGCGACGACCCGACCTCGATCCCGCCGAACTTCGCCGACAGCGCGATCACCCAGGGCGCGGAGCAGACCACGACGGCCACGAGTGCGACCGCGGGGAGCAACAGCGACCGGCGCTCCCGGTGGTCACGGCGGTCCTGGTACCAGCGGATGAGCGCCCAGAGCGGCACCACGACGAGGAACACGGGCACGAGGAACGCCTTGGTGCAGTACCCGACCGCGCACACGAACCCGAGGAGCACGCCGGTGAGGACGATCCGCCGCACCGACCCGTGCCAGGCGCGGTCGGCCACGAGGAGGGCCCAGACGAACACCAGGCTCCACAGCAGCACGAGGACGTCGGGCGTCTGCAGGCTCACGTTCGCGACGAGGAGGGGCGCCACCGCGAGGATCGACCACGCCGCCGTCCACCCGTTGCCCGTGCTGCGCAGGAGGAGCCACGCCCCGATGCCGAGGATCGCGATGCTCGCGAGCAGGTTCACGATCCCGAACGCGGTCGTCTGCCCGAGCCCGACGGCGATGAGCGGGGCCATGAGCCACGACACCATCGGCGACCAGTACCCGTTGACGGCGTCACCCCAGTGCCCGGTGGCGTACTGCTCGGCGATCGACATGTAGGAGATGCCGTCGATGTTCGTGACCTCGAGCCGTGTGCGGTAGGTCACGAACGCGAGCACGACGGCGGCGACGGCCAGCAGCGCGGCGTTGCCGATGATCGACCGCGTCGACGGGTGCCGTCCCTCGTGGAACGCCCCCGACGACCGGCGCCGTCCGTGCGCGGCGGCAGGTGGGGTCGCGACCGCGAGGTCCTCGGCGACGGTCGTGCTGCTGATCGTCATGTGTCCTTCCCCGGGCGAGGCGGCTCAGCGCCCCATGCCACGGTACGTGAAACCGGCGGCGGTCCAGGCATCACGGTCGAGGCAGTTGCGTCCATCGACCACGACGGGCACCTCGACGAGCGCTGCCACGGCCGCCGGGTCGAGCTCGCGGAACTCGTTCCACTCCGTGAGCACGAGCACGAGTTCGGCCCCGCGCAGGGCATCGGCGGCCGCCTCGACGTAGTCGAGCTCCGGGTGGACCCGTCGCGCCGTGACGACGGCCTCCGGGTCGTAGGCGGCGACCTGCGCGCCGAGCCCGTGCAGCCGACCCGCGATGTCGAGCGACGGGGAGTCGCGGACGTCGTCGGAGTTGGGCTTGAACGCGAGTCCGAGCACGGCGACGCGCTTGCCCGTGACGTCTCCGCCGAGCAGCTCCTGCGCCAGCGTGACGACGTGTTCGCGGCGGCGGAGGTTGATCGCGTCGACGTCCGCGAGGAACGCGAGCGACTCGGGGACGCCGAGCTCGTCGGCGCGCGCCTGGAACGCGCGGATGTCCTTCGGGAGGCAGCCGCCGCCGAACCCCAGCCCGGCGTTGAGGAACTTGCGGCCGATGCGCGCGTCGTGCCCGATCGCGTCCGCGAGCGCGGTCACGTCGGCACCGACGACCTCGGCGATCTCGGCCATCGCGTTGATGAAGGAGATCTTGGTCGCGAGGAACGCGTTCGCGCTGACCTTGACGAGCTCGGCGGTCGGCAGGTCGACCACGAGCCGCGGGGTCCCCTCGGCGAGCGCCGTGGCGTAGACCTCGTCGAGGACGGCGGTGGCCCGCTCCCCCGCTGCACCGGCCGGGACGCCGTAGACGAGCCGGTCGGGCGAGATGGTGTCCTGCACGGCGAAGCCCTCGCGCAGGAACTCGGGGTTCCAGACGAGCGTCGCACCCGGGACGGCCTGCTCGACCTCGGCGGCGAGTCGGGCAGCGGTGCCGACCGGGACCGTGGACTTGCCGACGACGTACTCGCCGGCCGAGAGGTACGGCGTCAGTGACGCCACGGCGGCGTCGACGTAGGTGAGGTCGGCGGCGCCGGTGGGCCCCTGCGGGGTGCCGACGGCGAGGAAGTGCACGGTGGCCCCGGCGACCTCGGCCATGTCGGTGGTGAACCGGATGCGGCCGGAGGCGAGCGCCTCGGCGAGGATCTCCGGCAGACCGGGCTCGAAGAACGGGGCCTCGCCGGCCGCGAGTCGCTCGATCTTCGCCGGGTCGACGTCCACCGCGACGACGTCGTGTCCGAGCTTGGCCATGGAGGCGGCGTGCACGGCACCGAGGTAACCGCAGCCGATGACAGAGATACGCACGGGAAGACGGTACCGGTTCCTGCGTGTCCGCACACCGAACGCCGTGCGTACGGCACGTCGTCGGCCGGCGGAGCAGGACGGGGTCAGGCTCGGA
The DNA here is from genome assembly GCF_051548005.1 of Curtobacterium flaccumfaciens. Classification (GTDB taxonomy): domain Bacteria; phylum Actinomycetota; class Actinomycetes; order Actinomycetales; family Microbacteriaceae; genus Curtobacterium. The sequence continues at coordinate 63,330 of NZ_JBPUGH010000003.1, read as the reverse complement.
CGTCGCCCCACGGCGGCCGGTCGGCTCCGCCCACGATCTCGTCCCAGTCCGGCTCGCGGTGCCGCCGACGTGCCTCGTACGCCTCGACGAGGTCGTGCAGCACCGCGACGACGAGGTCTGCGTGCGGCACGTCGGCGAGCACCACGACCGGGTCGTCCCCGGGGAAGACGAGCACGTCCCCGGACCGGAACACCCCCTGCAGGCCGCGGCGGCGCACCGTGACGTCGTACCCGCGCGCGTGCAGGAGCTCACGACGGGTCCGGGTGCCGAGGCCCTGCACGACCACGAGCCTCCGGGTGGTGAGCACGTACCGCTGCGACATCCACCGGACGAGCGGGACCACCCCGCCGAGCACGACGAGCAGCAGGGTGACGAGCGCCACGACGACGTTGAGCCAGGCGAGCTGCGCGCGGAAGACCCCGAAGCCGAAGCCCCCTGCCGCGGTCACGAGCACGACGAAGACCGCGGGACGGACGAGCCGTCGCGCGTGCGGCCGGAGCCGGGCGACGACCCGTTCCGGGGGCGGCTCGGCGGTCATGCCCTCATGCATAGCGCAGGTGCGTGACGTCGCCGACCGCGACGCCCTTGGTCGCACCGTCCCGGTGCCGGATCGTGATGCGACCCTCGTCGTCGATGCCCACGGCGTCCGCCTCCTCGACGGTGCCGTCGGGCAGCTCCAGCCGGATGCGGCGACCGATCGTGCCGCACGCGGCACGGACGTCCGACCGGACCGCCTCGGCGGCCGAGCCGCCCGTCGACAGCGCGGCCACCGCCTCCAGGACGGCCGCCCGGAAGTCCGCGAGCACCGCGTCGGCGAGGTCCGGCGCGGTGCCGTGGGCACCCGCGACCGTGAGCGAGGTCGCGGTGGGGGTGGGCAGCGCGTCCGCGGGGATCGTGAGGTTCACCCCGGCACCGACGACGACGCTGCCGTCGGGCGCGACGAGGAACTTCTCGAAGTTCCAGCTGACCCGGCCGGCCTTGCCCGCGCTGTCCGGGGTCTCCTTGAGCGCCTGGTAGAGCGGATGGGCGCCCTTGCCGTTGACCTTCACCTTCTCCGACATCGGGAACGTCACGCCCCAGGTCGTCGAGCAGTACTCGTCGATCGCCTCGGACGAGCCGAGTTCCTGCAGGAACTGGTTGCTCGGGAACCCGAGGACCGTGAAGCCGCGAGGGCCGTACTCCTTCTGCAGGGCCTCGAGCTGCTCGTACTGGGGCGCGAGACCGCAGCGCGAGGCGACGTTCACCACGAGCACGGCCTTGTCGGAGAACTGCCCGAACGTCGTGTGCTCACCGTGCAGCGTCGTGATCTCGATGTCGTCGAACCGTCCCATGAGACGGACGTTAGTCCAACAGGTCGAGATCAGCCTGGCGTCGGACGAACGCTCGCATGTGCGGCACGGTGTACGCGATCCGCCCTCGCTGCGGCGCGAAGACGATGCCCTTCGCGATGAGTGCCTGACGCGCTTGGCTCGTGGCCTTCGCGGGGACACCCAGGCGGCTCGCGACCTCGCCGGTCGACGACTCTCCCTCGGCGTCGTCGGACATCGCGACGAGGTACTGGCGCTCCGCAGGGGTCGCACTCGACCACCGCCCGGGGAAGAACCCGCTGTCGAGCTCGGCGTTTCCGCGTTCGATCGCACCGTCGGCGTCCGCGCTGGTGATCCGCTTGTCCGCTGCGAGGTCCCACGCGGCGGCGCCGTACGTCTGCAGGAAGTAGGGGTACCCGCCCGCCGCATCGACGATGGTGTCGAGGGCGTTCGGCTCGAACGTGACCCCGGACCGCTGTGCAGGCAGCACGAGCGCGTCGGCAGCTGCCCCGGACGGGAGCGAGCCGATTTGGCGGTAGTCGAAGAGGCGCTCCGCGTACGACTTCGCCGCCGTGAGTGCACTCGGCACACTCGGGAGCCCGGCTCCGACGACGACGAACGGCCACTCGCGCTGCCCGGCTCGGTGCTGCACTGAGATCAAGGCGGCGAGCAGCCCGGGTTCGAGGTCCTGCAGCTCGTCGACGAACAGCGCGAGCACCCGCTGCTGCTCGCGGAGCGCCGGGGCGAGGTCTTCGACGAGCTCCTCCAGGTCGATCTCGATCACCCCGGTGTCCGCCCGGCCGACCGACGCTTCGACATCGACGGAGAACCCGAGGCCGCCGAACTGCACGCTGAAGGCCTTCACCGTGGCCAGCGCGTTCCGGACCGCTGACGTCACAGCGCTTCCGCGGTGCAGCCGGCGCGCGGCGAGCGCGATCTCTCTGGCGAGTCGCCGGCGGGTGGTCTGCTGACCCGAGTCCGACGTCTGTCCCTCGACGTCGACCACGAGCCAACCCGCTGCGTCGGCCTGCGCCCGGAACTGGTTCAGCAGCACGGTCTTGCCGACTCCACGCAGCCCGTGCAGGACGATGCTCCGCGATGTCTGATGACGCCGGGACCGCGCCACCAGGAGGTCGAACGCGTCGATCTCGGGTTGGCGTCCGACGAGTTCCGGTGGCCGGAGGCCGGCGCCGGGGGCGTACGGGTTCAGCTCAGCACGCATCTGCCGGAATCTCCTAGATTCTGTCGTCCAACACAGACTACGACAGAAAGTCGCAGATGACGAGACGGCATCGATGCGGTCGTCTCGCAGGGAGGGATCCCGGGCAGACCGTAGGATCGAGACCATGTGTGGAATCGTCGGCTACGTCGGCAGCAACAGCAGCCAGGACGTGCTCCTCGGTGGTCTCCGTCGGCTCGAGTACCGCGGCTACGACTCGGCGGGCATCGCCGTCGTGGACGCCGCGTCGGACCTCGCCTCGGCGAAGAAGGCCGGCAAGCTCCAGGCGCTCGTCGACGAGCTCGAGTCGCACCCCATCGCCGACGGCGGCACCGGCATCGGCCACACCCGTTGGGCGACGCACGGCGGCCCGACCGACGGCAACGCGCACCCGCACCTGGCGGACGGCGGCAAGCTCGCCCTCATCCACAACGGCATCATCGAGAACTTCGCCGAGCTCCGCGCCGAGCTGCAGGCCGAGGGCGTCGAGTTCCTCAGCGAGACCGACTCCGAGGTCGCGGCGCACCTCGTCGCGCGGTCGTTCCGCGAGACCGGCGACCTGACGGACGCCATGCAGCAGGCCGTGCAGCGGCTCGAGGGTGCATTCACGCTCCTCGTCGTGCACGCGGACCAGCCCGGCGTCGTCGTCGGTGCGCGACGCAACTCCCCGCTCGTCGTCGGCCTCGGTGACGGTGAGAACTTCATGGGCTCGGACGTCGCCGCGTTCGTCGCCTACACGCAGCGTGCCCTCGCCATCGGACAGGACGAGATCGCCACGATCCGCCCCGACGGCGTCGACGTCATCCACTTCGACGGCACCCCGGCGTCGCCGAGCGAGTTCGAGGTCAACTGGGACGCCTCCGCCGCCGACAAGGGCGGTTGGACCTCCTTCATGGCGAAGGAGATCAGCGAGGAGCCCGAGGCCGTCGCGAAGACGATCCTCGGCCGCGTGCACGACGGTGCGGTGACCCTGACGGACCTCGACCCGATCGCCGACCGGCTCGCCCAGGTCGACCGGGTCATCGTCATCGCCTGCGGCACCGCGGCCTACGCCGGCATCCTCGGCAAGTACGCGATCGAGCAGTGGGCCCGCGTCCCGGTGGAGGTCGAGCTCGCGCACGAGTTCCGCTACCGCGACCCGGTGCTCGACGACCGTACGCTCGTGGTCTCGATCAGCCAGTCCGGCGAGACGATGGACACGCTCATGGCCGTGAAGTACGCCCGTGAGCAGGGCGCCCAGGTGCTCTCGATCTGCAACACCCAGGGTGCGACCATCCCGCGCGAGTCCGACGCCGTGATCTACACGCACGCCGGACCCGAGGTCGCCGTGGCCTCGACGAAGGCGTTCATCGCGCAGGGCGTCGCGCTGTACCTGCTCGGGCTGCACCTCGCGACCCTGCGTGGAACCCTCACGGCCGAGCAGATCGCCGAGCAGGTCGCCGAGCTCGAGGGCCTCGCCCCGAAGCTGCAGCAGACCATCGACGACGCGTCCGGCATCAAGGACCTCGCCCGGTGGATGGCCGACACCCGGAGCGTGCTCTTCCTCGGCCGCCACGTCGGGTACCCGATCGCGCTCGAGGGTGCACTGAAGCTCAAGGAGCTCGCGTACATCCACGCCGAGGGCTTCGCCGCCGGTGAGCTCAAGCACGGTCCGATCGCCCTGATCGAGCCGGGCCAGATCGTCTTCGTGATCGTGCCGTCGCCGCGTGACAGCCGATCGCTGCACCCGAAGGTCGTGTCGAACATCCAGGAGATCCGCGCCCGCGGCGCCCGGGTGATCGCCATCGCCGAAGAGGGCGATGCCGCCGTGCTGCCCTTCGCGGACGAGGTCCTGCGCATCCCGCTCGCGACGCCATTGTTCGAGCCGCTGCTCGCAGTCGCGCCGCTGCACATGTTCGGCATGGAGCTCGCTGCCGCCAAGGGCCTCGACGTCGACCAGCCGCGCAACCTCGCGAAGTCGGTCACCGTCGAGTAGCCGCTCGTGATCATCGGCATCGGGGTGGACGTCGTCGACCTGGAACGGTTCCGGGGTGTGCTCGAGCGCACCCCGGCGCTCCGGACACGGCTGTTCACCCCGGCCGAGCTCGTCCGGGACGGTGAACCGCGGCCACCCGCGTCGCTCGCTGCCCGGTTCGCCGCCAAGGAAGCGCTCATCAAGGCCTTCGGGACGAGTGCCGGCCTGAGCTGGCAGGAGCTCGAGGTCGTCGCGGACGACCAGCGGAACCCGTCCCTGACCCTGCACGAGGGAGCTCGGCGGGTGGCGGAGCAGCGTGGCGTGACGAACGTGCACCTGTCGCTGTCGCACGATGGAGGGATCGCGACGGCGTTCGTGATCATCGAAGGGAAGTCGGATTGACCAGCCACCAGCGGCAGCCGCGCCGGTCGGCGCGGCTGCACCCGCGCCTCCAGGCCGGAGCAGGTGACGCGCGGTGAGCGCGTTCACCGGGATCACGGTCGATCGCCAGTCATCGGCTCTGCCGCTGATCGCCGGGGTCGTGTCGTGAGCGCGTTCACCGGGATCACGGTCGATCGGGAGGCGTTGATCGCCAACTACGCGACCGTCGCGGAACAGGTGGCCCCCTCCGGCGTCATCGCGGTCGTGAAGGCGAACGCGTACGGCCACGGCGCGGCCGACGCCGCGCGGGCCTTCGTGGACGCGGGCGCGGAGTGGCTCGGGGTCGCGGACATCGACGAGGGCATCGCCCTGCGCGAGTCCGGGATCGACGAGGGGGTCCGGATCCTGGCGTGGCTGCACGCCCCCGACGAGGACTTCCGCCGTGCCGCGCAGTACGGCATCACCCCGGCCGTCTCGAGCGTCTCGCAGCTCTCGGCAGCGGCCGACTCCGAGGTGCCGGCGGTGCACCTCTGCATCGACACCGGACTCAGCCGCAACGGCGCCGTCGAGTCCGAGTGGCCCGAACTGTTCGAGACCGCCGGACGACTGCGCCGCAACGGGTCGCGCACCCGCGTCGAGGGCCTGATGTCGCACCTGGCGAACGCCTCGCGGGCAGACGACCTCGACCAGGACGCTGCCCTCCAGCGGGCGCTCGACGGTCTCGAGGCGCACGGCGTCGTCCCGGAGATGGTCCACCTCGCGGCGAGTGCGGCGAGCCTCGCGGTGCCCGAGGTCCGGCGTGACGTCGCCCGGGTCGGTGTCGCGCTCTACGGCCTCAGCCCCTTCGCGGACCGCACCTCGGCCGATCTCGGGCTCCGCCCGGCGATGCGCGTGACCGCCGCGGTGCTCCGGACGGTGCCGGTCCGTGCCGGTGAGGGCGCGAGCTACGGCTTCACCTGGCGCGCCGAGCACGACACCCGCCTCGCGGTCATCGGGCTCGGGTACGCCGACGGCTTCGACCGGGCGCTCGGCAACCGGGTGTCGGTCCGCATCGGGGACCGCCGCTTCCCCGTGGTGGGACGCGTCGCGATGAACGCGATGCACATCGACATCGGTGACGCGGACGTGCAGGTCGGCGACGAGGCCGTCCTCTGGGGCGACCCGGCCGACGGCGACCCCGCGGTCGAGGAGTGGGCCGACGCCGTCGGCACGATCAACTACGAGGTCGTCGCCCGTGTCGGCCGCAGCGTCGAGCGGAGGACCACGTGACCGGCTCACTGCGGCAGGCGGCCGTCGACCTCGACGCCTACCGGGCGAACCTCGACCTGGTGCGCGGGTGGATGGACCCGGTCGAGCTCATGGCGATCATGAAGGCCGATGCGTACGGACACGGACTCGAGCCGATCGCGCTCGCCGCGGTCGACGCCGGGATCCGGTGGATCGGCGTCCTCACGGTCCCGGCTGCACTCCGCCTGCGCGAGATCGGCGTCGACGAGGACGTCCGCGTGTTCACGTGGCAGCACGCTCCGGACCTCGACTTCCGTGACGCGATCGACTCGGCGGTCGACCTCGGGGTCTCCAACGTGCCGGAGCTGCAGCGCGTCGTCGACGCGGTCGACCAGCGGCCTGCTCGGGTGCACCTCGGGTTCGACTCCGGCCTGCACCGCGACGGCGCGACACCGGAGGACTGGCCGGACCTCGTCGCCGCGGCGCTCGACGCGCAGCGTGCCGGACGGATCGAGGTCGTCGCCGCGTACACCCACCTGGCGGAGTCGTCGGACGACGAGGACACCGCCGCCGTCGCCGCGTTCGACGCCGCCGTCGAGCAGGCCGACGATGCCGGTCTCGACATCCCGATGCGCCACGTGGCGGCGTCGCTCGCGGGGCTCGAGCGCAAGGAGTTCCGGAAGGACATGGTCCGGATGGGGGCGAACCTGTTCGGCATCCCCGGCGCGGACGGGGTCTCGGCGGCCGATCTCGGTCTCGAGGCCGTGATGACACTGCGGGCCTCCGTCGCGAAGACGAAGCGCGTGCCCGTCGGCACCGGTGTCTCGTACGACTACACGTACCGGACCGCCGCGGAGACGACCCTCGCGCTCGTGCCCGTCGGATACGCGGACGGTGTCCCGCGACTCGCGCAGGGGCGGCTGGACGTCGCGATCAACGGGAAGCGCTACCCGATCGCGGGCCGGGTCGCGATGGACCAGTTCCTCGTGGACGTCGGCGACGACGAGGTGCGGGTCGGGGACACCGTGACGCTGTTCGGCACGGGGGAGCACGGCGAGATGACGGTGCTGCAGTGGGGCGAGGCGCTCGACACCATCGGTGAGGAGATCGTCTGCCGCATCGGTGAGCGCGTGCCGCGTGTGTACGAGGGCCACGAGGCCGAGGGGCACGTGGCGGAGTACCTCCGGGGGGAGCGGTGACCGGACCGCGCGTCCTCCTGGACACCACGGTCGCGACGACCGACGAGATGGGCGTGATCGGTGCTCGGTTGGCAGCGGTCCTCCGCGCCGGCGACCTCGTCGTGCTCACGGGGCCGCTCGGTGCGGGCAAGACGACGCTCACGCGGGGGCTCGGAGGTGCGCTCGGGGCGCGCGGTCAGGTGTCGAGTCCGACCTTCGTGCTCGCCCGGACCCACCCCACGTCGAGCGGGCCGGACCTCGTGCACGTCGATGCCTACCGGCTGAGCGACCCCGTGGAGCTCGACGACCTCGACCTGGACTGGGACGGCTCGATCGTGGTGGTCGAGTGGGGCCGCGGCTTCGTCGACGGCATCTCCGACGACGTGCTCGACGTCGAGATCGTCCGCGCGACGGGAAGCGCCGGCGGATCGGACGCCGACGAGGACCTCGACCCGGACGACGTGCCCGACGAACCCCGGCGGGTCATCGTCACCGGCAGCGGATCCCGCTGGGCCGACGTCCGGCTCTGATCCTCGTCACCGCAGCGCGAGCACCCGTTCCGCGACGAGGTCCGGTCGGGTGGTGAACGGGTGGTGTCCCGTGGGGACGTCCACCGTCCGCGTCGCTCGTCGCGCGTGGGAGCGCTGGAGGTTGACGGTGGTGCTCCGGTCGTCGGTGCACACGAGGTAGGTCGAGTCGACTCCCTGCCAGCCCGCGGCGGTCGTCGGGGTGACGAACGAGGTCGCGTCCTGCGGAACCACGCGGTCCCAGCCCGCACGCTGCGTGTCCGGGTCGGCGTCCTGCAGGAACCGTGCGCCGAACGACGCAGCGTCGTACCCGCTGACCGCGAGCCGCCCCTCGCCGCCGTCGCCGATCGAGACCGGGTCCGGCTCGTCGGCCATGATCGCGCCCTGGGCGGTACCGACGTCGGGCAGGTACGACGACACGAACAGCAGCCGTGCGACGGCGGGGTGGTGGCCCGCTGCAGCGATCACGGTACCGCCGTACGAGTGCCCGACGACGATCGCGCCCGCCGGGTCGTCCACGTCGTCGAGTGCGGCGCGGAGTGCGGCCGCATCGGCCACGAGGCCGGACTCGCCTGCCGGTGCGGACGCCTCGCCGCAGCTCGGGAGCGCCACGGCCCGGCTGGTGACGCCGGCGCGGTCGAGCAGGGCCGCCGTCGGCGACCACCACCAGTCGCCGTCGCGGACGAGGGCGCCGTGCACGAAGAGCAGTTCCATGTCGGTGACGCTACGTCGTGGGCCCATCGGTGTCGCGGCGTTCCGCTCACAGCGATGGAGCCGCTGTCCGGGACGCCTACGATGGACGGGTGCTGCTCGCGATCGACACCTCCGCCGGGACGTCCGTCGCCCTCGTCGCCCCCGAGACCGGGCAGGCGCTGGCAGAACGCAGCACCGACGACTCCCGTCGCCACGCCGAGGTCATCGGCCCGTTCCTCGCCGAGGTCCTCGACGAGGCCGGCACCACCCCCGCCGAGGTCACCGGCGTCGTCGCCGGCATGGGCCCGGGACCCTTCACCGGCCTCCGCGTCGGCATCGCCGCCGCCCGGACCTTCGCCGCGGCACGCGGCGTTCCGTTCCTCCCACTCGTCAGCCACGACGCCGTCGCGGCCGACCAGCCCCAGACCGACCAGCCGCACGCCGGCCCGTTCGTCGTCGTGACGGACGCCCGCCGCCGTGAGGTCTACTGGTCGGCGTACGACGCCGCAGGCGTCCGTGTCGCGGGTCCCGGTCTCGCCAAGCCGGCAGACCTCGACGAGGCGATCCGCGCCTCCGGTCCGGATGCTGCCACGTGGGAGCGGGTCACCGCCGCCACGATCCCGGCCTGGAGGCTCGGCTCGCTCGCCGCGGAGCGTCTCGCCTCCGGCGCTCCCTTCGCCGACGACACCCCGCTCTACCTGCGCGACCCCGACGTGACGATGCCGGGAGCCCCGAAGCGGGTCGTCCGGTGACGGCGCTCCCCGACGGACTGCGACTCCGGCCGGCCCACCCGCAGGACCTCGACGACATCATGTGGCTCGAGCACGCGTCGTTCCCGACGGACGCGTGGTCGGCGTCGCAGATGTCCGGCGAGCTGTACTCGTCACACGGGTACTACGTCGTGGTGGAGACCGTGGCCGACGGGGCGGCGCCGACGATCGTCGGGTACGCGGGGCTCTCCTCGCTCTCGGGCAACCCGGTCGCCGACGTGCAGACGATCGCGGTCGCGTCGGACCAGCGGGGCAGGGGCATCGGCAGGGTCCTCTTCGAGGAGCTGCTCGCCGAGGCCCGGCGTCGAGGCGTCCACGAGGTCTTCCTCGAGGTGCGCGCCGACAACCCCGTGGCGCAGTCCATGTACGCCGCGTTCGGGTTCGAGCAGATCGCGACCCGGCCCCGCTACTACCAGCCGGACGGCGTCGACGCGTGGGTGATGCGCGCGGAGTTGTCCGCCGCTGCCGGCGCACCGGCCGCCGGCGCCGGGGCCGTCGGCACCGGGCCCGTCGGCCCCATCGGACAGGAGACGCTCGATGAGCACCGCTGAACCCCTCGTGCTCGGGATCGAGACGAGCTGCGACGAGACGGGGGTGGGGATCGTCCGCGGGAACACCCTGCTCGCGAACGTCATCGCGTCGAGCATGGAGGAGCACGCCCGGTACGGGGGCGTCGTGCCCGAGGTCGCGGCCCGAGCGCACCTCGAGGCCATGACGCCGACGCTGCACGAAGCACTCGACCGCGCCGGTGTCACCCTCGACGAGCTCGACGCCGTCGCGGTCACCGCCGGGCCGGGGCTCGCCGGTGCGCTCATGGTGGGTGTCGGCGCCGCGAAGGCGCTCGCCGTGGCGGCGGGCAAGCCGCTGTACGGGGTGAACCACCTCGTCGGGCACGTCGGCGCCGACGTGCTGCGCTCGGACGGCTCCGAGATCGACCTCCCCACCGTTGCGTTGCTCGTCTCCGGCGGGCACACCTCGCTCCTGCTCGTGCGCGGCCTCGTCGGTGACGTCGAGCTCCTCGGCGAGACGATCGACGACGCCGCGGGCGAGGCGTTCGACAAGGTCGCGCGGCTCCTCGGCCTGCCGTACCCCGGCGGCCCGCAGATCGACCGGGCTGCCGCGGACGGCGACCCGACCGCGATCCGCTTCCCCCGAGGGCTGACGCTGCCGAAGGACATGGCGGCGCACCGCTACGACTTCTCGTTCTCCGGGCTGAAGACAGCGGTCGCGCGCTGGGTCGAGAAGTGCCGCGACGAGGGGCGCGAGGTCCCCGTGGCCGACGTCGCCGCGTCCTTCCGCGAGGCAGTGGTCGACGTGCTCCTGACCAAGGCGCTGAACGCCTGCCGCGACACCGGGGTCGACCGGCTCCTGCTCGGCGGAGGCGTCGTGGCGAACGCCCGCCTCCGGGCCGTCGCGACCGAGCGCTGTGCTGCGGCCGGGGTCGAACTCCGCATCCCGCCGTTCGACCTCTGCACCGACAACGGGGCGATGATCGCCGCGATCGGCGCTCGGCTCGTCGCCGAGGGACACCCGCCGAGCGACCTCGGGATCGCCGCCGACTCGACGTTGCCGGTCACCACCGTCCAGGTCTGAGGCCCGCCGGCACCGCTCAGCGCCTGCACGGGCTCGGGCTCCGTGTGGAACGATGGGGACCGGTGTCCGACGAGTGGGTACCGGGAGGGGTGGACGCGGTGTCCGATCAGAACCAGTGGCCGAGGGCCGGCCGATCCGACGAGCAGGCGAGCAGCGGGTACCCCGGCGCGCAGCAGCCCGACGGCAGCCACGCGTCCGACCCGTCGTCGACCCCGGCGCCCGGAGAGGCACCGAGCGCACCCCAGCCGCCCAGCGCTCCGCAACCGCCCGAGAACCCGTACGGCCAGAACCCGTACGGCCAGAACCCGTACGGCCAGAACCCGTACGGCCAGAACCCGTACGGCCAGAATCCGCACGGTGCGCCGGGCCAGCAGCCGGGGTACGGCGGGCCACAGAACCCGTACGCCGCGCCGAGCAACCCGTACGCCGCGCCGAGCAACCCGTACGCCGCGCCGAGCAACCCGTACGCTGCGCCGAACCAGCAGCAGTACGGCGGTCAGCAGTACGGGCAGCAGCAGTACGGCCAGCAGCAGTACGGCGGCCAGTACGCCGCAGCGGGCTACCAGCCCTACGCACAGCGCCCGAGGACGAACACCCTCTCGATCCTCTCGATCGTGTTCGCGTTCGCCGGCATCCTGATCTGGCCGATCATCATCCTCACGAGCCCGGCCGGCGCGATCATGGGGCACCTCGCCCTCGGCAAGATCAAGCAGACCGGGGAGAGCGGCCGCGGGCTCGCGCTCACCGGGGTCATCGGCGGGTGGATCATGACAGCGCTGTACATCCTCGGCATCGTCGCGTTCTTCGCACTCATCGGTGTCGCGAACTCGCACGGGACCAGCGTCCACGACGACGGCGGGACCTCGGGCGCCTTCATCGGGTAGCTCGAGACGGGGCGGACCGGACGGCGGCGCGTGCTGGACGGGCACCCGTCGCCGTCGACGTCATCAGCCAGCCACCTCGCCCAGTCGCTCGCACAGGACCGCCGTGTGCCGTCCCTCCAGGCGGGTGAGCACGAGCGTCACCGCGCGCCGCCCGCGCAACCGCAACCGCTTGCGGAACTGCGCCGGGTCCACGTCGACCCCGCGCTTCTTGATCTCGACCGTCCCGACGTCGTCCGCCGCCAGCCGGGCCGCGAGCTGCTTCACGTCGAGCGGCATCGTGTCGACCACACGGAACCCCTGCGCGAACGGCGTCGACACCGGGCGGTCGGACGTCACGTACGCGATGCCGTCCGAGAGCATGCGGCCGTCGATCGACCGCGCGAGGTCCCCGATGAGCCGTGCGCGGATGACGGCCCCGTCGGGCTCGTAGAGGTAGCTCCCCAGCTCGCCGACGGGGACGTCCGGGGCATCGGCGCCCGCGGTCAGCTCGGCGACCCCGTGCGCCCCGATCACGGTCGCGGCACGGCGGACCCCGTCACGAGCGAGCGGGCCGAACCAGAGGGCGAGCTCGACGACCTCGCGGTCGACGGACACCCACTGCGCCTCGGCGGTGTCGGGGATGAGGTCGCGGTCGATGCCCGGTCCGAGCTTGACGCCGGTCGGGGTCGTGGTGGCGGCGGCGAACACGGTGTCGAGCGACGGCGACCAGTCGTCCGGGTCGGACAGGCGTCGGGTGTTCCCGTGCCCGGCCGTGCGGCGTGCCGGGTCCATCCACACGCCGTCCACACGGGAGAGGTCGAACGCCGCTGCGTCGCCCAGCTCCACGCGGGCGGAGTCCCACGGCGCGAGGTTGTGCGTGGCGACCGCTGCCGTGACCTCGTCGCGGTCCACCGCGGTGACGTCGAGGTCGAGCGCGGCCATCGCCATCGCGTCGCCGCCGATCCCGCAGCCGAGGTCGGCGACCCGGGTCAGTCCGGCCGCGGCGAACCGTCCGGCGTGCTGCGCGGCGACCTGCAGCCGTGTCGCCTGCTCGAGACCGGCCTCGGTGAAGAGCATGCGCGACGCGAACGGGCCGAACTTCGCGCCCGCCTTCTGCCGCAGCTTCGCCTGGGTCAGGACGGCGGCGACGAGCCCGGGGTCGTGCCCCTCGCCGCGGAGGCGCGAGACGACCCGGACGATCTCCCCGCCGTCGGAGACACTCGGGGTACGGTCGAGCAGGGCCATCCCCTCGGGGGTGAGCAGCTGGGCGAGTTCGGCGGCGTCCACCCGACGATCCTCCCAGGTCGCCGGGGAGCCCGACACGTGCTGGCACTCGGATTGACCGAGTGCCAGACTGTCCCTAGAGTTGGCGTTGGCACTCTCCTGTGCGTAGTGCCAACCGGTTCCCATCTGTACCGAGTCAGTACCGAGAAAGAAGAGGTCACCGTGGCCGTCAGCATCAAGCCGCTCGAGGATCGCATCGTCATCCGCCAGGTCGAAGCGGAGCAGACCACCGCTTCCGGTCTGGTCATCCCCGACACCGCCAAGGAGAAGCCCCAGGAGGGCGAGGTCGTGGCCGTGGGCCCGGGCCGTGTCGACGACAACGGCAACCGCATCCCGCTGGACATCGCCGTCGGCGACAAGGTCATCTACTCCAAGTACGGCGGCACCGAGGTCAAGTACTCGGGCGAGGACCTGCTGGTCCTCTCGGCCCGCGACGTCCTCGCGGTCGTCGTGCGCTGATCCAGCCCACACCGCGAACGCCCCGTCGACCAGCCGGTCGACGGGGCGTTCGTGTGTCCGGCGTTCGTGCGTCCGCCCCAGGTCCGGCAGGTGGCTGCCGCGGGTTCCGGCCTGGGCCCACGTCGCCGGTTCCGACGCGACGCGCCAGCGGCGTGGCGGCCGTGCCGATGAGGGGAGGCACGGTGCTGGTCGGCGGCGTCGGCACTCGTTCCTAGGATGGTTCCGTGAGTGAACCGACGTCCGTGCAACCCGCCCGCAGCGAGGCATCCGTCGGTGTCGTCCAGGCGATCGTCGCGTACGGGCTGTGGGGACTCATGCCGCTGCTGTTCGCGGCGATGTCCCCGGCCGGCGCGTTCGAGATCGTGGCGTGGCGGATCGTCTTCGGCCTGGTGTTCTGCGTCGTCGCGATCGCGGTGACCCGGTCGTGGGTGCGGACCCGCTCCCTGATCGCCCGGCGCCGGGTGATGCTCGTGATGGGGCTCGCCGCGGTGCTCATCCTCGTGAACTGGACCGTGTACGTCGCCGCGACGACCTCCGGCCACACGGTCGAGGCCGCGCTCGGCTACTTCATCAACCCGCTCGTCACGATCGCGCTCGGCGTGGTCGTGCTCCGCGAGCGCCTCCGTCCGGCGCAGTGGGCGGCCGTCGGCATCAGCATCGTCGCGGTCGTCGTCATCGCGGTCGGGTACGGGCAGATGCCGTGGATCTCGCTCGCGCTGGCGTTCTCGTTCGGGCTGTACGGGCTCGTGAAGAAGCGCGTGGGCGGGACGGTCGACGCGTTGAGCGGCCTGACGATCGAGACGGTGTGGCTGCTGCCGCTCGCGGTCGTCGCGCTCGTGGTGATGGGGGCGACGGGCCTCGGCGGTGGGGTGACGTTCACGAGCGAGGGGTGGGTGCACGTCCTCGTCACGGTGCTGACCGGCCCGGCGACGGCGGTGCCGCTGCTGCTCTTCGCGTCCTCGGCCAGGCGGGTGAGCCTGTCGACGCTCGGGCTGACGCAGTACCTCGCGCCGGTGATGCAGCTGCTCGTCGGTGTGGTCGTGCAGCACGAGCCGATGCCGCCCGAGCGGTGGATCGGCTTCGCGATCGTGTGGTTGGCGCTCGTCGTGCTCACGGTGGACAGCTTCGCTGCGGCACGGTCCTCGCGGCGTCGTGCCCAGGCCGCACCGGTGGCGGACCCGGCCTGACCCGTCGGACGCGCACCGTGCCTCCCGGCCGTCCCGCCGTGCCCGCGTCACCCGCCCCGCGAGAGCGACAGGACTCGCCGACCGGTCCCAACGCGAAAGCGACAGGACTCGCCGGCCGCAACGCGAAAGCGACAGTCCCCCGCGGGCGCACCGCGGGGGACTGTCGCTTTCGCGTACCGGGTCGGACCGACTGGTCGGGCCGCCTGGTCGGACCTACTTCGAGACCGAACCCTGGATGGCGCTCTGGTACACGGGCTTGTTGTCCGCGTCGAACTTGTAGATGCCGATGTAGGCGCTCGACGGGTCGTTGTTTTCGTCGAACGGTCCGATGCCGGACGGACCCGTGTAGTGGATGTCCTTGCCGTCACCGAGGAGCGCTGAGCAGTCCTTGAACGTCGAGCACTCGGTGCCGCCGTCCGCGCCGGAGACCGCAGCCATGTTCGCCTGGATCGTGCCGGAGTCGGTGCCCTTGCCCTTCACCGCGGCGAGGGCGGCGAGCATGGTGGCGTCGTAGGACTCGGCCGCGTACGAGTAGTCGGCGAGGTCCTTGCCCGACGACTGCTTGTAGAACTCGGCGAGCTTCTTCTTCAGGTCGTCCTTCGGCGAGGCGCCGGGGATCGTGCCCTGCGCGCCCTCGAGGGTGCCCTTGTCGAAGTCCTTCGAGTAGTCAGCGGTGTTGCCGTCGGACATGTAGATGCTCGACATCTTCGCGTTCTGCGCCTTGAGCTCCGGGATGATCGACTTCGTCTCGTCGAAGGCCAGGACGACGATCGCGTCCGGCTTCGAGTCGAGTGCTGCGGTCACCTCGGACGAGAACGTGGTCTGTCCGGGCGGGAACTCCTGACCCTTGCCCTTGCCGCCGTAGACGACCTGGCCACCGGACGCCTCGACCGCGGCCTGGACCGAGTTGCGGAGGCCCGTGCCGTAGGTGTCGTTGAAGACGAGGAACGCGACCTTGGCGTTGCCGTCACCCGTGATGAGCTGGCCGAGCGCCGAACCCTGCACCGAGTCCGGCGGTGCCGTCCGGAAGTAGTACGACGAGTAGCCGGAGAGGTCGGTCGCGGTGTTCGCGGGGGAGATCTCCACGATGCAGTTGCTCGTCAGCTGGTCGATCACGTTGAGCGTGACCGACGAGGACTCGGCACCGATCGCGACCGGCACCTTCGCGTTGACGAGCTTGGTGGCCGCGGCGCTCGACACGGTCATGTCGTTGCTGTCGCCGGAGTCCGTCGCCGGGCTGATCGAGACGTCCTTGCCGAGCACGCCGCCGGCCGCGTTGATGTCCTCGACCGCGAGGCCCACACCGGACTCGGCGGGCGGGTTGAGGTAGGCGAGCGAACCGGTGAGCGGCAGGATCGTGCCGATCTTCAGCGCATCGGTGCTGGGGGAGTCCGGAGCCTTGCAGCTCGCGGCCGGGTCCTTCTTCGCGCCGCCGGAGGCGGACTCCGAAGGCGAGCTGCCGCCCGAGGTGGTGGAACACGCGGCGAGCAGGAGCGCTGCAACTCCCGCCACTGCCAGTGCCGAGGTGGCACGGGTGGTTCTGATCATCCGTGGAGCCCTTTCTCTGCGCGGGGGCCGGACCGCATCGGGTCGAGCGCGGTGTCCTCCGCGTGGGATGTCGAGAAAGCTAGAGCGGATCTGTTTCGCCCGTGTGTCGATCATCCACCCCTGGATGTTTCGTTACAGACCCGTGATGAAAGCTGAGCGGCCGCACAACCCCGTCGTACCCCGGACGCGCGAACGCCCCGCTCCTCAGCAGGAACGGGGCATTCGGATGACCGGGTCAGCGGCTGTAGTTCGGCGCCTCGACGACCATCTGCACGTCGTGCGGGTGCGACTCCTTGAGCCCTGCGGGGGTGATCCGGACGAACTTGCCACGGGCCTTGAGCTCCGGGACCGTCCGACCGCCGACGTAGAACATCGACTGCCGCAGGCCACCGACGAGCTGGTACACGGCGTTCGCGACCGAGCCGCGGTACGGCACCTGGCCCTCGATGCCCTCCGGGATCAGCTTGTCGTCCGACGGGACGTCGGCCTGGAAGTAGCGGTCCTTCGAGTACGACGTCTTCTTGCCGCGGGTCTGCAGCGCGCCGAGGGAGCCCATCCCGCGGTACGCCTTGAACTGCTTGCCGTTGACGAAGACGAGGTCGCCGGGGGACTCGTCCGTGCCCGCGAGGAGCGAGCCGAGCATCACGGTGTCGGCACCGGCCACGAGGGCCTTCGCGATGTCGCCGGAGTACTGCAGGCCGCCGTCGGCGATGACCGGGACACCGGCCTCGCGCGCCGCGAGGGAGGCCTCGTAGACGGCGGTCACCTGCGGGACGCCGACGCCGGCCACGACGCGCGTGGTGCAGATCGAGCCGGGGCCCACCCCGACCTTGACCGCGTCCACGCCCGCATCGATGAGCGCCTGCGCCCCCGCACGGGTCGCCACGTTGCCGCCGATCACGTCGACGCCCGCGAACGCCGGGTCGGCCTTGATCCGGCGCACCATGTCGAGCACACCCTCGCTCTCGCCGTTGGCGGTGTCGACGACGAGCACGTCCACGCCGGCCTCGAGCAGGGCGGTCGCGCGCTGCCACGCGTCGCCGAAGAAGCCGATGGCCGCACCGACGCGCAGGCGTCCGGCGTCGTCCTTCGTGGCGTCCGGGTACTTCTCGCTCTTGTCGAAGTCCTTGACGGTGATGAGGCCCTTGAGGCGACCGGACTCGTCCACGAGGGGGAGCTTCTCGATCTTGTGCTCGGCGAAGATCGCGACGGCGTCGTCGGGGTCGATGCCGACCGGGGCCGTGATGAGCGGCGCCTTCGTCATGACGTCGCGCACGAGCGTGGTCTGGTGCTCGAACGGGGCGACGAAGCGCATGTCGCGGTTCGTGATGATGCCGACGAGCTTGCCGTCGCCCTCGACCACGGGCAGGCCCGAGACGCGGAACTGGCCGCAGATCGCGTCGACCTCGGCCACGGTGGCGTCCGGGGTGGTGGTCACCGGGTTCGTGATCATGCCCGACTCGGAGCGCTTCACCTTGTCGACCGCTGCAGCCTGGTCCGCGATGGACATGTTGCGGTGCAGGATGC
This sequence comes from Curtobacterium flaccumfaciens, assembly GCF_051548005.1. Classification (GTDB taxonomy): domain Bacteria; phylum Actinomycetota; class Actinomycetes; order Actinomycetales; family Microbacteriaceae; genus Curtobacterium. Next base: position 45,613 of record NZ_JBPUGH010000003.1, on the reverse strand, counting down.
CGATGCCGCCCTGGCGCGCCATCGCGATCGCCATGCGGGCCTCGGTGACGGTGTCCATCGCTGCGGAGAGCAGCGGGACGTGCACCTGGATGCGCTTGGTGAGCCGGGACGTCGTGGACGCCTCGCTCGGGATGACGTCGGTGTGCCCGGGCAGGAGCATGACGTCGTCGTACGTGAGTCCGATGAATCCGAACGGATCCGGCTGGTCCATGAGTCCCCTTCGTGGGCTGGGTGCCGTGGGGCGGCACCTGAAGTGGTCGAGACACCGGGAACGCAGCGACGGGTTCCGGATGAGCAATGGTAACGCGCGGGCGTGGGCGCGCATTCCGGACCGGACGCGACCGCAGAACCTGTGCAGGATCACGGTCAGGGCACGATTTCTCCAGGGAACGTGGTGGAAACACGGGGGACACAAAAACTCCCTAGGGTCCTCGACTATCCGAACGAGAGGCTCATCCGTGGGTTCCATCACTCCGCCGGGATCAGCGCTGCGGCGCCGGTTCCGCCGAGGAGCGCCAGGCCGCAGCCGCCTGGTCCTCGCCGCAGTACTCTTCCTCGCTTTCCTCGCCACCTTCGCGGTCGACTGGGCAGTGTCGCCCGCGGCCCACGCGGCGACGAGCAGTCCCTCCGCCAGCGCCAGCACGTCGGCGCCGAGCGGCCCGTGCGTGGTCAGCCCGACGAACGGGTGCATCCGCGGCACGATCCTCGACTCCGAGCGGGATCCCGCTGCGGGTGTCGCCGTGGACGTCGCGGGTGCCGGCGGCTTCGCCCAGACCGCGACGACCGACGACTCCGGTCGCTGGTCCGTGACGATCACGACGCCGGGGCAGTACACCGTCAGCGTCGACCAGGACTCCCTGCCGAAGGGCCAGTACCTGACGAACGCCGCGGACGCCGAGCGGAAGGTGACCGCGACGCTGAACGCCAACGTCGGGCAGATCTTCCAGCTCTCCGACCAGCAGGGCGCGACGACCCAGGCGGACACGAGCAGCTTCAGCTTCACGCGTGCCTGGCAGCAGTTCGCCTCCGGCATCCGGCTCGGACTCCTCATCGCGCTCGCCTCGATCGGCCTCTCGCTCATCTACGGCACGACCGGGCTCTCGAGCTTCTCGCACGGCGAGCAGGTCACCCTCGGCGGGCTCCTCGCCTACGTCTTCGCGAACCAGCTCGGCTGGAACATCTGGGTGACGGGCATCGTGGTCACCCTGCTGTGCGCCGCGACCGGGTACCTGCAGGACGCCGCGATCTGGCGCCCACTCCGTCGGAAGCGGATCAGCCTGACGCAGCTCATGATCGTCACGATCGGTCTGTCGATCGCCGCGCAGTACGCCTTCCAGTACTTCTTCGGCGCCGCGACCGTCCGGATCCAGCAGGGCAACCCGGAGACGGTGTCGTTCGCCGGCATCACCCTCACGGTGCAGTCCTACGTCGCGATGGCGATCGCGCTCGTCGTGCTCGTCGCCACCGGGCTCTTCCTCGCCAAGACCCGCTTCGGCCGGGCGACCCGTGCGGTGTCGGACAACCCGGCGCTCGCCGCGGCGTCCGGCATCGACGTCGACCGGGTGATCCGGTTCGTCTGGACGCTCGCCGCCGGCCTCGCGGGCCTGTCCGGCGTCATGCTCGGCCTCGTGCTGAACGGCGTGAACTGGCAGACCGGCCTCCAGCTGCTGCTCCTCATGTTCGCGTCGGTGACCCTCGGCGGTCTCGGCACCGCGTACGGGGCGCTCGTCGGCTCGATGATCATCGGCATCGTCGTGGAGCTCACGAACCTCGTGCTGCCGGGTGACTTCAAGTACGCGACGGCCCTCGTGATCCTCATCCTCATCCTGCTGTTCCGGCCGCAGGGCATCTTCGGCCGCGCCGAGCGGATCGGCTAAGGGAGCGCGTCATGGACTACTTCGTCAACCTGCTCAGCAGCCTCAGCCAGGAGGCCCTGGCACCCACCACGGCCGCGTTCGCCCTCGCCGCGATCGGCCTGAACGTGCACTTCGGCCTCACCGGGCTCGTCAACATGGGCCAGGCGGCGTTCCTGCTGCTCGGCGCCTACGGCTTCGCGATCTCGATCACGAACGGGCTGCCCTTCGTGGTGGCGGTGCTCATCGCCCTCGCCATCGCGATCGTCTTCGCGATCATCCTCGGCATCCCCACCCTGCGGCTCCGCGGCGACTACCTGGCGATCGTGACGATCTCCGGCGCCGAGATCATCCGCATGGTCGGCCGGTCGAGCCTGCTCACCGACACGACCGGCGGCTCGAACGGCATCGCCGGCTCGACCTACCGCGACCCGTTCAACGCGATCAGCCCCCTGCCGGACGGCACCACCACGATCCTGTGGTTCACGTACTCGAACAACGGCGTCAACGGCTGGTGGATCCGACTCGCGGCGTGGGGCCTCGTCGCCCTGTTCACCCTCGTGCTCTTCCTCCTCATGCGCAGCCCGTGGGGCCGTGTCGTGAAGGCGATCCGCGAGGACGAGGACGCCGTCCGCTCCCTCGGCAAGAACGTCTACTCGTACAAGATGCAGGCGCTCGTGTTCGGTGGCGCGCTCGGAGCCCTGGCCGGCGTCATCTACGTCCTGCCGAGCTCCGTCCAGCCCGACGCCATGGGCCGCTCGATGACCTTCTTCATCTGGACGGCGCTCATCCTCGGCGGCGCGGCGACGGTGTTCGGGCCGGTGCTCGGCGCGGTGCTGTTCTTCGTCGTCCGGCTCTTCATCCGCACGGTGGCGAGCGACTTCATCCCCGACTCGATCATGAACCAGCAGCAGGCGGAGCAGTTCTCCTACGTGCTCGTCGGCGTCGCGCTCATGCTCCTCATCGTCTTCCGTCCACAGGGACTCCTCGGCAACAAGAAGGAGCTGACGTTCAGTGTCTGAGTACAGCCACCCCAAGGCCGACCCGATCCTCACGGTCGACACCGTCACCCGACGCTTCGGCGGCATGACCGCGGTCGACGTCGACCACCTCGAGGTCCAGCGCGGCTCGATCACCGCCTTGATCGGGCCGAACGGCGCCGGCAAGACCACGTTCTTCAACCTGCTCACCGGGTTCGACAAGCCGAGCCCCGGCGCGACGACCCGCTTCAACGGCGACACGCTGCAGAAGACGAGCGCGACGCACATCGCGAACAAGGGCATGGTCCGCACGTTCCAGCTCACCAAGGCGCTCTCGCGGCTCACGGTGATGCAGAACATGCTCCTCGGCGCCCGCGACCAGCCGGGGGAGAACTTCTTCGCCGCGCTCGTCCCGGCGCTCTGGCGGCCCCGCGAACGGGCGATCACCGCGAAGGCCGAGGAGATCCTCGCCCGCTTCAAGCTCGACACGAAGGCCGACGACTACGCCGGCTCGCTCTCGGGCGGCCAGCGGAAGCTCCTCGAGATGGCCCGCGCGCTGATGTCCGACCCGACGATGATCATGCTCGACGAGCCGATGGCCGGCGTGAACCCGGCGCTGACCCAGTCGCTCCTCGGACACATCCAGTCCCTCCGCGACGACGGCATGACCGTGCTGTTCGTCGAGCACGACATGCACATGGTCCGGCACATCTCGGACTGGGTGGTCGTGATGGCCGAGGGCAAGGTCGTCGCCGAGGGGCCGGCGGACACCGTGATGGACGACCAGGCCGTCATCGACGCGTACCTCGGCGCCCACCACGACACCGACCTGGGCGACGACTCGCTCCTCACCGAGGAGACCTACGAGGAGCTCGCCGAAGAGGTCAAGGAAGAAGACGAGCAGGAGGCGACCCGATGACCGACGCAACGGACCCCACGAACGCGAGCCCTGCCTCCAGTCCGGAAGAGCGGGGAGCGCCGCAGGCGGCGACCGCCACCCTGGACCGCGAGCCGGTCCTGAGCGCCAAGAACCTCGTCGCCGGCTACCTGCCCGGCGTGAACATCCTCAACGGCTGCGACCTCGACTGCTACCCCGGCGAGCTCATCGGCATCATCGGCCCGAACGGTGCCGGCAAGTCGACGCTCCTCAAGGCGCTCTTCGGGCTCGTCTCCATCCGCGAGGGCTCGGTGAGCCTGCAGGGCGAGGACATCACGAACCTCAAGGCGAACAAGCTCGTCCAGGCGGGCGTCGGCTTCGTCCCGCAGACGAACAACGTGTTCCCGTCGCTCTCCATCGAGGAGAACCTCCAGATGGGGCTGTACCTCCGGCCCCGGAAGTTCGCCGAGCGCCTCGAGGTCATCTACGACCTCTTCCCGGTGCTCGCGCAGCGGCGCAACCAGCGGGCGGGGTCGCTCAGTGGCGGTGAACGTCAGTCGGTCGCGATGGCCAGGGCGCTCATGATGGACCCGAAGGTGCTGCTGCTGGACGAGCCGAGCGCCGGCCTCTCACCCGTGCGGCAGGACGAGACGTTCATCCGGACCCGCCGGATCAACAAGGCCGGTGTGTCGATCATCATGGTGGAGCAGAACGCGCGACGCTGTCTGCAGATCTGCGATCGTGGGTACGTGCTCGACCAGGGGAGGAACGCGTACTCGGGCACCGGGCGCGAGCTCGCCGACGACCCGAAGGTCATCGAGCTCTACCTGGGGACGCTCGCCAAGGACGTCGACTCGGCGCGGTAGCGCCGGTCGGCCGCGGGTCCCGCTGTGGGGGTGGGATCCGCACCGGGTGGGGCCGTGCGTGGACGCTCCGCGCCGCACGGCCCCATTCCCGAGACCGGGCGCGTCGGTCACCCGGTCGCCGTCGGCCGCGCCGCACACCGGCCTGGAGGCACGGGTCGGCCCCGCCGGTCGGCTACCGTTGCGCGCGTGCGCACCTCCGGCTCCCGTCCGCCCGGACTCCGTCCGCTCGGTCCTCGCGCGCTGGACGCCGTCGTCTGGCTGCTCTTCGTGGCGCTGTTCGTCGGCGCCGCACTGCTCGTGAAGGTCGCCGCGGTGCTCCTCGTCGTCCTCGTCGTGCTCGCGGTCCTCCTCGGTCTCGCACTGCGGATCCTCAGGAAGCGTCGGTCCCGCGGACGATCCTGAGGTCATCCTCCCGGACCAGCGCAGATCAGCCGAGCAACCGATCTGCTGGAACATCAGCGCTGCCACCATCATGAGGTGACCACGCTCATCAACGACCCTCGCGTCCTCGCGGTCCCCGTCCGCCCGGTAGGCGAGCCGCTGGTGCGCCTGGCCGACCGCGGTGTGCGCAGCGCGTCGTCCGGTCCCGGTGGGCTCGTCCGGCTCGGCGTGGCCGACCGTCTCGCCCGTGCCGACCGAGCGCTCCCCGATGGTGTGCACCTGCTCGTCGTCGAGGGGTACCGCACATTCGAAGCCCAGTGCGCGATCATCGACGACTACCGCGCGACCCTGACTCCACTGCACCCCGACGCGACCGCCGGCGAGCTCGACGACCTCGTCTCCCGCTTCGTCGCACCCGCGCAGGCCGCGCCGCACGTCGCCGGGGCCGCGGTCGACTGCACGCTCGTGGACGACGACGGCGCCCGGCTCTGGATGGGGACGGCGATCGACGACACCCCGGAGCAGAGCGGCGGCAGGTGCTTCACCGGTTCCCCGGACATCGACGACGAGGCCCGGGCGAACCGAGCGGTGCTGGCCTCGGTCCTCGAGCCGGTCGGCATGGTCAACTACGAGACCGAGTGGTGGCACTGGAGCCACGGCGACCGGTACTGGGCGTACCGGACCGGTGCCGCCGCTGCACGGTACGAAGCGGTCCCCGCTGCTGCGTCGGGAGCGGTGGCGTGATCGCCGGGGCGGCGCCGGTAGCGGCAGCCGTGCCCGATCGGGTGGCGACGTCCCGGACGGTCGTGCCCGATCGGGTGGCGACGTCCCCGACGGTCGTGCCCGATCGGGTGGCGACGTCCCGGACGGTCGTGCCGCTCCGTACCGTGCACCCCGCCGCGATCGCCTCGAACGTCCGCCGGGTCACCGCCCGTGGGCACGAGCTCGTCGCGGTGGTGAAGGCCGACGGCTACGGACACGGTGCCGAGGTCGTCGGCCGCACGGCGCTCGCCGCGGGTGCCGTCGCGCTCGGCACCGCCACGCTGGCCGAGGCACTCGCGCTCCGGGCTGCCGGCATCGACGCCCGCCTCCTGTGCTGGCTGCACCTCCCCGGTGCCGACTTCGCCGCCGCCGCACAGGAGCGGATCGAGGTCGCGGTCGGGGACGAGGACACGCTGGCTGCCGTCGCGATCGCCGGACGGCTCGCCCGCACCCCCGTCGTCGTGCACCTCCACGTCGACACCGGCATGGCCCGCGAGGGCGCCGAACCCCACCGCTGGCAAGGCCTCCTCGACGCCGCGGCCGCCGCCGAACGCGCCGGGGAGGTCGTCGTGCGCGCGGTGATGGGGCACGTGCCGAACGCCGACCGGGCCTCGGCGGCGCGAGCGGCGACCCTGCTGCGGCTCGCCGGACTCGCGGCCGACCTCACGCTCGGGCACCCCGTCGACCTCCACCTCGGCGGGACCCCGGCGGCGTTCGCCGGAGCCGACCTCACCGGCATCGCCGTGCGGGTGGGTGCGGCACTCGTCGGCATCGGCCCCTCGGACGCCGGGCTCGTCCCCGCGATGACGGTCACCGCGCCGGTCGTCGCGGTGCGCTCGGTCCGTGCCGGCACCCCGGTCGGCTACGACGGGACGTGGACCGCGCCGCGGGACGCCGTGCTCGCCGTGCTGCCGGTCGGGTACGCCGACGGGGTGCCCCGCGCCGCGTCGGGGTCCGCGCGGGTGCGCCTCCGAGGGCTCCTGGTGCCGGTGGTCGGTCGGATCAACATGGACCAGGTCGTGCTCGACGTGACCGGGGTGCCTGCGCCGCCGGTGGAGGCGGGAGAGCTCGCCACGCTGATCGGACCCGCCGACGCTGCCAGCCCGACCGGCACCGCCGGTCCCGCGGGTCGGTCCGGCGGCACCGGGCCGACGGCCGCGGACTGGGCCACCTGGGCCGACACGAACGCCCACGAGATCGTCACCGGACTCGGCGGCCGCATCGCCCGCACCGTCGACACCACGAACAGCAGGAGTACCGCATGAGCACCACCGAGCCCGTCCGCGTCGTCGTCATCGGCGGGGGTGCCAACAGCGAGCACGGGGTGGGGCTCGCGAGCGCCGCCTCCGTCGCGGCCGCCCTCGACCCGACCCGGTACGAGGTCGTGCGGCTGACGATCGACCGTGACGGCGGGTGGCGCTCCGCCGACCTGCCGTGCTCGTTCCCCGAGGCCGCCGCCGTGCTCGCCTCCGCCGACGTGGTCTTCCCCGCGGTCCACGGACCGGACGGCGAGGACGGCTCGCTCGCCGCTCTGGCGCAGCTCGCCGGGGTCCCGGTCGTCGGGTCGCCCGTGGGTGCCGGGGCGATCGCGATGGACAAGTGGGTGACGAAGCTCGTCGCCGAGGCCTCCGGGGTCGCCGTCGCACCGGGCGCACTGCGGACGCGCGACGAGCGTCTGGGTGCGGACGCGACGACGCTCGGAGCATCGGTCGGTCCGTTGCCGTGGATCGTCAAGCCCGTGACGGGCGGGTCGAGCTTCGGCGTGAGCCGCGTCGACGTGCCCGAGCAGCTCGACGCCGCGCTCGCCGAGGCCTTCGCCCACGACGACCGCGTGCTCATCGAGCGGATGGTCACCGGGCGCGAGGTCGACGTCGCCGTGCTCGAACGCCCGGACGGCGAGCTCGTCGTGGGGCCGCCGCTCGAGGTGCTGAACGACGCGGACGGGTTCTTCGACGCCGACACGAAGTACGACGGGTCCGCCCGGTTCGTGCTGCCCGCACTGCTCGACCCCGCCGTCGCGGAGCGCATCGAGGAGGTCGCCCGGATCCTGTTCAGCCGGCTCGGCTGCGCCGGTCTCGCGCGCGTGGACTGCTTCGTCACCCCCGAGGGCGAGGTCGTGCTCAACGAGGTGAACACGATGCCCGGCCTGACCGCGCAGTCCCAGCTGCCGAAGATGTTCGCGTCGGTCGGCATCGACTACCCCGACCTGCTGTCGGAGCTGGTCGAGACGGCCCTGCGGACGACGGCCCGCACGACGGCCCGCACGACGGCCGGCACGGCGGCCCGCACGACGGCCGGCACGGCGGCCCGCACGACGGCCGCGACGAGCGGTCCGGCACCGTCCACCCGGTCGGGGACCCCCGCGGAGGCCGCCCGCTAGGCTGTGCGCGTGAGTGAAGTCGAGATCGGTGCAGGCAAGCGCGGACGACGGGCGTACGCGTTCGACGACATCGCGGTGGTCCCCTCGCGACGCACGCGAGACCCGCGCGACGTCAGCGTGCAGTGGACGATCGACGCGTTCACCTTCGAGTCGCCGATCCTCTCCGCCCCGATGGACTCCGTCGCCTCCCCGGCCACGGTCATCCAGATGGGCAAGCTCGGCATCCTCGGCGTGCTCGACCTCGAGGGCCTGTGGACCCGCTACGAGGACCCGGCGCCGTACTACGAGGAGATCAAGGCCCTCGCCGACGGCAACGTCACCAAGCGCATGCAGGAGATCTACTCGGAGCCGATCAAGGCCGAGCTGATCACCGCGCGCCTGGCCGAGATCCGCGCGGCGGGTGTCCCCGTCGCCGGCTCCCTCAGCCCGCAGCGCACGCAGGAGTTCTCGCAGACCGTCGTCGACGCCGGTGTCGACCTGTTCGTCATCCGCGGCACGACCGTCTCCGCCGAGCACGTCTCGCAGGACGAAGAGCCCCTCAACCTCAAGAAGTTCATCTACGAGCTCGACGTCCCGGTGATCGTCGGCGGCGCCTCGACCTACACGTCGGCGCTCCACCTCATGCGCACCGGTGCCGCCGGCGTCCTCGTCGGCTTCGGCGGGGGAGCGGCGTCGACCACCCGGGCCGCGCTCGGCATCCACGCGCCGATGGCGACCGCGGTGGCGGACGTCGCCGGTGCCCGACGTGACTACATGGACGAGTCCGGCGGCCGGTACGTGCACGTCATCGCCGACGGCGGGCTCGACACCGCCGGCGACGTCGTCAAGGCGATCGCCGTGGGAGCCGACGCCGTCATGCTCGGCACCGCGCTGGCCCGCGCGACCGAGGCTCCCGGCGGTGGCTTCCACTGGGGCGCCGAGGCGCACCACCCCGAGCTGCCCCGCGGGCGCCGGGTCGAGGTCGGCACGATCGCCCCGCTCGAGAACGTCCTGCACGGCCCGACCCCCACGTGGGACGGCCGCGCGAACATCGTCGGCGCGCTGCGTCGGTCGATGGCGACGACCGGATACTCCGACGTCAAGGAGTTCCAGCGAGTAGAAGTGGTCGTGGCGCCGTACCACCAGCAGTGACGCTCCGGCGCCGACCGTGAACCGGAGGCGACCATGGCGAAGGCAACGACCACCAGCACCACGACCGACGGGCTGCCCGGCGGTGTCGGGTTCGACCCGACCGTGAAGCTCGGCCCCGACGAACGCGCAGCGGCGATCGCTGCGCTCAAGGAGCACGAGGTCGACGTCCTCGTCGTCGGGGGTGGCATCGTCGGCGCCGGGAGCGCGCTCGACGCCGCCACCCGTGGTCTGAGCGTCGGCATCGTCGAGGCACGCGACTGGGGATCGGGCACGTCGAGCCGGTCGTCGAAGCTCGTGCACGGCGGCATCCGCTACCTCGAGCAGCTCAACTTCGCGCTCGTCCGCGAGGCACTGATCGAACGCGGCCTGCTCCTCCAGCGCATCGCCCCGCACCTGGTGAAGCCCGTCCGCTTCCTCTACCCGCTCAACCACCGCGTGTGGGAGCGCTTCTACATCGGCATCGGCATGGCGATGTACGACGTGTTCAGCTGGTCCGGCGGCCGCCCGCCCGGCGTCCCGCACCACCGGCACCTCAGCCGCAAGCAGGTGCTCAAGAACATGCCGGGCCTGAAGAAGGACGCCTTCGTCGGCGGCATGACGTACTACGACGCCCAGGTCGACGACGCGCGCTACGTCGCCTCACTCGTCCGCACCGCCGCGTCCTACGGCGCCCACGCCGCGAGCCGGGTCCGCATCGAGGGCTTCATCAAGGTCGGGGAACGCGTCGTCGGTGCCCACGCGCACGACATCCAGACCGGCGAGAGGTTCGACATCCGCGCCAAGCAGGTCGTCAACGCGACGGGCGTCTGGACCGACGACACGCAGGCGATGGTCGGCACCCGCGGGCAGTTCAAGGTCCGCGCGTCGAAGGGCGTCCACCTGGTGATCCCGCGCGACCGTTTCCAGTCGAACACGGGCATGATCCTCCGCACCGAGAAGAGCGTCCTCTTCGTGATCCCGTGGGGCCGGCACTGGCTCGTCGGCACCACCGACACCGACTGGAACCTCGACAAGGCCCACCCGGCGGCGACCGCGGCGGACATCGACTACATCCTCGAGCACGTCAACAAGGTGCTCGCCGTCCCGCTCACCCGCGAGGACGTCGAGGGCGTGTACGCCGGCCTCCGCCCGCTGCTCGCCGGGGAGTCCGACCAGACTTCGCAGCTCAGCCGTGAGCACGTCGTCGCGCACACCGCCCCCGGACTCGTCGTGGTCGCCGGTGGCAAGTGGACGACGTACCGGGTGATGGGCAAGGACGCCATCGACGAGGCCGTCGCCGCGATGGACGGCAGGATCCCGGAGTCGACGACCGAGGACATCCCGCTGCTCGGTGCCGAGGGGTACCCGGCCGCGTGGAACCGCCGCGGTCGCACCGCTCGGCAGGTCGGCGTGCACAAGGTCCGGATCGAGCACCTGCTCAACCGCTACGGGACCCTCGCGACCGAGGTCCTGCAGCTCGTCGAGCAGGACCCGTCGCTGGCCGAACCGCTGCCCCAGGCGGACGACTACATCGGCGCCGAGGTCGTGTACGCGGCCTCGCACGAGGGCGCACTGCACCTCGAGGACGTCCTCGCCCGCCGCACCCGCATCTCGATCGAAGCGTGGGACCGCGGGGAGTCGGCGGCCCCGGTCGCGGCGAAGCTGATGGCCGACGTCCTCGGCTGGGACCAGGAGACCACCGAGAACGAGGTCTCGAACTACCTCAAGCGCGTCGCCGCCGAGCGCGAGTCGCAGCTCCAGCCCGACGACGAGTCGGCGGACCGCGTCCGCCTCGAGGCGCCCGACATCGCGTTCGGCTTCGACGAGGACGACGTCGTCGTCGGCGGTGGCCGGTCGAGCGGCGCGGACGGTGCGAAGGCGTCCGACGAGCAGGTGGTGGGGGAGAAGACGAGCGAACCCCGGTAGGCGACGGACGTCGCCGAATCGCACCGTGCCTCCAGACCGGCCTGGAGGCGCGGTGCGCGCCCGTCAGGCGGCCCGCGTCCGGCGTCGGCTGCGTCGGACGTGCACCGCCTGCCCGACGACGAGGACGAAGGGGAGCGCCGCCAGGCCTACGGTGCTCATGCCGACCAGGACCGTGAACCACGCGGTGTGGTACCCGCCGCCCACCATGAAGGCGTCCGCGACGTCCATCCCCAGGGCCGTCCCGCTCGCCCACGCGGGGAAGATCCCGGCCGCGAGGACGCCGAGGTTCGCGGCGACCATCGCGAACAGGGGTGCCCGCTGCTCCGCGAGGACCCACTGCACTCCTGCAGCGAGCAGGATCCCGACCAGACCGACGCCGACGACGACCACGATGTCGAGACCGGTGTGGAACCCCTGCCGCTCGAGCTCGGCGTAGATCGCGGCGAGCGACCGCCCCGGGACCGCCGCCAGCGGATCGAGCACCAGCTGGACGAGTACGAGCAGCGCGGCGTACACCGCGACGACCGACACCCCGGCGACGGCCACGACCCCCCGAGAACGCTGCATCCCCCGACGCTAGACCGGGCACGGTACGGCACGCGTCCGTCGCCCGGATGACCCGGAATGCGCGGCCACCGCCGGTGGTTATCATCGTGGTACTCGGAAAGGGAGGCCATCTCATGGTCGACGTCCATCGCGTCAAGCTCCCCGGAGTCGGCGTGCTGCACAGCTTCTACACCGACGACGGTGGCAAGTGCGGTGTCATCACGCACCGGTCGGGACACTCCGACCTCATCTCCTTCGCGGACGTCTCGGACGGCGCGGACAAGTCGGAGAAGGTGTCGCTCCGCCTCAGCGAGGACGAAGCGCACACGCTCGCGGAGCTGCTCGGCGGCACGCGCATCACCGAGGGCCTCGACAAGCTCGACGAGATCCCCGGCCTCAGCATCGACTGGTTCTCCGTCGACTACGAGGACGCCATCGCGGGCAAGCCCCTCGGCGACCTCCACGACTCGGGGTTCATCGGCCTGACCGTCGTCGCGGTGGTCCGTGGTGACAGCGCCAACCCCGCTCCCTCCCCGGACTTCGTCGTGTTCCCCGGCGACACCATCGTCGTCGCGGGCGCGCCCGAGAAGGTCGCGAAGGCCTTCTCGTTCTACCGCAGCGGAGAGCTTGCGGCCGCCTCGGCCGAGGCCCCGCGCCGGAGCTAGCGCGTGCACCTGGGTGGTGAGCTGCTCACCATCGGTGTGCTCTTCGTCATCGCCTACGTCCTCGGACGCCTGGGCAAGACCATCGGTCTGCCCGCCATCCCGATCTACATGGTCGTCGGGCTCATCGCGAGCCCGCACACGCCGTGGATCGGGCTGAACGTCGAGTCGCACACGATCGAGCTGATCGCGACGTTCGGCCTCGTGCTCCTCTTGTTCAACCTCGGGCTCGAGTTCGACCAGGAGGAGTTCTACGGCAACGCCGGCAAGCTCCTCGTCTCCGGTGGCACGTACGTCGCCATCAACATGGGGATCGGCTTCGCGTTCGGGTTCTCGCTCGGCTGGGGCACCCGCGAGGCCCTGATCATCGCGGGCATGACCGCGACGTCGTCGAGTGCGATCGTCACGAAGCTCCTCATCGAGCTGCGGCGGCTCGCGAACGACGAGACCCCGATGATCCTCGGCGTCACCGTCATCGAGGACGTCTTCATCGCCATCTACCTGGCGATCGTGTCCGTCGTGCTCTCGGGCGACACGAACATCTGGGGCGTCGTCGGGAAGCTCGCGTTGGCGTTCGGCTTCCTCATCGTGATGTTCACCCTCGCCCGGTTCGCCGGCAAGTGGGTCTCCCGGATCTTCGCCACCCGCGACGACGAGCTCTTCACGGTGCTGTTCTTCGGACTCGCGGTGATGTTCGGCGGCATCGGCGAGATCCTCGGCGTGACCGACGCCATCGGTGCGTTCGTGATCGGCCTGCTCTGTGGTGCCACGCGGTACCGCGACCGCATCGAGCAGCTCGCCCTGCCGATGCGCGACGTCTTCGCGGCGTTCTTCTTCGTGAACTTCGGCCTCGGCCTCGACCTGTCGACCTTCGGCGAGGTGCTCTGGCCGGTCCTCGGCGCGATCAGCATGACGGTCGTCCTCAACGCCGTCGCCGGGCAGATCGTCGCCCGCATGAACGGCTTCAACGTCCAGCAGGGGATCAACACCGCGGTCATCCTGGTCAACCGCGGCGAGTTCGCGCTGATCCTCGCGACACTCTCGGCCGCCGCCGGCCTGGAGGCGCGGATCACCGCGTTCGCGGGCCTCTACGTCCTCGTCATGGCCGTCCTGGGTCCGCTGCTCGCCGTGAACTCGGACCGCATCGGCCGCCTCGTGGTGCGTCCGGCGCGGGTCGCGCGGCTGCGCCAGCGCCTCCGCGCCCGACTCGGGCGCCGTGGCGGTGCTGTGCCGGTCGGAGCGTCCGGACCCGCGCTCGACGAGGCGATCGACTCCGCCGCGGAGGCCGGGGTCGCCGACGAGGACGCCTCCCGGGCCGCCCGTCGTGCCGAACGCGACCGGCAGTTCGCGGAGGAGTTCGCGCTCGTGGAGGCCGCTGGGAGGGAAGAGCGCGAGAATGGTGCACCGGAGCCCCGCGACGAACCCGTGACCTCGTCGGTGGAGATCCCCGCCGAGCGTCTGGAACGCCCGGTGCGACAGCGCGATCCGGAGTACTGATACAGATGTGGGCCGTTGCCCGACGACCGAAGTGGATCGCGCTGCTGCTGTTGGCGCTCGTGCTCGCGGCGGTGTTCGCGTTCCTCGGCAAGTGGCAGCTCGAGCGGAGCATCCAGAACGGGAAGCCCCTGCCCGCGACCACCGAGACCCGGCAGGCGCTCGACGACGCCCTCGCGCCGATGAAGCCCGTCACCGAGGCCCTCGCAGGGCAGAAGGTCACCGTCTCCGGCACCTTCGTCGCGGGTGACACGACCGTCCTGACGGGCCGCAGCGGCGGTGGGACGTACCAGACCGTCGGACACCTGGTCGACTCCGGGACCGGTGCGAGCCTCCCGGTCGTGATCGGCTGGTCCGACCAGCGCTCCGCAGCCGTCGCCGGCGGTGACCGACTCGCCGACGGGCAGACGATGACCATCGAGGGCCGCCTGTACCCGGAAGAGTCCCCGGACCAGGACACCTACGACAAGGGCGAGTACTCCGCCGTGGCGCCGGCGCGGTTCGTGAACACCTGGAAGCAGTTCGACGACCGGATGTACCTCGGGTACGTGGTCGCCGACGGGTCCACCGCGAAGGCCGCCGACCTCGGCACCATCGCCGACCGTGCCCCGACGCGTGAGGTCCAGTTCGACTGGCTCAACCTCTTCTACGCGGTCGAGTGGGCGGTGTTCGCCGGGTTCGCCGTCTTCCTCTGGTACCGCTTCGTCAAGGACGCCTGGGAGCGCGAGGAAGAGGACCGCCGTGAGCGCCTCCACAGCGCCGACGGTGCCCTCGTCGACCGACGGTAGGATGGCCGATATGGCTCTGACCGTCCGACCGCGCGACGTCCCGAAGATCCCGGGCGCGGTGAAGTGGTACCGCGTCTCCGCGTACATCACCGGTGTGCTGCTCCTGGCCCTCGTGGTCGAGGTCATCATCAAGTACACGCCGCTGCAGCTCGAGATGCAGCTCGGCAACGGCCCGTTCTTCGTCCCGAACGGTACGGCCGGCGAAGCCCCCGGCACGTTCAACCTGTCGATCGCGATCCTCATCGCGCACGGCTGGCTGTACGTCCTCTACCTCTTCACGGACTTCCGTCTGTGGAGCATCATGCGCTGGAGGCCCTCGCGCTTCCTGCTCATCGCCCTCGGCGGCATCATCCCGTTCATGTCCTTCGTCGTCGAGCACCGCATGCAGCAGAAGGCCATGGACACCTACCACGAGCTGACCGCTGCCCAGCAGCGCGAGAAGGAGGCCGCTCGGTGAGCGAGACCGACCAGCGTCCCGTCCTCGTCGTCGACTTCGGAGCCCAGTACGCGCAGCTCATCGCTCGTCGCGTGCGTGAGGCCAACGTCTACAGCGAGATCGTCCCCCACTCGATCACCGCGGACGAGGTGAAGGCGAAGGACCCCTCGGCCATCGTGCTGTCCGGTGGTCCGTCGTCCGTCTACGAGGAAGGCGCCCCGTCCCTCGACGGCGACATCCTCGACCTCGGCGTCCCGGTGCTCGGCATCTGCTACGGCTTCCAGGCCATGGCGACCGCCCTCGGCGGTGAGGTCGCCCAGACCGGCCAGCGCGAGTACGGCGCGACCGACGTCACCGTGACGGGCACCGACAGCGTGCTGTTGGGCGACCAACCGGCGTCCCAGGTCACGTGGATGTCGCACGGCGACTCCGTGGCGAAGGCTCCCGAGGGCTTCGAGGTCCTCGCGTCGAGCGCCTCGACCCCGGTCGCCGCGTTCGCCTCCGACGAGCGCAAGCTCTACGGTGTGCAGTGGCACCCGGAGGTCAAGCACTCGGTGTTCGGGCAGGCCGTGCTCGAGAACTTCCTGCACCGCGCCGCCGGACTCCCCGGTGACTGGAACTCCGCCAACGTCATCGAGGAGCAGGTCGCGCGGATCAAGGAGCAGGTCGGTTCCGCACGCGTGATCGCCGGGCTCTCCGGTGGTGTCGACTCGGCCGTGGCCGCTGCCCTCGTGCACGAGGCCGTCGGTGACCAGCTCACGTGCGTCTTCGTCGACCACGGGCTCCTCCGCGCTGACGAGCGCAAGCAGGTGGAAGAGGACTACGTCGCCTCGACCGGCGTCCGGCTCGTCACGGTCGACGCCGAGCAGCAGTTCCTCGACGCGCTCGCCGGTGTGAGCGACCCGGAGCAGAAGCGCAAGATCATCGGCCGCGAGTTCATCCGCACGTTCGAGGCGGCGGCCGAGGCCCTCGTGCTCGAAGCCCGCGCCGATGCCGCGGCGTCGGACTCCGACTCGGGCGAGGTCAAGTTCCTCGTCCAGGGCACGCTCTACCCCGACGTCGTCGAGTCCGGTGGCGGTTCCGGCACGGCGAACATCAAGTCGCACCACAACGTCGGCGGCCTGCCCGAGGACATGACGTTCGAACTCGTCGAGCCGCTCCGCACGCTGTTCAAGGACGAGGTCCGCGCGGTCGGCCGCGAGCTCGGGCTGCCCGAGGTCATCGTCGGACGCCAGCCGTTCCCCGGCCCGGGGCTCGGTATCCGCATCGTCGGTGAGGTCACGAAGGACCGCCTCGAGCTGCTCCGTGCCGCCGACAAGATCGCCCGCGAGGAACTCACCGCGGCCGGCCTCGACGAAGAGATCTGGCAGTGCCCGGTCGTCCTGCTCGCCGACGTCCGCTCCGTGGGTGTCCAGGGCGACGGCCGCACCTACGGCCACCCGATCGTGCTGCGTCCGGTGTCCTCCGAGGACGCCATGACCGCCGACTGGACGCGCCTGCCCTACGACACCCTCGCGAAGATCTCGAACCGCATCACGAACGAGGTCCCGGACGTGAACCGCGTCGTGCTCGACGTCACGTCGAAGCCGCCGGGGACGATCGAGTGGGAGTAGCCACTCCCTGACACACGAGGGCCCGGCACGCGGACTGCGTGCCGGGCCCTCGTGTGTCCGGGCCCGGTGCGTCGTGCGTGCCGGGCCGATTCGTCGAGGTTCCGAAATGCTGGCACCTCGACGCCCCTTGCTTGTGGTCCCTGGAACCTCGACGGACGTGAGCGGCGAGTCGTGGAATCTCACGGCGGGTCCAGGACCGCTGCGCGCGGGTGCCCCCGCGACACCGGCACGACGAAGGGCCCCGGCGTGTTCGCCGGGGCCCTTCGTGTCGTGCGAGTCGCGCTGGTGCTAGTTGCGCGAGCTGTTCGCCACGATGGCGAGGATCCGCAGGATCTCGAGGTACAGCCACACGATCGTGACGATGAGGCCGAACGCCGCCGTCCACGCGTAGATCCGCGGAGCACCCCGCTGGACACCCGTCTTGATCTGGTCGAAGTCGAGGACGAGCGAGTACGCCGCCATGAGCACCACGAGGATGCCGATGACCACGCCGAGCGGGATGCCGAAGACCTCGAACCCGAGGGCGCCGAACGCGGTGTTCGTCACCCCGGTCCACATGAGGACCAGGTTGATCAGCGAGAACACCAGGTAGCCGATCATCGCGACGAGGAAGAACCGGGTGGCCTTCGGCGTCGCGCGGATCTTGCCCGAGGTGAAGAGCAGGAGGGTGATCGCGAACACGCCGAGCGTCCCGAAGACCGCCTGCGGGACGATGCCGCCGAACGCGTACTGGTACGCGTGCGAGATGCCACCGACGAACACGCCCTGCACGGCCGAGTAGGCCAGGACGAGGGCAGGCGAGGGCTTCTTCTTGAAGGTGTTCACCAGCGCGAGGACGAACCCGACGATGGCGGCGACGATCCACACGCCGGCCGGGAGGTTCCAGCCCGCGACCGCACCGACGACGAGCACGCCGAAGGCGAGGAGCGTCTTGACGATGGTGTCCTCGTACGACATGCGGTCCGTGTCGACGGTGGAGGCCGACGGACGGTCGTACATGTACTGCAGCTGGTCGGGCGTCATGCCGGCCTGCGGCGTCTGACCCCAGCCAGCCTGCTGCTGTCCGGCGCCCGCGCCCCAGGCGTTCCGGCCCGCGTCGTTGAAGGCGGGGGACTGGTCGAAACCGGGCTTGAAGGCCATGGTGTCCTCTCCTGAATGTTCGAGTCCTCTCAGCCTACGGACCGGGTGGCCCGGAAGGCTGTGGATTCGCGGCGAGCGGAACGGCTGTCCCGTGGTCGCCTGCGGCGATCGTCGCAGCCCCGGCTCGGAGTTCGCCGTGCCGGGCCTGAGCACCTGACGGAGGTGGGCTGGAAGGCGGGCGCGAGCCGTGCCTCCAGGCCGGTACCGTGCACGCATGACCCTCGTCATCGCCCACCGTGGCGCGTCCGGACACCGTCCCGAGCATTCGCGCAGCGCCTACGAGCTCGCGATCGCGATGGGCTGCGACGCGATCGAACCGGACCTCGTCCCGTCGCGGGACGGCGTCCTCGTGCTGCGCCACGAGAACGAGATCTCGGGGACCACCGACGTCGCCGACCACCGCGAGTTCGCCGACCGCCGGACGACGAAGACGGTCGACGGGCAGACGCTGAGCGGCTGGTTCACCGAGGACTTCACGTGGGCGGAGCTGCAGACGTTGCGGACCCGGGAGCGCCTGCCCGCCCTGCGGCCCGCGTCGGCGTCGCACGACGGCGAGGACCCGATCCTGCGGCTGGAGGACCTCCTGGCGATCCTCGACGACGCCCCGCGGCCGGTGGGCCTCGTCGCCGAGGTCAAGCACGCCACGTACTTCGAGCAGGCCGGGTTCCCGATGGGCGCGCTGCTCGACGAGGTGCTCGGTGTGGCCGGGTGGCGACAGGACGAGCGGCTCACGGTCGAGAGCTTCGAGAAGGGCGTGCTCCGCGACCTCCGCCCGCGTCGCACGGGTGGTCGGCTCGTGTACCTCCAGGAGGCACGGGGCAGCGCCGCCGACGAGGTCGCGTCCCACGGGTCGCTGGCTCCGTCCTACGCGTCCGAGCGGTCGGACGAGGCACTCGCGGAGCTCGCGACCGAGTTCCACGGGATCAGCGTCGACCTGAAGACGCTGATGGCGGGGGTCGACACCCGCGCGGTGGACGACCGCGCCCCGGTCCGCAGCTCCATCGTCGACCGCGCGCACGACGCCGGGCTCGACGTGTTCACGTGGACCCTGCGGCCGGAGAACCGCTTCCTGCCGGCGCCGCTCAGGCGAGGCGGGGACGTCGCGGCGCACGGCGACTGGGAGCGGTGGTTCACGTCGGTCGTCCGGACGGGCGTCGACGGCGTGTTCGCGGACCACACGGACCTCGCGGTCGCGGCCCGTTCGGCTGTCGGAGGCCCCGCCTAGACTGTCCGGGACATGACGATCGTGCTGGACCCATTCGACTCGTCCCCTGAGCAGGGTGGCGGGGCCGCTGCCTACGAGGACCCGTTCACCGCGGGTCTGAACCCCCAGCAGAAGGAAGCCGTGGAGTACCGCGGCGAGTCGCTCCTGATCGTGGCCGGTGCCGGCTCGGGCAAGACGAGCGTGCTGACGCGGCGCATCGCACTGCTGCTCGCCAACCGTGAAGCCTGGCCGTCCCAGATCCTGGCGATCACGTTCACGAACAAGGCCGCCGCCGAGATGCGCGAGCGGGTGCGGGCCCTCGTCGGCAACGAGGCCGAGGGCATGTGGATCTCGACGTTCCACTCCGCGTGCGTCCGGATCCTGCGGCGTGAGGCCGAGCGGTTCGGGTTCTCGCAGTCGTTCACGATCTACGACTCCGCCGACTCCCGCGCGCTCCTCAAGCGGATCATCAAGGAGTACGAGGCCGATCAGCTCGGGCTCACCGTCGGGGCGGCGTCGTCGAAGATCTCGAAGCTCAAGAACGAGCTGCAGGACATTGACACCTACGTCCGGAACATCAACGCGAACGACCCGCAAGAGGTCATGTTCGCCCAGGTCTTCCGTCGGTACACGGACGAGCTCCGTCGCGCGAACGCCTTCGACTTCGACGACCTCATCGGGCAGACGGTGTTCCTGTTCCGCGCGTTCCCGGACGTCGCGGCGCTGTACCAACGGCGGTTCCGGTTCATCCTCGTCGACGAGTACCAGGACACCAACCACGCGCAGTACGCCCTGATCCGTGAACTCACGCGTCCGGTGCCGGTCGAGCAGGTCGACGCGCTCGAGGACGCCGGTCAGCACGTCGAACGGATGCGGGAGCGCGACGGGTCGATCGCCCCCGCGTCGCTCACGGTCGTCGGTGACTCCGACCAGTCGATCTACGCCTTCCGCGGGGCCGACATCCGCAACATCGTCGAGTTCGAGCGGGACTTCCCGAACTCGAAGGTCATCCTGCTCGAGCAGAACTACCGCTCGACGCAGAACATCCTCGACGCCGCGAACGCCGTCATCGCGAAC
Source organism: Curtobacterium flaccumfaciens (assembly GCF_051548005.1). GTDB lineage: Bacteria > Actinomycetota > Actinomycetes > Actinomycetales > Microbacteriaceae > Curtobacterium. The sequence continues at coordinate 25,518 of NZ_JBPUGH010000003.1, read as the reverse complement.
AACTTCGACCGGCAGGCGAAGAACCTGTTCACCGACGTCGGCGCCGGCGACAAGATCGTCGGCTTCACCGGGTACACCGGCCACGACGAGGCCCAGTTCGTGGCGGACGAGGTCCAGCGGCTGCACGAGGGCGGCACGGCCTACCGCGACATGGCGGTCTTCTACCGGACGAACTCGCAGACGCGTGCGCTCGAGGAGATCTTCATCCGGGCGGCGATCCCGTACCGGGTGCTCGGCGGCACGAAGTTCTACGAGCGCGCCGAGATCAAGGACGCGATGGCGTACCTGATCACGATCGCGAACCCGGCCGACCCGATGGCGCTCCGCCGCATCCTCAACGTCCCGAAGCGCGGCATCGGAGCGGTCACCGAGACGACCCTGCAGCGCTACGCCGACGAGCACGAGACGACCATGCGCGACGCCCTCCGGCACGCGGACGAGCTCGGCTTCGGTCCGAAGGTGCGGAACGCGATCACCGCGTTCGCGGCACTGCTCGACGAGGTCTCCGCGAAGGCGCAGGACCAGCCGGTCGTCGACACGCTGACGCAGCTGCTCGACGGCTCCGGGCTGCTCGAGAACCTGCGGAAGTCGCCGGACGCGCAGGACGCCGCGCGCGCGGACAACATCGACGAGCTCGTCGCGGTGACGCGCGAGTTCCAGAAGAACAACCCGGACGGCACGCTGTCCGACTTCCTCACCGAGGTGTCCCTCGTCGCGGCGGCGGACGAGCTCGACGACTCCTCCGGAACGGTGTCCCTGATGACGCTGCACACGGCGAAGGGCCTCGAGTACGACGCGGTGTTCCTCACCGGTGTCGAGGAAGACCTGCTCCCGCACCGGATGTCGGCGAACGAGCCGGGCGGTCCGGCAGAGGAACGCCGGCTGTTCTACGTGGGTATCACCCGCGCGAAGAAGTCCCTCTTCCTCTCGCTCGCGATGACCCGCGCGCAGTTCGGTGACGTCAACGTGGCGATGCCCTCCCGCTTCCTCCAGGAGATCCCCGAGGGTCTCATCGAGTGGAAGCAGTCGCCCGGTATGGCGAACAGCCGCGGTGGCACCGAGCCCCGCGCGCTGAACGCCCGACGCGGTGGCTTCGGCGGCGCTGGCGGTGCCGGTGGCGCGGGCGGTGGCGGTGGCTACCGGGGCGGCGGCGGTTGGGGTGGTGGCTCCTACGACCGGGCCGCTGCCGCGGCGAAGACCCGCCCGAAGACCGAGTGGGCGAACCGGGTGTCCGGGCAGGTCCGCGACAACGGTGACCTCGAGCTGGCAGCTGGCGATCGCATCAAGCACGTCGACTTCGGTGAGGGCACGGTGTCGGCGGTCACAGGCCAGGGTGCCAAACGGATCGCTGAGATCGCGTTCGACTCTGCCGGGCGGAAGAAGCTGCTCATCAAGATCGCCCCGATCGAGAAGCTCTAGCGGGCCCGGAACGGGACGTCCCGCGGCGGGATCCCGCTAAGGCTGCAAGCGGGCGGCGTCCCAGCTCTCCGGCGTCCGGACGTACTGCAGCCGCCGGTGCATCCGGTCGCGGCTGCCGTGCCAGAACTCCACGATCTCGGGTTCGAGCCGCCAGGCCACCCAGCCCTCCGGACGGGGCACGTCGTCGTCCGTGTCCGACAGCAGCACGTTCGCGTCGTCGATGAGGTCCTGCAGCGTCCGCGGTTCGAGGACGTCCGACTGGTCGGCGATCGCGGTCGCGGCGCGGGACTTCGGCGACCGGTCGGCGAACAGGGCGTCGGACGCTTCGTCGGAGAGCTGCACGGCCCGGCCCTCGAACCGGAGTTGCTGCATGGTCTCGCGCCAGTACACCTGGAGCGCCGCGTGCGGGTTCTCGGCGAGCTGCCGACCCTTGGGGCTCAGCGTGGAGGTGCCGAACACGAGCCCGTCGTCCTCGAGGCGCTTCACGTCGACCGTCCGCGCGGACACCCGGCCGTCGGCGCCCGCGGTGGCGAGGGTCATCGACATCGGCTCGGACACGTCGCGCTCGTCGGCGTCGTGGAGCCACTGCCGGGCGAGGTCGATCGGGGACGCGGGCGGCGCGTCGAACTCGGGCAGGTGCAGGGAGTCGTCACCGGACAACGAAGCGGACATGACCCCAGCCAACCGCGCTCAGTCCGCCCACGTCCAGGTCGCCGGGGGACGCCCGCCCCGCGTGCTCGCCGTCGCAGGGACGGTGGCACGGATGAGCGCCGGGTTCGTGCGGAGGGAGCGGTTTAGGTTGCCCGCGTCCGGTGCGCTGCCGTGCAGCGCCGCGTGTAGCTGCGCCGCCGCCGAGGTCGGGAAGACCTCGCCGAGCAGCGCGCGCGTCAACGGGACGTCGCGCCACAGTCGCGTGCGCACCTGGTCGACGGCGGCTGCGACGATCGTGTCGTGGTCGAACGGGAGGCCCGGCTCGGCTCCGTCGACCGGCCGCCACACCGCGGGCGCTCCGTCGACCGGCTTCCACGCCGCGGGCGCTCCGTCGACCGGCCGCCACAGCTCGGGCGCTCCGTCCACAGCCGGGGCCACGACCGCCAGGAACGCGATGCTGATCGCGGCGTCCCGCGGGTCGCGCGACGGTCCGTCGAACGCGCCGACCTGCGCGAGGTGCCGGACCGCAGCCGCCTCGATCCCGGTCTTGGTCCGCAGTGCGCGTCCTGCGCCGTCGACGAGGCGTTCCGCAGCGTCCAGGAGCACGCCGGGCAGTGCCTCCCGGCCGGCGAAGGGGGCGTACGGCCGACGCGCGGTCGCGACCCGTAGACCGTCCGCCGTCGTGAACGACATCGGGACGACGTCGATCGCGATGAGCGGCTGGTCGCGGGCCGCGGTGGCGGCGTCGGTCACGCGTCCGCTCGGCGGGCGGCGCGGGCGGCCCGTTCCGCGCGGAGGGTGGCCCGGACGTCCGCGAACGACTGCAGGACCGTGAACCGGCCGTCGACCCAGACGGTCTGGAGGAGGCTCGTGGCTTCGTCCTCCGCGCTCGCCTCGTCGGTCTGCCGGATCTCTCCGTCCGCATCGCGGTGCAGCGCGATCCGTCCCTTCGCGCTCTTCTTGCCGCTGCCGGTCTTCGGGTCCTTCTGGATGTCGACCGGCTCCCCGTCGACGAGTGCCCAGGTCGCCTTCACCGCGCTCCCGAGGTTGTCGCGGGTCATGTACTGGTACGTGTACGACCCGATCCCGAGCACGATGTTGTCGCTCGCGTAGCCCTTGGCGGCGAGGCGTTCGTAGATGCGACGGGCGCGGTCGAGGGTGATGCTGTCGCCGTAGATCACGCCGATGTGCTGGTCGAGGACCTTGAAGCCCTGCTCGTTCACGGTGTGGCCGAACAGCTCGTCGAGGAGCTCGACGACGCCCTTCTCCTCGTGGCTCCGACCGGGGCGGAAGAGCTCGTCCTCGGGGACGCCGTGCACGGTGCCCGTGACGATGTCCACCGGGTCGCCCGAGTCCGGGCGGATGACGAGCTTGCCGTCACGTGCGGTGATGCGGTCCTTGAGCCGCGGGAGCGTCTCGGTGATCACCTTGAACAGGTCGAAGCCGTCGCTCACCGCGGAGACGATGCCGGTCGGGTAGACGTCGAGGATCTGCTCGAAGGTCTCGAGCTCGCCGTCGGCACCGCGCACGCACATGACGCTGTGCTCGGTCGCCGGGACGCTCGCGCCGACCCAGCCGTTGTCGCCGGGGTAGTAGCGGTCGATGAAGTCCAGCGACGGCATCGAGTCGGTGCCGAGGAACGAGAGGAGGTGCCCGGCGCCGGCAGCGGCCGCCGACTCGATGCTCGACTGCCCCCGGAAGGAGAAGTCGTGCGCGGCGAAGTCGATGCTCGCCGGGTCCGCACCGGTGCGCGCTGCCCAGTCCTCCATGAGGTCGCGGTACTCGAGCGCCTTCGTCGCGACGGTGGACGGGTGCCAGATCGACGACGACAGCGCGGTCTCGATGTAGTTCGGCAGCCAGAAGAACTCGTCGACGGTGTTCTCGATGGTCAGGGTGGCGACGCCGATCGGCGCGAGGGTGCCCTCCGGGAGCGCCTTGACGTCGAGCGGCAGGTACCCGAGCCGGTGCAGCGCTCGGACGTGGTCGGTGCCGATGTGGTTCGGGCCGAAGTAGCCCTGGAGCGCCTGCTCGAACAGGTCGGCGACCTCGTCCTCGTCGGCGGCGAAGAACGGCGCCCAGGCCTCGACGAGGTGGCGCTGGATGAACGCCTGCAGACCGAACACCACGGCGTGCGTCGACTCCGGCATGTGGCTGTTCGACCGGTTCGTCCAGTTGATCAGGATCCGTGTCGTGCCGGCCGGGTAGACCTGGCGGTGCGAGTGCTTGTAGCCGTCGACTGCGAGGAGTGGCGCGATCGGGCTCGCGGTGGTGATGCGGGGCTCGAGGCCCGTCGTCGTGACGGTGCTGGCGGTGTTCGTCATCGGATCTCCTTCGTGAGGTACGGGCTGAGCGGGACGGTGCGGAGGCCGGGGACGTCCTGCTGTGCGGGGTAGCTGTCGGTCGTGACGATCTCGCCGAAGTGGTCGGCGAGCTGCGGGGCGCGGCCGGAGAAGACGCCGTGCGAGACCCAGAGGCCGAGACGTTCCTTCGGGAGGCCGGTCGACCCGGCGAGGCCCATGAAGGTCCCGCCGCCGTCGCAGATGTCGTCGACGACGAGCAGGCGACCGGTCTCCGGCAGTGGCTCGCAGGAGAACCCGTCGAGCTTCCCGGTGTCGGGGTTGCGGTGCTTCTCGGCGCGGAAGAGCGGCAGGCCCGCTGCCTCGGCGACCGCCGAGGCTCGCGCGACCGCGCCCTTGTCCGGGGCGATGACACCGCTGTAGTCGGATCCGGCGAGCACGGCGTCGCGCACGACCTGCTCGCTCATGACCACCGTGAGTCCCTCGACCAGTCCGACGATGACCGGCGAGTGCGGGTCGAACGCGATCACCTGGTCGATGCGGAAGCCGTTGAGGACGTCGGCGTAGACCTTCGCGCCGAACGGGAGGCCGCGGTCCTGCCGCGCGCCGGGGAGGTACGGGACGAGCGCGACGGACCGCGCGCCCCGCTGCCGGACGGCGTCCGCCCACATGCCGAGCATGAGGAGGTCGTCACCGCTCGTGCCGCGCAGGGTCGCGATCTCAGTGGTCGCACCCGCGTCGGCGTCGTCCACGACCTTGACGTGCGCCTCACCCGCGGGGAACCGCATGGTGGAGAACGTCGGTGTCGTCGGTGTGCCCTGAGCGTTCCAGGTGCTGAGTTCGACTGCCATGACCCGACCGTACCATGGTAATTGTCGCAATGACAATTACTTGGGCCTCAGTGCCACGAGGATCGCTCGGTCACGGCACGGGGACCTGCACCGAGACGAGCTCTCCGTCTCCGAGGTGCACGATCGCCGACCCCGGCTGCACCCGGTCGACCACGGAGCTCCGGGGCAGGCGCATGCCGAGCAGGTCGCCCTCCGTGATCGCCTGCGGGCTGAGGAGCGCGCCCGAACGAGCTCGCTTCATGTCGACCTGCCAGCCTGTGAACCCGACCCCGAACTCGGCGGTCAGCCCCGCTGCGACGATCGCCTGACCGCTGTCCGCCGCGCGCTTCACGAAGCCCTGCAGCCACGTCTTCGCCGGTGCGTCCTTGACGAGTTCGGCGTCGTCGATGACGAGGACGCGTCGGCCGGGCTGGTCGTCGAACCACGGCGCGAGGAGGTCGTCCGTGAGGTCCGCGCCCTCGTGCGCGGCGAGCACGCCCGGTTCCGAGGCGAGGGCTCGCAGCGGTGACTGCCTCGGCGTGACGAGCACGACCTGGCCGCCGGACCGCAGGACCGACCGGGTCATCGACAGGAGCACCGAGCTCCGGCCGGACTTCGCCGGACCGCCGATCGCGAACGAACCGGCCCGCGCGAGGTCCGGGCCGATCGCGGCGAGGTCGTCGCCCCCGATGCCGACGAGCCCGAAGAGGTCGGCGTCGTCGTTCCGCATCTCCCATGCACGGTCGAACGGCACGGGGCCGCTGAGCTGGTCGACCCGGAACGGTCGACGGGAGCGCTCGACGCCGGCGTCCCGCCCGGTCGCGAAGGTCGCCAGCGCCGTGATGGCGGCGGCCTGCGCCTGACCCGTCCCGGCCGCGGCGAGCAGGGCGATCTGCGTCTCGACGGCGGTCTCCGAGGTGAAGGCCCGACCGTCCGGGATCTGCTCCGGCAGCTTCCGCGGGTTCAGCGCCGCGAGGCCGTAGTCGCCCCGGTCGGAGAGGCGCAGCACGAGCTTGTCCTCCACCAGGGTGGCCATCCGGCTCGACAGGAGTTGCCGGTCGCCCGTCACCACCAGGTGGATGCCCACGCTGGCCCCTTCGCGGAGCATCGTCATGACCTGGTCGGTCGGGGCGCCGTGGTCGAGTTCGCCGAGCGACCCGACGAACCCCTCCCACCGGTCGAGCATGAACACGATGTGCGGCAGACGGTCGGCCGGCGAGACCGCCGCGGCGCGCTGCTCGACGATGCTCGCGAACCCGCCGTCGGCGAGGACCTGCTGGCGACGGGCGAGCTCCTGCGTCAGCTTGGCGAGGAGCCGCTGCGCCCGCTCGGTCTGCACGCGCTGGACGACCGCACCGGCGTGCGGGAGTGCCTGGACCGGCAGGAGCGCACCGTTCCCACAGTCCAACGCGTACACGTGCACGTCGGCAGCCGAGGTGTTGCGGGCGATGGCCGCCGCGATCGTCCGGAGCACCTGGGACCGCCCGCTGCGCGGTGCACCGACGACGTAGAGGTGGCCGTCGGTGTCGAGGTCGAGGCTGCGGACACGCTGAGCCTGTTCGCCCGGGAAGTCCTGGAGGGCGAACGGCAGCGGGTTCACGCGCGACGACGTCGTCGACGGCTCGTCGAGCTCCCAGGCGGAGTCGTTCACGTCCGTGAAGAGCAGGGTCTCGGGCAGAGCGTCGAGCCACGGACGGTACGGCTCCGGCCCACCGAGGGTCTCGGCAGCGCCCGCCACCGCGGCGACGAGCTCCTGCAGGTCCGTGCGGTCGTCGTCGGAGCGGTCCTCGGACTTCGGCGGAGCGGGCGGCGGGGTGCCGAGCGAGGACCAGGTCACCGAACCCGCCCACACCGGGCGCCGCCGGTTCGACGTCGTGCCCGGCCGACGGCCCCCGACCCGGCCGGACTGGAACGGCAGCAGGGCTCCGGCTCCGAGACGGATGTACCCGCGCCCGGGCGTGCTCTTCTGGATCTGCGCGGCGTCCCCGGCGTCGATGACGTCGGTGCTCTCGCTCGAGTCCGTCACGCGCAACGCGATCCGCAGGTTCGTGTTCGCCCGGATGTCGTTCGACACCACGCCCGTCGGCCGCTGCGTGGCGAGGATGAGGTGGATGCCGAGGGAACGCCCGCGCTGGGCGATGTTCACGAGGCCGGTGACGAAGTCGGGGAGCTCGCGGACCAGGCTGGCGAACTCGTCGATCACGATGAGCAGCCGCGGCATCGGGGGCAGCGGCTCACCCCGACCGAGGCGCTCGACGTAGTCCTCGATGTCCTTCGCCGCGGCCTCGGCGAGGAGGTGCTCGCGGCGGCGCAGCTCGGCTCCGAGGGACTCGAGCGCGCGCTCGACGAGGTGCGTGTCGAGGTCGGTGACCATGCCGACCGTGTGGGGGAGCGGCGCGAAGTCCCGGAAGGCGGCCCCGCCCTTGTAGTCGATGAGGACGAAGTTCATCCCCTCCGGCGTGTTCGTGGCCGCGAGCGAGGCGACGATCGTCTGCAGGAGCTCGGACTTGCCGGAACCGGTCGTCCCGGCGACGAGGCCGTGCGGGCCGTCCCGACGCAGGTCGAAGGCGAACGGTCCGTCGAGGCTCTCGCCGATGACGACCTCGGTCGTGCGGGGTCGGACTCCCCACTTGCCCGTGATCGCCCTCGCCGTGGGTGGCTCGAGCAGCATGACGTCGAGCAGGCGCGAAGACGTCGGGAGCCCACCCGCATCGCTCTCGTCGTCGGCGTCGACCATCGGCGCGATCGCACGGCTGACCGACTCGAACCAGCCGTCCGGCACCCGGTCGGGACGGACGTCGGTGATCGTCGCCTGCCGCTGGGCAGCCACCCGGATGCGTTTGGGACCCACCGTCACGACGACCGAGCACTCCTCGGGCAGCAGCCGGGACTCTTCCTCGATGCAGATCGCCCGCACACCGACTGCCGGGCCCTCCTTGAGGATGCGGATGAGCCCGGGCAGGGCCCGGAGCCGTCGGGCGCCGTCCAGCACGACGACCACGTCCGGCCCCGTGACGACCCGCGCCCCGGACTCCCGCAGCGCCCGCTGCCGCGAGTCGATCACCTGCCCCAGTTCGGCCACCCGTGAGCCGAGCGTCTCGGCGTCGTTGCCGATCGCGATGACGGCGTCCTGCCCGAAGCCCGGGCGGGCCTGCGGCACCCAGCGGAGCCACGCCCACTCGGCCGACGACTGCGCGTCCGTCAGCACCACGAACTGCGTGTCCCGGGGGCTCTGCAGCACGGCGAGCTGCGCGACGAGCCACGACGTCAGGTGCTTGGTGTGCTCCTCCCGCCCGGCGACACCGACGACACCGCTCTCGGCGAGGTCGACGACGACGGGGACGTCCTCGGCGAGCTTGTCCACCGCTCGTCGGTGCTCGAGCGCCGTGGGGTCCTCGAGCACCACACCGGACGGGACGTCCGCCGTCCCGACCCGCAGGGTCAGGTAGTCGGGGTCGGTCCGCCGACGCTCCCACAGGCGGGCGCGACGCCGCAGGGCGATGTCGAGCACCGTCGCCGGGTCGGGTGCGCTGGCACGGGACTCGCGCTGGTACCGGGCCACTGCCTCCAGGGCGTCCGCCTCGACCGCCTGCTTCGTCTCCTCGTACTCGGCCACCCGCTGCCGGTGCGTCTTCTTGCCGTTCCGACGGTCCCACCAGGCGTTGCCGAACATGATGATCGGCGACATGAGGCCGAAGGCCAGGTAGGCGACGTTGTGGAAGATCGAGATCATCACGGCCGCCATGCCGAGCGGCGCCAGCGCCGCGATGATCGGGATCGACCGCCGCGACTGCTGCCCCGGCGCGGCCGGCAGCTTGAAGACCGTCGGGGTCTCCTCCGGCAGCAGACGCGGCGGCCGCGTGTAGTCGAGGGTCCCGCCGCCCGGCGTCAGCGTGATCGCAGCACGGTCGGCATCGGGCACCGCGACCGACAGGAGCGTGTCGCCGATCGCGACGACGACCCCTGGTTCGACCGCGGTCTCGACGTCGACCTCCGACCCGTCGACGAGGACGCGTGAACCCTTCGTCGGGATGATCGTGAAGCGACGGTTGAGGTCGAGCCGCAGCACCGCCGCGTACTCCGGAGCCGTACGGTCCGGCAGGTGCACCGTCGCGTCCGGCGCCGACCCGACGTGCGCGATCCCGGCGTCGAGCACCACGACGGTGCCGGCGCCCGGGCCGCCGACGATGCGGACGCTGGGCAGGTCGGCCGGGAGGGGCAGGACCGGTGCGGGTGCGCCGAACGTCAGCCGAGCACCCTCGAGCAGGACACCGTCGCCGAGGCGGGCGTGCGGGGTCGTCGGTACCGCGTCGACCGCCACCTCGACGATGGACTCGGCGCTCAGGCCGAACCGGCGGGCGACGATCTCGACGACCTCGCCGAGGACGGTGTCCTCGTCGCACTCCACCACGAAGTCGGCGGAGGCGTCGGTCAGCAGGTGGGTCGCGGTGAACGTCAGGCGCACGCGGCACCTGCCACGTGGTGGGTCGTGGTCGTCGCGGAACACCCCGTCGAGGCCCCCCGCAGCGTCGTGCTGCCGCTCATGGATCGATTCTCGCAGGTTCCTGCGGCGCGCAGGTCGGGTTGCGTCCGGTCTGTGGACGGGCGGGCGGACTGGAGGCGCGGTGCAGGGGAGCTGGTCGGCTCACGTCGCTCCGCGGATGCGTTCGACGAAGGCTTCCAGCGACGTCGCAGCGGCAGCGAAGGCCGCAGGGTGATCGCCGATCCCGGTGACGGTGATGGTCGAGGAGCCCGAGCGGAACTGCCAGCGACGGGCGACCACAGCCCCTGTCGCGTCCAGGAACGGCCAGGTCTCGGCCGCTTCGCCCCACCGGGTACCTGTGCCGGTACGGAGACCGTCGGCTGGAGCGCGACCGGGACCGACGAGCAGCTCGTCGGTCGTGGTGACCGCGACGGTGGTCGTGTCGGTGATCGAAGTGACCGTTGGCCGGAACACGGCGAGCCGCAGGTCAGGTGCGCTCATCCTGCAGAGCGCCTCGAGCGACCCCGCGGTCGCGACCACCTCCACCGTCTTGAAGGGGCGGATGTACCAGGGGACGAGCCGGTAGGTGGCCGAGTTCGCCCAGCGCTTCGGTTTCCCACGGACGTCCTGCGGGAGCGGGACGACGAGCCAGTCCTCGCCCGCGAGGCCCTCGAGGTCGGGGAGTACGGTGCCGGATCGACTCGCGTTCATGTGGATGTAGGACTCCGTTCTTCGTTCATCTGGTGTGGGTCGGCCGTCACGAGGAGGCGAATGTGCGTTCTCATCGCGAGCGTCGTGACCAGATCAGTCTCAGGAGTCCCTGCGCGATCAGTACCAACGAGAGGACGAACAGGATGTTGATGCACGTCGGGTACCACCCCGGCCTCGTCTCAGTGATGCCGAAGGCTTGCAGGAACAAGTAGCAGGCGACGAGAACTCCAGATCCTCGCCCGCCGATACCGTCGCTCATCGCAAGCGGTGTCGGCGTGATCGAGATGCAGATGAAGGCAAGGACTGCGCCGAGGACGCATGCGGCAAGCGACAGGTTCCTGACCCGCTCGAGGGGGCTCTGTGGACCGTTGCGGAACGCCCGAGCGACCAAGTCCGAAGTCGCTGCGATCCCGAGAGTGACGGCGAAGACACTGACCAGGGCGACGATGCCGATGCCGGCGTAGAGGACCCCGATCCCCGGACCGATCAGCAGTGCGTCGAGCGCAACGATGAGGCGATGCGACGCCGGTACGACCATCAGGAGCAGTCCGACCGCCAGCGCAAGGTGGACGACGAGGACGAACGCGGCCCATCGAAGCACGGTCCGCCCGGAAGGTTGTGGGCCGAGGAGCGCGTTGACGAAGTGGCACATCACGAGCGAGCAGTAGAGGACGTCGAGCGGCCACGTATCGGGCCGCGCAGGGACATCGCGATGCGTGATGATCCATGCCGACCCCGCGCTCCAGCCGATGATGATGGCCGACAATGCTATGCAGATGCGGATCCGCGCGGGAACGTGGACCCTGTCCACCGCCAGCAGGAGCCCCGTCAGTAGGCGAGGTTCAGCTCCGCTCGGCGCCGTCATCGCCCGTCCTCGGACCGAGAGGACCGACTGCCAGCGGTCGTCTTCACTCGTCGCTCCGAGCATGGGGCTCATCGCCGACCCCGCGAGGTTTGTCACTGATGTCGAGCACGAAGCGATCAATCTCGGGCACCGCGATGTCAGCATCTGCTTCATCGGGGATGATCCCTGTCACGAGGCAGACGCGGTCTCGGGCGTCTTCCTGGTAGGACAGGACCCACCGCACGGAGACCATCGTCGGCGTCCGACGAAGGAAGCCGCCTGTGGCGGGTTTGTGTCGTAGGAGGACCCGCGTGCCCGGTCCGAGCTTCGTTCTTGTGCCGGAGATCGCCGGGTCGCTGAGCAGACGGCCGGAACGGCGTTCATCCCAAGCATCCTTGACGATGCGCTCGAGGCTGCTCTCGTCGTCGATGAGGTGCACCGAGGCGAAGGCCAGGACCCGGATCGTCGGCGCGATCGATGTCAGGACGGCGAAGTCTGGTGCCCCCACCTGGGCCTGGTACTGGGCGAGTTCCGTGAGGCGCCTGCGGAGCTGTTCGCCCTCCCGCGCCTTGAGTGGCTTGCGGGCATCCATCTCGAGTCTCGTCGCCACCAGCGCGGCCTCGTGTTCCGGTGATCCCGGCGGGATGAAGGACCAAGCCGGACTCGTGTGGAAGTAGATCGTCACGTCGCTGTTCCTTCGACAGGCGGCGCTCCGCTTGCCCACCAGGATGGTAACCGAAGGTACCCGCTGCCCGAGATGAGCGACCGTCGACGGTACGACGCCCACATCACGGTCGGCGCTGCGAAGAGGATCGCGGCTGAGATCGCGACGAGGTCCCAGCGGGTGGCGCGACCGGCGATGACGGCAACGAGAAGACAGACGACCGCCAAGACGGCGAGCAGGAGCGCTCTCCCGCCCAGGCGGAAATCCTGCGGACGGATCGGCCGGATCCTGCCGACGCCGATCCGCACGGAGGATTCGACCCAGCTGATCCGTGCAATGGCAGCCACGTTGACCAGAGCAGCCAAGAGGCACAATGCGGCAGCCCACTCGTACCCCGCGCCGGCCGGGACAGAAGCGGCGATGCAGGGGAAGAGGACGCCTCCGGCGAGTGGAGTCACGCGAGCAACGCAAAGGTCGTTCTGTTCCGCAAGGGAGCGCTTCGGTTCCTCGACGTGCGTCAGGAGACCGAGCGCAACATCTGGTGAGTCTCGCTGGTCTGACCCGATCTTCGTGAGGATTCCGATCGCATGAAAGACGTTGCGCAGTCCTTCGGCTCCATCCGGGTACCACAGAGCAGCGCTGAGCTGGAGCCGCACGGTGCCGGTGCCGTCGATGAGGAGCGCGGCACCGCCGTTTTGATCCGAGAAGATGACGGTGGAGATCGCTTTGGGTCCCGATGTCGACCGAGCAGTCTCCAGGCGGTGCCACAACCCTTGTCCGTCGGTGATTACGAGTAGGCCGCGGTCATCGACTGCGAGGGAGGCGTTCTCCGCGAACCACCTCGGCCCGGAGGGCTTCACCTCGACGTCGAAGGTGAACGCCGCTGTTCTGACTCGCTTCCGGCCTTGCACAACACTTGCGGTCGCTGCAACGGTGGCGAGAGACGTCGTGATCTGAGGCAGAGTCCACAAAGCCTCGGGCAGAACGTGTGCGAATGCCGCCACGAGTAATGCAACCATGACGGACACTGGGAGGAGTGCGCCGCTTGCGAGGAGCAAGAGCCGCATCGCCCGCTCCGACCGGCTGGCCGCCGATTTCGGAAGCGGGCGGATGACTTTGGTGTGCTGATCGATCATCTCGACCGGGGACCCCGTGCGGTACTGATCGACGAGGGCGGACAGCCCGCTCGACCGCAGAGCGACCTCAAGGGTGGTCGGTACTGGGGGCGCCATCCACCAGGGATCGATCGGGATGACGTACGACTTGCCGAGGTCGTCTCGGATGGCGATCGCACCGTTCCCGGGTTTGGGGAGGATCTTTCGAGGTACCTCCATCCGATCCAGAACTCGGGCAGCGACGACCTTCCCCGTGAGCGGGATCGTGCCGTCTGTGATCTGTGCCACCAGGCGGCCGTCGGCGAGCAGGAGAGCTTCGTACTGTCCTCTGGCCGAACGGCGATCACTGAGGAGGGCTGCGTGAGCGATCGTCTCAGACATCGTCTTCCATGCGGAGCGTGGCCGCGGCCAGGTCGACGATCTCGGCGACGTAGTCCGCGATCACGAGGAACAGCGTATGTGACGAGAGCACGAGCAGATGGGTGCCTCGGCTCCAGGACCACAACACCTCATCGACGACGACCGGGAGTTCGCCGTCGCGCGTACGGGTCGTGCGGCCGCGCAAGCGGCGCGCCGGGCCTGACTCGGTTTCTCGGTACTCCTCGTCGAATGCGGCGTCAGCGCGGTCCTCGCGGAGTTGATGACGCACTCCTCCGGGCGTTTCACCTTCGAGGTTGACCCACCATGCTGCCATCTCTCCGACCGCGCGATCGGACAGGTGCACTGTCCAGCGAGCCTGCGCGTCGTCAGCCGCAGGCCGAGTGGAGCTGATCGTCGACACACCTGCTTGCGCGAGAGCGATCGGCAGCGAAGGAGACAGGAGAAGTTGCATCGTCATTCGTCACCTTCCCATGCGAAACCAGCCATCAAGAGGTCGAAGTGGTTGACCCGGGCCTCGAGGTGCTCGGCTCCGACGAAGCGGCCGCTGAGCACGGCGAAGAGTTCGTCTGCTCCCGGGATCGCGATCAGGTACGTCACCGAGGTGCGAGACTCTTGCTCCGGAAGCTCGCCGAGCGTTCGACCTATCTCACTCAGCGCTACAGAGGCTTCTGCGACCGCAGAAGCGAGGCTGGCGCGTTCCGCCGACGTCGATGGTCGGAGATCATGGATCTCGTCTTGGCGCATGCGAAGTGCGCGACCCGCCGGTATGTCGAGACAGAACCCCGCCTCGTTCGTCGTCGACATCTCGTCAGCGATCACCTCCAGCTCACGCGGCCCGAAACGCGGCCCGAGGTAGGCCAAACCCACGGTGAACATCATCGTGAGTCGCGCTCCGGCGACGACGTCACTGAAGGCGTACACGTCAACGGATCCGGCGTCTCGGGCGATCGAGAACGCGTGTCGCGCGTCCTCGAGTAACCGATGTCGAGCCTGCACGATCCGCGGGTCATCGCCTGTCATGAATCCTGACGCCCAATCGGCGACGAAGCGTCTTGCCGCGTTCGGATTGCTCAGCCCGTAGCGATGCCAGCCTTCGGGGAGAGTGAGTCTATAACGCATCGTCACAACGAACCGACGTGCACTTCGGATTTCGTCGCCCAGTAGTCCTGCCACCCCTTGCTGAGGTCTTTGCCTAGGTCAGACGCACCGGTGAGCTCGTCGTACGCGCCGATACCGCCGACTCCAGCCTGGCCCCATGCCGCGACTTTCATCGGAAGTGTCAGTTTCTTGATGGTCTCCGTGGACTCGGCGAGCGATGTCAATCGGTGAATCTTGTAGACGTCGCCGACTGGCGTTTCGCCGATCAATCTCGTCTTCTCACTGCTGAGGATGTCGTCGATGGCGTTCAACGTTGACGAACGTGACCGCAGGAACGATGACGCTTCATCGGCGAGTGATCCTCCCCGAGCCGCCGTGGTCTTCGCTCCCATGAGCCCGCCAGACTCGGCGACGGCAGTCCGTAGGGCGGGCAGACCCTTGGCGACGAGCTTGCCCGCCGCACCACCCACGGCGGAGAGTGCCAACATCCCCGCCGCCTTCGCCACCTCTCGGCCCGATACGTCACCCGCGAACCCCTGCGCCGCGGTGATCGCGAAGGACAGGGCCGAAGCGACGACCCCGATCGCGAGGGCGATCGGCATGAAGGCAGGTACGAAGACACCGACCACGAGCAGGATCGGCATGACGAAGGTGCTGACGAAGTCCAGCGCGTCCTTGATCACGTTGAGCACGCCGCGGATGTCGTGGATCCCCTGCTTCACGAAATCGAGCAGCCCGTCCTTCAGCCCGTCGTCCGCCCCCTGTCGGATGCGATCAGCAACTCGACCGGCAAGCTCCCCGTACTCGCCCTCTTCGCCGAACGGGCCGCCGATCCGTCGCACGATCGCCTTCGCCGCATCGATGTCGCCCTGCGCCGCACTCAGCGCGCGGTCCTGCGCATCGACCTGGTCCTGGTGCTCCGGGCTGTCGGCCTCGGCCGTGATCGTCTGGTTCGCCGCGGCCCGGTGCGCGTCTTGCGCGTCCTGCGCCCGCAGCAGTGCAGCGTCGGCTTCGCGCTGCAGCCCCTCGAGTCCGTCCGCCCACTCGTCGAGCGCGGCGGCGAGCTCGGTGTAGCGGCCCTTGGCTTTCTCGATGGCACCGGCGAGATCGCCGGCGGAGTCGCGGAACTTCGTCCCCGACTCGCTCTCCCAGCCCTCGCCGTCCTTGAGGCTGTCGAGACGCTGGACCTGCTGGGCGATGGCCTGCTCGATCGAACGGGCACTTGAGGCGGACTGCCGGATCTCTGCCGGGTCGCCGGGTACCGGGTCGAGCTGCATGCCGACGGCGCTCCAGTCGGTGGGGCGGGCCATCAGCTGTCCTTCCCGAGGATCTTGTTCGCGAGCTCGACCTCGGTCTGCGTGAAGCCGTCGTGCGCGCTCTCGGCCATCTCGGCGACGGCCTTGATCGACTCCTGGAGGCGTCCGCGCCGGATGTCCCAGTTGCCGGCGAACTCGTCGATGGCGCTGGTGATCGTCATCGAACCGACGCCGGTCTTGTAGTCGGCCGCACTCGAGGCGACGTGTTCGAAGTCGCCGTGCAGCCGGGAGAGGTCAGATGCGAGATTGCCGATCAGGTCGAGATCGAGCTTGATGGTGCCGGCCACGGTTCCCCCGGTGGATTCCTGGTCTTCTTGTTCCTGGTCGCCGCCCCTGCGGCGAGAGCGGTGGCCGGCACCCGAGAGTGCCGGCCACCGTCGTGCAGAGCCTGACTAGCCGATGCTCGACGCGAGCTGCTCGTCCGTGGACTCGAGCGTGTTCGCGGCGCTCTCGAGGAAGCCGGCCATGCCGTCGATCGCCTGGATCGTCTGCGTCGCGCCGGAGTTGAACTCCGAGTACGTCGCGTCGAACGCCTTCGACGACTTGTCGGTGACGTAGCCCGACGACACGAGGTTGTCGATCTGGCTCTTGAGCTGGCTCAGCTGGTCCTCGATGGCCTTCTGGCCGTTGCGGAGCTGCGAAGCCTGGTTGCGGAGATCGTCGTAGGTGACGTTGACGTTTGCCATGTGCATACCCTCCCGATGCGGTATTTGATGTACCGGGAGCCCCCCGGCCGACTCGACGATACTGGATTCCGTTGCATCTCGCAGCAGTTGGGGACAAGAACCAGAACGAGGGGTACACCGTGGCACGACGTCGGAAGGACGAGGGGACACCGGAACGACCGGTGGTCACGCACGCCGAGGTCGAGCGCGACCGTCGGGCCGGGCACCTCTCCCGCGCGTGGGTCCTCCCGAGCGCTCCGGTGTCCGACCACGAGCCCGACGCCGTGGTGCACACCGAGCCACCGCTCCCGACGATCGGGGTGGTGCCGCGGCTCGTGCTCGAGGTCGCGCCGGGCAACGTGGTCCCCCTGGACCAGCCGGTGGTCCTGGGCCGCAAGGTCACGACGGCGCCTGGTCGACGGGCGGTGCTGCTCGACGATCCCGGCCGCTCGGTCTCGCGCGAGCACGCGGCGATCCGTCCGACGGGGGACGGTGGCCTCGTTGTCGAGGACCTCGGTTCGGCGAACGGCACGGTGGTGGTCCGGGCCTCCGGCGCGCAGGAGCCGAGCGTCGGCGGTGCCCAGGTCGTGGCGCGCCCCGGGGACGTGGTCATGGTCGGCGACTACGCGGTCCGCGTCCTCGCCGGCTGACGCCACCCGTGCCGCTGGGCCGCCCGCCGCATCGCCCGCACCAGCAACGGCCCCGGCAGCCGCAGCAGCCACCCTGGCACCAGCCCCCGGACGACGCGGAGCACCCGTACGACCCGTTCGTACCGCCGCTGCTCCCGGGGCCCCCACGCGAAGCCGTAGTCCGCACGCAGCCGATCCGGCAGCATGCCCACGGTCACGATCCGCACGAGCGGCATCGCCACCCGCACCCACCACGGCGCGAACCGCGGGTGCAGGAGGTCCCGCACGACACCGCGGGCGTCGTCGGTCACGGTCAGCCGGTCGAGCGTCGCCGCCCAGTACCGGTCGAACGCGGCCACCGACCCCGGCCAGCGCGACGGCGGTACCCGCAGGGCGGTCCCGATCGGTGCGTACGCCTGCAGAACCTCCTCCGCACGTGCGGCGAAGACGTCGGACCCGAAGGCCGCGTGTGCCTGCCGCGCCGAGTCGAACAGGGTCGCGGCGACCCAGAGCTGCCGGTCCTCGTCGTCTGCACCGGCGACGGGCACGTGCGCGTGGTTCACGAAGGAGGCCGCGATCGCCGCGTCCTCCGGGCTGCCCGAGACGACCGCGAAGACGAACGAGAGGGTGTGCGCGAGCCGCTGCTGCGGCCGCCGCGCGAAGTCGGAGTGCCGACGGACGCCCGCCGCGACGACGGGGTCCGCGATCTGCAGCAGGATGGCGCGACCGCCGGCCGCGACGGGCGTGCTGTCCGCGAGCAGGTGGCGGAACGCACGGTCGCGACCAGACGACGGACGGGAGGCGCGGTGCGGGTCGTGCACCGCGCCTCCCGTCCGCGAAGCGCCCGTCGACCGCGAAGCGTCCGTCGACTGCGTAGCGTCCGCCGACCGCGCATCCTGCGTCGACCGGTCAGCGGTCACGTCGCGCCCGCCGCTGCCGTGCACGGGGCGAGACGTCCACCCAGATCGCCGCACCGAGCGCGACGAGGCCGACGGCGGTCGCCGCGACGACGAAGGTCGTGCTGCCGACGTCGCCGCGCGCCGTGGAGAGCAGCGCGGCGACCGTCCAGATCGCGGGGAGCGGCCAGAGGACGCCCGAGCCCGCGACGGTCGCGGCGAGGACGCCGACCGCGAGCAGGACGCCCCAGCCGGCGTTCTCGGCGGTGCAGGCGGGCCCGGACGTCTGCGGCCCGCAAGAGGCCACACCGGAGCGGACGCCGAGGGTGGCGGCGGCCGCGATCAGCAGCAGCCCCGCCACCGACACCAGCCGCGCCGCGCCGGGGTGGCGGCGCAGGCGCTGCTGGAGTCGGGAGATCACGCCCCGATGCTATTCAGTGTCGGTGTCAGAGCGGCTTGGTGCCGAGGTCGTTCCCGAGGTCGGGGTGGTCCTCGTCGCCGTCGTGCTCCCAGAGGTCCGGAGCCTCCTCGCGCTCGGCTCCGCCGGTCGGGCCGGACGCGGTCCCGTCGCCGGGCTGCGGTTCGACGGTCTCGCCGCCGACCGCGTCGTTCGTCACGGTCTCGAGGGCTTCCTCGCGGTCGTCGACCTCGTACGGGCCGGCGTGCTCGGTGTCCACGTCGTCGTCACGGAAGCCCTCCGTGTCGAAGCCGTCGTTCGGGGTGGTTCCCGGGTCACTCATGGGGTTCCTCTCGTTCGTGGGTGTCCTGTCTACGCGCCGCGCCTAGGCGGACACGAAGCGGACGTCGCCCTGCTCGCCCGCGCCGTCGAGTCCGAGCTGCTGCGCCAGACCCTGCTCGTCGGTGGCGCCCCAGCGCTCGACGATCTTGCCGTCGCGGAACTTCGCCACCTGGATGCCGCGTACCTCGAACGACTTCCCGGTCGGCTCGTGTCCCTGGAACGGTCCGGTGTGGGTGCCGCGGATCGTGAACACCGCGGTGACGAAGTCGTCGGTGACCACCAGCGGGTCCGGGGTCAGCTCGAGGTCGGGGAACGCCGTCGTGAAGTCCTGCCAGAAGTCGACGATGCCGGCGAGCCCGCGGGCCTGGCCCGGTGCCGGGTCGTGGTCGACGACGTCCTCCGCCCAGACCTCGCCGAAGCGGTCGAAGGCGCGGTCCTGGATGATGCCGCCGAGGCGCTCCTGGGCGGCCTGGTTGACGTCGGTGCTCATGTTCTGTTCCTCTCGTCGTGATCCTCCTGCGTACGCGTCGGGGGTCGGAGGAACAGGGCGGTCCGGGGGACGGGTGTCCGGTGCACGCACCGGGCCGGCCGGGAGGCGCGGGGAGCGGACCGGGTTCGGGTCGCGTTCACCGGCTGGTCACCTCCGCGACACGACATCGGTGCATGCTCTGGCGTGCTCGGGGGAGTGGAGCGCGGTCGCCGACGGGTGGTCGAGCGACCGCGCCTTCCCCCCCGGAGCCCGCGTCCCGATGCTCGGTGTCGCGATCAGACGCGCTCGAGCAGGTGCCGCTCCTCGACGTCGGCCAGGGCGAGCGTGCGGTAGCCCGCCGACTCGAAGAACACCGTGAGCCGGTCGTCCTCGGTGCTCATGACCGTCCCGCGGCCCCACTCCGCGTGCTCCACGGGTGCGTCCGGCGGCCACGACGCGTCGTTGGACCCGTCGGCCGCGTGGGCGCCCGCGGCGGTCCCCGAAGTGCAGGTGTCGCAGTTCCCGCAGGGCTCCGGGAGTTCGTCACCGAAGTACCCGAGCAGGAACTGGCGGCGGCACTCGTCGGTCTCCGCGAACCGGCGGATCATCGCGATGCGCGACTCCTCGATCTGCTCCCGCTCGGCCGCGCGGTCCTTCGCGCGCCCGGATGCTGCCTCGGCGGTGGTCGGCCCGCCGTCCGCGCGGCGGAGGCCGTCCGTGCCGTCGACGAGGACCCCGGCCTCGACGAGCGCGTTCGCGGCGCGTCCGGCGGTCCGTGCGGCGAGACCGGACCGCTCGGCGAGGCCGGACCGAGCGACGACCCCCTCGGCGGGGACGGCGTCGAACACGGCGCGCAGGGTCGCCGGTCGGGGGCTCCCGGAGGCGAAGAAGCGCCGCAGTCCGAGGTCCTCGGCCCGGTAGTGCATCGTCGCGACCCCGGGCTGCCCGTCGCGTCCCGCACGCCCGACCTCCTGGTAGTAGGCGTCCACGGACTCCGGCACGTCGACGTGCACGACGAAGCGGACGTCCGGCTTGTCGATGCCCATGCCGAACGCGCTCGTGGCGACGACCACGTCGATCTCCCCGTCGAGGAAGGCGTGGTGCACGGCCTCGCGGTCCCGGACGCGGAGGCCGGCGTGGTACGGCTTCGCACGCCGCCCCGCCTCGACGAGGACGTCCGCGTACTCGAGCGTCTCCGCGCGGGTGGCGACGTAGACGATGCCGGCGCCCTCGAGGCCGGCGACCTGCTCGGCGACCGCCTCGCGCTTGTCGTCGGAGTCGGCGTGCCGGACGACCTCGAAGCGGAGCTCCGGACGGTCGAAGCCCGTGGCGAGCACGAGGGGGTCGCGCATCCCGAGGCGCTCGACGATCTCGGCACGCACCGGGGACGACCCCGTCGCCGTCATCGCGAGCACCGGCGGCCGCCCGAGCCGTTCGACGACCTCGCCGAGGACGAGGTAGTCCGGGCGGAAGTCGTGGCCCCACGAGGACACGCAGTGCGCCTCGTCGACGGTCACGAGGGCGACCCCGGCAGCCACGAGCCGGTCGACGACCTCGTCCTTCGCGAGCTGCTCCGGAGCGAGGAAGACGTAGCGGACCTCCCCCGCCTCGACCTGCGCCCAGGCGTCGTCGAGGTCCCGGCGCGAGTGCGTCGCGTTCACCGTCACGGCCCGCGGGGCGTCGGGGTGGTCCTCCAGTCCGACGACCTGGTCCTCCTGCAGCGCGACGAGGGGGGAGACGACGACCACGAGGCCGTCGAGCGCGAGCCCGGCGACCTGGTAGATCGCGGACTTGCCGGAGCCCGTCGGCATCACGGCGACGGCGTCGCGGCCGTCCAGGACCGCGTCGATGACGGTCTCCTGTGCGGGTCGGAGGTCCCAGCCGAAGACGTCGGCGGCGCGGGTACGGAGTTCGTCGTGCACCCGATCACCATCGTCCGGTGCCCCTGGGTACCCGCCCGGCCGCGCGCCCTGCGGATGCCGCCCTGCGGAGACGACCCGTGCCTCCAGGCCGGTCGCGCGCCGCGCGCCTCACGTCACCGCACCTGCCGCGCACCGCGCGTCCACCTGCCGGCGCTAGGCTGACCCGCGGCCGTTGTCTCGACATCGAGCGACCCTCGATGTGGAGTGTGGCAACCAGGTGACCGATGCCGATCGCACGGAACGTGCGGGAAGAAGAACAGCGTGGATCTTTTCGAGTACCAGGCCAGGGACCTCTTCGAGTCCTACGGCGTCCCCGTCCTCCAGGGGATCATCGCCGACACCCCCGAGGAGGCGAAGGCAGCGGCCGAGAAGATCGGCGGCGTGGTCGTCGTCAAGGCGCAGGTGAAGGTCGGCGGTCGCGGCAAGGCCGGCGGCGTGAAGGTCGCGAAGACCCCGGACGAGGCGTACGAGCACGCGCAGGCGATCCTCGGCCTCGACATCAAGGGCCACACCGTGCAACGGGTGATGATCGCCCAGGGTGCGGACATCGCCGAGGAGTTCTACTTCTCCGTCCTGCTCGACCGCGCCAACCGCTCCTACCTGTCGCTCACCAGCGTCGAGGGCGGCATGGAGATCGAGCAGCTCGCGGTCGAGAAGCCCGAGGCCCTCGCCCGTGTCGAGGTGAACCCGCTGACCGGCATCAACAAGGAGGCCGCGCTGGACATCGCGCGGCAGGCGAACTTCCCCGCCGAGCTCCAGGACCAGGTCGCGGACGTCTTCGTGAAGCTCTACGACGTCTTCGCCGGCGAGGACGCCACCCTGGTCGAGGTCAACCCGCTCGTCCGCACCGGCGACGGCCAGATCCTCGCGCTCGACGGCAAGGTCTCGCTCGACGAGAACGCCGACTTCCGCCACGAGCAGCACAAGGAGCTCGAGGACACCGCCAGCGAGGACCCGCTCGAGGCGAAGGCGAAGCAGCACGGCCTCAACTACGTCAAGCTCGACGGCGCGGTCGGGGTCATCGGCAACGGCGCCGGACTCGTCATGTCGACGCTCGACGTCGTCGCCTACGCCGGTGAGCGCCACGGTGGCGTGAAGCCGGCGAACTTCCTCGACATCGGCGGCGGCGCCTCGGCCGAGGTCATGGCCAACGGGCTCGACGTCATCCTCGGCGACGAGCAGGTCAAGAGCGTCTTCGTGAACGTCTTCGGTGGCATCACCGCGTGCGACGCCGTCGCGAACGGCATCGTCGCCGCGCTCGGGATCCTCGGCGACTCGGCCACCAAGCCGCTCGTCGTGCGCCTCGACGGCAACAACGTGGAAGAGGGTCGTCGGATCCTGGCGGAGGCGGCGCACCCGCTCGTCACCGTCGCCGCGACCATGGACGATGCGGCCGAGAAGGCCGCCGAGCTCGCCGCGGCCGCGGCGTAAGGAGCCTGCAGAACAATGTCGATCTTCCTCAACAAGGACTCGAAGGTCATCGTCCAGGGCATCACCGGTGGCGAGGGCACGAAGCACACCGCGCTCATGCTCAAGGCCGGCACCCAGGTCGTCGGCGGCGTGAACGCCCGCAAGGCCGGCACGACCGTTCAGCACGGCGACGTCGAACTCCCGGTGTTCGGCTCCGTCCGCGAGGCCGTGGACACCACCGGCGCCGACGTCTCGATCGTCTTCGTCCCGCCGGCGTTCGCGAAGGACGCCGTGATGGAGGCCATCGACGCCGAGGTCCCGCTCGTCGTCGTCATCACCGAGGGCATCCCCGTGCAGGACTCCGCTGAGTTCTGGGCCCACGCGAAGGCGCTCGGCGGCAAGACCCGGATCATCGGCCCGAACTGCCCCGGCATCATCACCCCGGGGGAGTCCCTCGTCGGGATCACCCCGGCGACGATCACCGGCAAGGGCCCGATCGGTCTCGTCTCGAAGTCCGGCACGCTGACCTACCAGATGATGTACGAGCTGCGTGACCTCGGCTTCTCGACCGCCATCGGCATCGGTGGCGACCCGGTGATCGGCACGACGCACATCGACGCGCTCGCCGCGTTCGAGGCCGACCCGGAGACCGAAGCGATCGTGATGATCGGTGAGATCGGCGGTGACGCCGAGGAGCGTGCGGCCGACTACATCAAGGCGCACGTCACGAAGCCGGTCGTCGGATACGTCGCCGGCTTCACCGCGCCCGAGGGCAAGACCATGGGGCACGCGGGCGCGATCGTGTCCGGCTCCGCCGGCACCGCGGAGGCGAAGAAGCAGGCGCTCGAGGCCGCCGGCGTCAAGGTCGGCAAGACGCCGTCCGAGACGGCCGCGCTGCTCCGCGAGGTGGTCGCCGCCGCGACGGCGTAGCGGCTCCGTCGGGCCACGGGTCCGACCAGACGGGAGGCACGGTGCGGGTTCGCGCCGTGCCTCCCGTCGTTCGCGCCCTGCGGCACGTACCCTGGCCCGGATGAACCGCCTGGGAACCGCCGTGCTCGCCGCGATCGAGGGGATCGTGACGGTCGGTGTCGGCGTCGGGATCGCACTCGTACCGCTCACCCTGCTCTGGGGCTTCGAGTACGGGCTCCAGGTCGACTGGGACGTCTTCTGGAAGGCCAGCGGCAGCGTCTGGCTCGTCGGGCACGGCGTCGACGTCACGTTCTTGCTCGGGTCCGCGGCCGCGAAGGCCTCCGGGGTGAGCGGCGCGGCGGCGCCGATGCACGTCACGCTCGCAGCGCTCGGGTTCGCGATCGTCACGGCCTGGCTCGGGGCCCGTGCTGGACGCCGCTTCGCCGAGACCGCGCACCGGACCACCGGCGTGCTCGTCGGCACCGCGGTCGTCGCCGTGCTCGGTCTCGCGATCGCCCTGTCGTCGACGTCCGCTGCGACGGACCCGAGTGCCTGGCAGTCGGTCGTGTTCCCGGCACTCTGGTTCGGGATCCCGGCGTTCGTCGCCTCGGAGGTGTGTCGCGTGCGCCGGATGCTCCCGGCCGACGCGGTGTCGCAGCGGGCGATCGACCTCGTGGAGCGCATCCCGGCCGTCTGGCGAGCGATCGCCGGCTTCGGCCTCCGTGCCGGCACCGCTGCGACGGCGGCGGTGGTCGCGGTCGCCGGAGTGGTCGTGGCGGTCCTGCTCTTCGCCTCCTTCGCCGAGGTCATCACGCTGTACGAGCGTTCCCATGCGGGCGTCGTCGGTGGTGTCGCGCTGACGGTCGGGCAGCTCGCGTTCCTGCCGGACCTCGTCGGCTGGGCGACCGCGTGGCTCGTCGGCCCGGGGTTCGCGATCGGCACCGGTTCGAACGTCTCGCCGATCGGCACCGTCCTCGGTCCGATCCCCGGCATCCCCGTCTTCGGCGCATTGCCGGCGTCCGGGCACACGTTCGGCCTCGTCTGGGTCCTCGTGCCGGTGATCGCCGGGTTCGCGGTCGCCGGACTCCTGCGTCCGCGACTCGTCCGGGCCCTCGGTGCCGCGGACTCCGCACTGCACCGGGCCCTGGGTGGGGTGTCGGTCGGTGTCGTCGCCGGCGTCCTGACCGGCGCTGTGGCGTGGGTGTCGTCAGGGTCCCTCGGGCCGGGTCGCCTCGCGGACGTCGGCCCGCACGCGCTCGTCGTCGGGGCCTTCGCGGCGCTCGAGGTCGGGGTGCCGGCCGTCGTCGCACTCGCCGTCGGCAGCGACCTGGTCCGACTCCCGGAGCGGCGCCCGCGCTGGACCGAGACCGACGAGGACGACGCCGACGCGGTCGCTGCGGAGGGGTCACTGCTCGACGCGCTCGACCGTGCGGGCGCCGGGCGTACCACGGACGTGCACCGCTTCGTCGTCGAGGAGGTCCACGAACCGCACACCGCGCGGACCCCGCACGGCACCGGCGCCGGCGCAGCAGACGGCTCCGCCACCGGGGCCGTCACCGAGCCGGTCACCGGGCTCGACGACGAGCGAGCGGACCGCGTTCCGACGCCGACGGCGGGTCGGGACCGACCCGAGCGGGTGGACGACGAGGGCGTCGAGCTGCCCGAGTGGGCGCGCACCGACGTCGTCGCCTCCGACCGGGTCGACCGTACGACCGCCCCCGACGACGTCGGCCGCCCCGCGGGCAGCCAGTCGGCCCGCACGGGCCTCGGCAGCGTGCGGGACCGACTGCGCAGTGCGGCGGACGGGGTGCGCGGCGGCGTCCGGGACCGCGCGGCCGCCGTCCGTGACCGGATCGGCGGCGACCACGGCGGTGACGTCGGCGGAGAACGCGCCGGCGGCCACGCCGCGCCCCTGCCGACCGCCCCGGGCACCGAGCAGCAGCCGGCGTTCCCGTGGAGCACCGAGGAGTTCGTCGCCGGGCACCACGACGAGACCACCGAGGTCGACGACGCCCGCCCGGCGCGGTCCGTCGACCCCGTGCCGCCCCAGGACACCCGCCGCGCCGACGG
>NZ_JBPUGH010000002.1:0-79766 GCF_051548005.1 Curtobacterium flaccumfaciens | reverse complement strand
GAGCGACGCCGTCGCTGTCGGACGACGTCGGACGGGTCGTCCGACGACAGCACCAGCGCGGACGCCCACGGCGCGGACGGCACGTCCGGACTCCTCAGACCGGGGCGCGCCGCCGGGCCGCCTCGACCTACGCCGTCGGCGCGAGCGACCCCGTGAGCTCCTGCCCCGACGACCGCGTGACGAAGCACGAGATGAAGGTGTCGCCCTGCTGCCACGTGGACTCGTCCGGCGCGTAGGACCCCTGGACCTGCACGTCACCGACCGCCGCGGCGGCAGCGGTGTCCAGCGCGCTCGAGGTCTGGCACTGCTCGGCGGCCTGCCCGGCGAGCGCGTCCGCCCCCGGGTACGCGTCTGCCTGCACCGGCAGCCGGGCGGTGAGCTGCGCAGCGTGGGGTGCCCCGCAGTCGACGACCGTGAAGGTCTGCGCCCAGGCGTTCGTGAACGGGGAGAGGCACTCCCCGCCCGCGAGGTCGGTCCACGCGTGCTCGCCGGGCGCCGCGGGCGTGGTGGCGAACTGCAGCCCGGGGGCGGCCACCGCGGGGTCCGACGCGGCAGCCGGGGCCGAGGGCGTGGTCGACGGCGATGCGGACTGGGCAGCAGCGGTCGGCGACTTCGTCGGCGGTGTGAGGTGGTCGGCGACCGTGTTGCCCATGATCCACCTCGCGAAGAGGAACACGAGCACGAGCAGCACGACGATGAGGACGATCGCGCCGCCGATGAGGAGCTGCTTGCCGCGCGTTCCCTCGCCCTGCAGCTTCGCGAACTGCTGGTTGATGATCCCCTGCTGCGACGGCGGCGGGGTCGGGACACCCGCCGAGCGGGCGGACGACGCACCGTCCGTCGCGGACGACCGCACCGCCGGCATCATCGCCGTACCGGTCTCGTGCGGGTCGTACCCGGTCGTCCCGAGCTGGTCGACCGCGGCGGTCCCGAAGAGGTCCTTGATCGCGCTCGTGTCGCTCGTCTCGCGATCGGTCCACTCGGACTGGTCGATGTCCTCCGGCCGCACCGCTGCGGCGCCGGACCCGGTGGTCGCGACCGGGTCGGGAGCAGGGCGGTCCTCCGGGGCGGAGAGGAGCCCGTCGAAGTCCTGGCCGACGGCCGGCGGGAGGTGCGCCGGGTACGCTTCCGGAGTCGGCTCCACCAGCGGCGGGGCGGCGGTCGGCGGCACCGCGTCGTCGGGTTCGGCCCACCACGGCGTCGCGGTCGCGGAGCGCGGCGGCTCGAAGGCGACGGTGGGCGTCTCCTCCGCCTCGTCGGAGAGCGACCATCTGGTCGCGGTGGACTCCCCCGTGGTCGGCCCAGCAGCGGCCGGCTCGGCAGGCGCAGGCTCGGCAGGCGCGGACTCGGCGAGCGCAGGCTCGGCAGGCGCAGGCTCGGCAGGCGCAGGCTCGGCAGGCGCAGGCTCGGCAGGCGCAGGCTCGGCAGGCGCGGGCTCGGCAGGGGTCGACGGTCGCGTCGGTTCGACCGGGAGGCCCGTGGCCGCGTCCGGTACGGAGAGCCGCGTCGTCGGGGCGTCCGGCTCGAGGGCCATCGGTTCGGGCTGGGCAGCGGCAGCGGCAGCGGTCGCGCCGAGCGCACCGGGCGCCGCGACGGCCGGCAGACCTGCTCCGGAGGTGGGGACCTCCCCGGTGACGACCTCGTCCTCGTCGTCGGCCTCGTCGGCGAGCGACCACGACCCGGTCGCGAGCGCGCTCGTGTCGAAGGCGGTGGTGTCGTAGGCGTTCGAGGTCAGCGTCGTCGGGACCTCGCCCGTGACGTCGTCCCGCACGGCCCAGTCGAACGGCCGGTCGACCGGAGCGGCGCCCGCGTCGTCGGGTGACTGCTGCACCCGCAGCAGGTCGGTGAAGCTCGGCGGCTCGTCGGCGGAGGGCAGCGCGTCCTCGACGCCGAGGGCCTGCCGTGCCATCGGCTCGCCGACCGTCACCGCTCCCGTCCCGGTGCCGGTCGCACGGCCGAGCCAGTCGACGTCGTCGCGTCCGGTCCCGGTGGGGTCGGTTCGCCGTCGTTCCTCGTCGAGCGCGCGGGCCTCGGCGGCGCGGGCGTCGCGGTTCGACTGCGCGGTGGGGAGCTGGATCGAGCTCGGGTGCGCCTGCTGCGACGGCGCCCGGAGCTCCTCGGGCATCGAGATCGCCTGCGTGGCGTCGCCGTCGGGGACCACGGCGTCATCCGGAGCTTCGGCCGCCGTCGCGGTGTCCTCGCCGGCGGAGTCGTCATCGGAGGGCGCCGTGAACGGCTCGGGCAGCGGCGCACCGGTCTCCTGCGCGGCCTTGATCGCCTCGCGACGCTCCCGTCGGGACGGCCACTCGTCGGCCGAGCGGGGAGCGCCGAAGATGTCCGCAGCACTGCGGAGACCGTGGAACGGAGCGTCCGTGTCCGACGCGCGCCGTTCCTCCAGGCCGTCGTCCCCGCCTGCGGGGCCGGCGGTGTCCTCGGGGCGTCGCGCGTCGTCCGGACGCTCCCCGGTCACGCGGACAACCCCAGGTCGGCCAACCCGATGGCGGCGTAGTAGGGGTACCCGGCGGCCTCGATCTTCTCCTTGGCGCCGGTGTCGCGGTCGACCACGACGGCGACCGCGGCGATGATCGCGCCCTCGCGCTCGAGCGCCTCGGCGGCCTTGAGCGGCGAGCCTCCCGTGGTGGAGGTGTCCTCGAGCACGATGACGCGCTTGCCGCGGACGTCCGGTCCCTCCACCTGGCGGCCGCGACCGTGGTCCTTGGGCTCCTTGCGGACGACGAAGGCGTCGTACGTCAGGCCGCGGGCGGCGGCCTGGTGCAGCACGGCACTCGCGATCGGGTCCGCACCCATGGTGAGGCCGCCGACGGCGGCGACGTCCGGCACCTCGGCGATGAGGTCGGTCATCACCTGTCCGATGAGCGGCGCCACACGGTGGTCGAGGCTGACCTTGCGGAGGTCGATGTAGTACGACGCCTGCTTGCCGCTGGTCAGGGTGAAGTCGCCGTGGAACACGGCATCGGCCTTGATGTGGTCGATCAACTGGTCACGCACGTCAGTCACAGCGCACCAGAGTAGCCGGTCGGGGTGGTGGGGCGCTGCTGTCCTCCTGGGCGGCGCGCGCCGAGGCGCGCTCGGTACGCTCCGGAGCATGTCCCGCTCCGCACCGTCGCCAGCCGTCGAGGGGGCGCGCGCGGCGAGCGGCGGCAGGTGGGTCGCCGTCGGCCGGGAGGCACTGGGCGCCCTGGTCGCGCTGGCCCTGTCCGTCATCGCCTTGCGCCACGTCGTCGCCACCCCGCGGGTCGCACTGCTCTGGTACGACGGCGACTCGGTGCTCCTCCCGTTGGTCCGGCGTTCGCTCGACGCCGGACAACCGTTCGAGTGGGCGATGTCCCCCGCGCTGTTCTTCTTCCCCGAGCTGCCGGTCTACCTGCTCTGCTCGGTGGTGACCGCGACCCCGCAGCAGGCGCTCGCCCTCAACGGTGTGCTCGCGCTCCTCGCCGTGTACGCGCTGCTCCGTGCGGCGGCCGACGAGCTCATGCCCTCGGCCGGACGCCCGGCGCGGATCGCGGTGTCGGGTCTGGCGCTCGCGTTCGTCACGGCGCTCGTCCTCACCGAGTCGACCGCGACGGCGACGTCGCTCGAACTCGCGTCACTGCTCCTGACGACCACCTACTACTACGGCGCCGTCCTGGCGATGCTCGGCACGGCCGTGCTCGTGCTCCGCGCCGTGCGGACCGGCCGCGCATCGGTGCCGGTCCTCGTCACGCTCGGCTTCGTCGCAGCGCTGACGACCGCCTCGAACCCGCTGTACGTGCCGTGGTCCGCCGGACCGGTCGTGGTGACCCTCGCACTGCTCGCGCTGGCCCGGCGGGTGCCGTGGCGTCCGTCCGTCCTGCTTGGCGCGGTGCTGGTCGTCGGCTCCGTGGTCGGGTACCTCGTGCGGATCCCGCTCCGGCCGTTCGTGTCGCTCGACCCGTCCACGTACGTGCACCCCTCGCAGGCGGGCGGCACGCTCGCGTTCTTCGCGCAGCTCACGGACGAGCGTGCCGCGAGCGCGGCGGGGGACGCCGGCCTGCTGCTGCTGTTCGTCGGGGTGCTGCTCGCGGTGGGCGGGACGGTGTGGGCGTGGCGCGTGCGGACCTCGCGCACGGTGCTCGTCGCCACGGTGCTGCCGCTCGTGACCGTCGTCGCCGTGTCCGTGGGGGTCGTGGTCGCCGGGTCGGAGACCCCGCGGTACCTCGAACCGATCGTGACCGCCCCGCTCCTGGCGTTCATCGCGGTCGCCGAGCTGACCCGGACCGCCGTCCGTGCGACCCGGGTCCACCGGCCGTCACGAACGGTCCGCACCGTGCTCGCGATCGGCGCGGCGGCCGTCCTCGTGGCGGGGGCGGTCGCCGTCCCGGGGACCGTCCGGACCGTGTCGGACGCCCGCTACTCCGCGGCCGGCTGCCTTGACCGCTGGGCCGGGGGCCGCGACGTCACCGGGGTCGGGCAGTTCTGGACGGTCCGGCCGCTCGCGACGTACGCGGCGCGGAACGTCCAGCTGCTGCAGGTCCGGGACACCTTCGACACGTACCCGTGGTTGGTCGACCTCGGCGCCTACCGCGGGGCACGGCCGACGTTCGTGGTCATCGGCTCCGGTGACGTGTGGACCCGGGCCGTGGAGGACTCGCTCGGGGCTCCGGCGTCGATCACGCACTGCACGGGCTTCGACGTCTACGACTACGCGGGGACCGCCGGCGCGGCCGTCCTCCGCGAGCGGGTGGTGCAGAGCGCCGAGCGGACCCTGCGCGACCGGGGCTTCTGAGCTCCGCCCCGTCACGTGGCGTTCCGTCCACAGCGGCGCGCCCGCGACCCGATGTGCCTGTACGGATGTATAGGCTTCCCCCTGTGACCCGCGCCGCCAGCCACCGACCCCGCCGCCCGGCCCTCCCGCTCCGCCTCGCCGTCACCGGTCTGGCGCTCGCGGGACTCGTCGGCTCGGTCGTGCTGGACGCCCCGGTGGCGCAGGCGAAGACCTACCCGTCGTGGGACGACGTCCTCGCCGCCCGCGGCGAGGAGTCCGAGAAGCAGACGCAGATCACGAAGATCCGCGGCATCATCGACGGCCTGTCCGACGACCTCGAGGAAGCCCAGGCAGAGGCCCAGCGCCTCGGTGACGAGTTCGCGAAGGCGCAGGCCGCGGCGCAACGGCAGGCCGAGACGGAACAGAGGCTCCGGGCCGAGGCCGACGAGCACGCCGAGACCGCCGAGCAGAGCGCAGCGCAGGCCGGCCAGCTCGCCGCACAGATGGCACGTTCCGGTGGCGCGGACGTCACCGCGTCCGTCGTCGGCAGTTCCCAGGACGCCTCCGACCTCCTCTACAACCTCGGCGCCCTGAGCAAGCTGTCCGAGCAGGCCGAACGCGTCGAGGCCGCCGCCTCCGCGGATGCCTCGGTCGCACGGTCCCTCACCGCGCAGGCCGACCGCGCGGCCAAGAAGCTCGACGAACTCGCGGACGAGGCGCAGGAGCGCATGGACGTCGCGCAGGCCGCGTCCGACGAGGTCCAGGCGGCGTACGACGAACAGCAGTCGAACAAGGCCCGACTCGACGCCCAGCTCGCGACCCTGACCTCCGGTCGTGTCCGGTCCGAGAAGGAGTTCGCGGAGGGCGAGGCGATCCGCAAGGCGGCGGAGGAGAAGGCTGCGCGCGAAGCCGCCGCCCGTGCCGCTGCTGCTGCGGCCGCGGCGGCGAACAGCGGCGGCGGCTCGTCGGGTGGCGGCTCCGGTGCCTCGGGCGGCTCGAGCGGTGGGTCCTCGGGTGGCTCGGTGGGATCCGGCTCGGGCACGGGTTGGGTCCGACCGGCGAGCGGCGGCATCACGAGCCCGTACGGCTACCGCGTGCACCCGATCCACG
Organism: Curtobacterium flaccumfaciens; assembly: GCF_051548005.1. GTDB lineage: Bacteria > Actinomycetota > Actinomycetes > Actinomycetales > Microbacteriaceae > Curtobacterium. The sequence goes on along the minus strand of NZ_JBPUGH010000002.1, from coordinate 73,912 downwards.
GCGGCGTCATCTTCCACGACGGCGTCGACCTCGGCAGCCCGTGCTCGTCGGCCATCGTGGCAGCGGCCGCCGGGACGGTCGAGTACGTCGGCTGGTACGGCGGCTACGGCAACTACGTGCGGATCGCCCACGCCGGCGGGATCACGACCGCGTACGGCCACATCGTGAACGGCGGCTTCCGGGTGTCGCCCGGGCAGCGCGTCTCGGCCGGGCAGCTCATCGCGCTCGTGGCTCCACGGGGAACTCGACCGGGTGCCACGCGCACGTCGAGGTCCACACGGGCGGCGCCACGATCGACCCCGTGCCCTTCCTCCGCGCTCGCGGCGTCGGCATCTAGCGGACGCGGGCGGCCGCGCACCGCGGCGCGTTCGCGCCCGTGCGTTCGCGCTCGTGCGTTCGCGCCAGCGCTGGCACCGGCACCGGCACGTGCACCGGGACCTACCCCGGCGTCAGTGCACGCGGTCCGGCTTGCCCGAACCGACGCCCCCGCGGGCGATCTCGAGCAGGACCGGCAGCCGCTCGCCGAGCAGCGCATCGAGGTCCGCCACGATCGCCTCGACCCGCTCGGTGAGCTCACGCGGCCCGGCCCCGCGGCGCGGACGCACCCGGATCCGGACGGCACGACGGCCGCGCACCCGGTAGACGTCCACGGCGAGCGACGCCACCTGCGGCAGCGCACCGACCGCTGACGACAGGGCGTGCTGCACGGCCGCGGCATCGATCCGTACCGATCCCGCGACGCCGTCGGTGCCACCGTCGTCCTGCACGACCGTGCCGGTCCGTCCGCCGCCGAGCGTGCTGAGCACCACGAGGGCGAGCACGCCGACGACGACGGCTCCGCCGAGGACCGCGGTCCACGCGACGAGCGACGGGTCCTGAGCCGCTCGCGCGCCGAGGTCGGCGAGGCCCGGTCGTGCGAGGTCGTGCCAGACCCCGGCGGCGACCGGGACGGTCTGCACGAGGACGGCTCCGGCGCCCGCGACGAGCAGGGCGAGCCCGACGAGGACGAGAGCGATGCGTCCGACGACGCGGTTCGTGGCGTTCACCCGTCCACCCTCCCGGTCGGCTGCACGCGGACGTGCGGCGTCACCGTGGGCTGCGCCGCGACGGCGTCGAGCTCCCGCTGCACGGCCTCGGTGGCGTCGATCACGGGCACGTCGACGCCGGCGGCAGGGCGCAGCACCACGTCGACCGTCCGGCGTCCCACGGTGCCGACGGCCGCGTCCGGGCCGAGACGGGTGGCGGAACGGGCCGCGCGGGCGGCGGCGGACGCGAGCACCTCGTCGTCGACGACCACCGCGAGTCGGTCGGACGGCAGGGTGTGCCGGGGTCGTCGCTGGGGCAGGAGTCCGCGGAGCAGGAAGACCAGCCCGACGACGGCGACGATCGCGCCGATGGTCACCACGACGGTCGTGTCGAGGCCGGCAGGGGCCCGCGCGGCCGTGTCGATGACCGCTCGGGGATCGACGCCGAGGACCCGCTGACCGAGGAGGACGACGGCGGCTGCGAACACGACCGCAGCGGCGAGCAGGACGACGAGCAGCATCGCGACGACGACGGTGCCCGAGCGGGACGCCGAGGTCTCCCGGCGGAGGACCCGCCGGTACACCCGCTCGTTGCCCGCGGACGGTGCGTCGATCCCGCGGGTCGGGGCGCCGGTCGGCGCGGCGCTCACCGCACCCTCCTCGGCACCTCGACGACCGACGACGCGTACGTCACGTCCACGCGCTCCACCTGCCGCCCGGTGATCGTGTGCAGCCGCTCGGCGATCGTGCCGCGAGCGCGATGGGCGGTCCGGAGCACCGGCTCGGGAGGGACGTTCCCGGAACCCAGCGCGGGCACGACGAGCGGGGCCGTGATCTCGACCGCGAGCGAGCCGTGCCCGTCGTCGGCGACCCGGGCACGGACCTCCCGGAACGGCGCGCGGAGCGCCTCCGAGGCGACCGCCTGGGCGGTGTGGACGAGTGCGGCGGGACCGATGCGGTCCCACCCGGGCACGACGCCGCCGCTACCGGGACCGCCGGCCACGACGGCGGCGCTCACGACGAGCTCCGGCGTCCGCGCAGCACGTCGACGAGTCGCCGCACGTCGAGGTCACCGCTGACGATCCGGCCGACGAGGGCGCCGACGAGCATGAAGACGGCGACGACGACGAACGCCCAGAAGCCGAGCGTCACGGCGACGATCGCGAGGACCGCTCCGACGCCCGCCCCGACGACGGTGCCGTTCATCGCACGCGACCCTCGGAGTCCTCGGTCGCAGCCGGCAGCCCCGGGATCTCGACGTCGTTGATCGCGACGTTGACCTCGGTGACCTCGAGTCCGACGAGGTCGGTGACCGCGGTGGTCACGGCCTCGCGGACCGCGGAGGCGACCTGCATCATCGGCACCGGGTACTCGACGACGATCGTGACGTCGACCGCCGCCTGCGTCTCGCCCACCTCGACGCGGACGCCCTGCCCGAGGTCGCTCGACCCGATGGCGTCCCGGATCGCTCCGAACGCGCGTGCTGTGTTGCCGCCCAGGGCGTGCACGCCGGGCACGTCGCGGGCTGCGATGCCGGCGACCTTCGCCACGACGGCGTCGTCGATGAGGGTCTTGCCCTTGGTGGTCACCTGTGTCGTCGTGGTCCCGGTGGTGGTCCCGTCGACGCGGTTCGTGGTCGATGCCATGGGGGGGGTCTCCGATCTGATCCGGTGGTGCACACCAGCGAACACCATCCCACCGGGGAGGGACCGGTAGGTTCGGACCCATGCGCGTGGCGACCTGGAACGTGAACTCCGTCCGCACCCGAGTGGGGCGGATCGTCGACTGGTTGGTCCGTGAGGACGTCGACGTCCTCGGCATGCAGGAGATCAAGTGCAAGCCCGAGCAGTTCCCGACGGAGGCGTTCGAGGCCGCCGGCTACCAGGTCGAGGCGCACGGACTGAACCAGTGGAACGGCGTCGCCTTCGCCAGTCGGCTGCCGATGGAGGACGTCACGCGGGACTTCCCCGGCCAGCCGGGCTTCCTCAAGGGGCACGAGGGGCCGGACCTCCCGGTCGAGGCCCGCGCGATCGGCGTCACGGTGGACGGCGTCCGGCTCTGGAGCCTCTACGTGCCGAACGGCCGTGAACTCGGCGACCCGCACTACGCGTACAAGCTCGACTGGCTGGCGCAGCTCGCCGATCGCACGTCGGAGTGGCTCACCGAGGACCCGCAGCTGCCGCTCGCACTGATGGGCGACTGGAACGTGGCGCCGCTCGACCAGGACGTCTGGGACATGGCGGTGTTCGAGGGGGCGACCCACGTGAGCGGGCCGGAGCGGGCCGCGTTCCGGGCGTTCGAGGAGCGGGGGCTGCAGGACGTCGTGCGCCCGATCGTCCCGGACGGCTACACCTACTGGGACTACAAGCAGCTCCGCTTCCCCCGGAACGAGGGCATGCGCATCGACTTCGTCCTCGGCTCGCAGGCCTTCGCGGACGTCGTGACCGACGCGGCGATCCACCGCAACGAGCGGAAGGGCGACGCCCCGAGCGACCACGTGCCCGTGACGGTCGACCTCGACCTCGACACCTCGCTCGACGACGACCGCCCGATGATCTTCTGACCCCCGCGGGGTCACGAGCGCACGCGGCGTCGCGACCGCGTGCCCGCTCGCGGGCGCGCGCACCGAGCGGGCCGCGAGCACCGAGCGGGTCGCGAGTGCGGGCCGGTTCGCGACCCGACGCCGGCCTGGAGGCACGGTGCGGGCCCGCCTCGCGCCTCTAGGCCGCCGGTGGGTCACGCCGGACAGCGCGCTACGGGTGGAGCAGGGCCGCGATCGCCACGAGCACCGGCACCGACCCGACGGTCGAGACGAGCACGACGTCCCGGGCCACCGGCACGGCAGCGCCGTACCGCTGCGCGTAGTTGAAGACGTTCTGCGCCGACGGCAGCGCTCCGAGCGTGGTGAGCACGAAGACGTCCTGCGCACCGAGCCCGAACACGAACCGCGCGAACACGAACGCCACCGCCGGCATGACCACGAGCTTGATGGCGGACGCCACGACGACGTCGGTCCGGATCGCCGGGTCCCGCAACGGTGCGGCTCCGTGCAGGCTCATCCCGAACGAGAGCAGCACCACGGGCACGGCGGCCGCCCCGACGAGCGAGAACGGCTCGAGCACGGGCGCGGGCAGCTCGACGTGCAGCGCACTGAACGCGAGCCCGACGAGCGACGCGATGATGATCGGGTTCCGGAACGGCCCGGCGATGCGGCGCCCGAGGCTGCTCGAGCCGGCGGTCGCGGTGTCGAGGACCGTCAGCGCGATGGGCGCGAGGACGATGAGCTGCAGCAGGATCACCGGGACGACGGCGGTGGCCTGCCCGAGGACGTACACGGCAACCGGGAGCCCGATGTTGTTCGCGTTGACGTAGCTCGACGCCAACGCTCCGACCGTCGTCGTCGTGAGGGACCGCCGGAGCAGCACGCGGAACACGATCGCCGCGCCGAGCGCCACCACGAGCGCGCTGACGAGCGACACCCAGAGCACGGGCGAGAGGAGCGCGGCGATGTCGGCCGTCGCGATGGTGTGGAACAGCAGGCACGGCATGAGCACGAAGAACGCGAGCCGGCTCATCACGAACTGGGCGTGCGGGCCGAGCAGGCCGGTGCGCCCGACGACGTACCCGGCGCCGATGATCGCGCCGATGATCGCGAACCCGGTCAAGACGCCACCCATCCCGTCCATCCTGGCACCTCGGCTTCATGTGACGTCGTACAGCCCGGAAATGCGAACGCATCGAATACCGTTGACGGCACCATGACCTCGCAGACGCTCACCCGCTCGACCGACTCCAGCCAGCCCCTCGTGCCGCTCCTCGAGGAGCGTTGGAGCCCGCGTTCCTACGACGAGACCGCGACCATCGACGACGCCGCGTTCGACGCCGTCCTCGAGGCCGCTCGCTGGGCGGCCTCGGCGATGAACCACCAGCCGCGCCGCTTCATCGCCGGCCGCCGTGGCACCGAGACGTTCCGGAAGATCAACGAGAACCTGCTCGGCTTCAACGCTGCGTGGGCGTTCCGTGCCAGCGCGCTCGTGGTCGGCGTGCTCGAGACCGTGACCGAGGACGGCGAGGAGCGCCCGTTCGCGCAGTACGACCTCGGCCAGTCGCTCGCGGCGCTGACCGTGCAGGCGCACGCCGAGGGCCTGCACGTGCACCAGATGGCGGGCATCGACGCCGAGGGCCTCCGTGCCGCGTTCGACCTGCCGGAGCGTTTCCTGCCCTACACCGTGACGGCGATCGGCACGGTCGCGGACCCGTCGCAGCTCGACGACAAGGCCGCCGAGCGCGAGGTCGCACCGCGCACGCGTCTGCCGCTCGACGAGGTCGTCCTCGTCAAGGAGTAGCCGGCAGCACGTCGTACCGACGGCCGGGTCCCGATGGGGCCCGGCCGTCGTAGTATGTACTGACATGCAGAACGAGATGAACTTCTACACCCGCAAGTGGGTCCGCCCCGAGGACCTCAACGCCAACGGCACGCTGTTCGGCGGCAGCCTCCTGCGCTGGATCGACGAGGAGGCCGCGGTCTACGCGATCATCCAGCTCGGCAACGGCAAGGTCGTGACGAAGTACATGTCCGAGATCGTCTTCGTGTCGTCCGCGCGGGAGGGCGACATCGTCGAGATCGGCCTCGTCGCCACCCGGTTCGGCCGGACCTCGCTGACGATGCGGGCGGAGGCGCGGAACCTCTTCACGCACCGCAGCATCCTGACCATCGACGAGGTCGTCTTCGTCAACCTCGACCAGGACGGCAACCCGGCGCCGCACGGCTGGACGGACATCACCTACGCGCGCGACCGCGTGCCGGCGACGCACCGGGCCTGACCAGCCGCACCGCGCACGTCGCGCGGCTCGCGCGCGCACCGCACGCCGCACGCCATGCGCACGCCGCACGCACGCCGCACGCACGCCGCACGCTCGTCGCGGGGGTCCGCATCCGACCCGCACCGATGCCCGCACGGACCGTTCGTCCGGTCCGTCTCTGGCAGGATCGGTCCCATGACCACGCCCCGCCTCGTCGCCTTCGACCTGGACGACACCCTCGCCCCGTCGAAGTCGCCCCTCGACCCCCGCATGCTCGAGACCTTCGCGTCCCTGCTCGAGGTCGTGCCGGTCGCCGTGATCTCCGGTGGCAACTTCCACCAGTTCGAGCAGCAGCTCGTCACGCCGCTCCGGCACCGCGACGGCCTGACGCTCGACGACCTCCACCTCCTGCCGACCTGCGGCACTCGGTACTACCGCTGGCAGGGCGACGACTGGGCCCTGCAGTACGCCGAGGACCTCACCGACGAGCAGAAGGCCCGCGCCCTCGCCGCCGTCGAGGAGCAGGCGAAGCGGGCCGGCTACTGGGAGGCGACGACCTGGGGCGACATCCTCGAGGACCGCGGCTCGCAGATCACGTTCTCGGCTCTCGGCCAGACGGCTCCGGTGGACGTGAAGAAGCAGTGGGACCCGACCGGCGAGAAGAAGGACCACCTGCGTCGCCTGGTGCAGGAGCAACTCCCCGACCTCGAGGTCCGCTCCGGCGGTTCCACGAGCATCGACATCACCCGCAAGGGCATCGACAAGGCCTACGGGATGCGCCGCCTCGCCGAGATCACGGGCATCGCGCTCGACGACATGCTGTTCGTCGGTGACCGCCTCGACCCCGAGGGCAACGACTACCCGGTGAAGGCGCTCGGCGTCCCCTGCCACGCGGTGGAGGGCTGGGAGGACACCGACGCGTTCCTGACGGAGCTGATCCCGACGCTGCGCTGACGCGCACCGCGACGGACGGGAGGCCCGTGGCGGATCCGCCACGGGCCTCCCGTCCGTCCGTCTGGTCGCGCTGCGCACGCATCCGCGCGGTCAGGGGATGCTGCGGACCGCTTCGACGAACGCGCGGATCTTGGCGGCGTCCTTGACGCCTCGCTCGGACTCGACGCCGCTGGAGACGTCCACGCCGTCGGGGTCGAGCGCCTCGACCGCGGCCACGACGTTCGCCGGGGTGAGCCCGCCCGCGAGGATCCAGGCCTCGTCCACCTTGCCCACGATCGACGACGCGTCGACGAGCCGACCGCTGCCCGGGACGGCGGCGTCGAGCAGCAGGAGGTCGTGGTCGAACGCGGCGCGCTGCTCGGGCGTCTCACGCAGGTAGTCCTCGGTGCTGACGGCGCGGATCGTGAAGAAGCCGGCGTCGCGTGCGCGGGCGAAGTCCGTCGCGGACTCGCCGCCGTGCAGTTGGAGGGTGGTCAGGCCGACCGCCGAGGCGATGCCGACGACCTCGTCGATCGGCTGGTCACGGAAGACCCCGACGGCGTCGATGCCCTCGGGCACCCGCTCGACGAGCTCCTTCGCGAGGTCCGCCGTCACCGTGCGGGGGCTCCCCGCGGCGAAGACGAACCCGACCGCGTCCGCGCCGGCGTCCACGGCGGCGTCCACCGTCTCGGGGGTCGAGAGGCCGCAGATCTTGATCCAGCGCTGATCGGTCATGCCGTCCATCCTGCCAGGGAGCACAGGCGCGGTCGCACCCGTGTCAGTGCAGCATGCCCGCCAGGTAGGACGCCCCGCACGCCGCGAGCAGGCCGAACATCGCGAACCCACCGAGCAGCACGTTCCGTCGACGCCACCGCTTCACCGAGTCGAACGTGCCGCGCTTGGCGTGTCGGTGTGCGGCGCGGTGCAGCTTGTGCGCCCGCAGGTGCTTCTCGCGGTCGGGCCCGAGCGGCACCGGTCCGGTGATCTGCGTCGAGCCGCCGCGCAACGCGTTCGCCACGGCCACCGCGGTCGGACGACGCTCGGGGTCGCGGGCGGTCATGCGCTCGAGGAGGTCACGCCACTCCGACGCGACGCCGTCCGGGACCTCCGGGTCGCGGCGGAGTCGGGCGAGGGCGGCCTCGATCAGGGTGCCGGAGTACTCCTGCTTGCCGGTGAGGGCCTCGAGCAGGACGAGTCCGAGCGAGTAGACGTCCGTCGCGAACCCGATCGGCTCGCCAGCGACCTGCTCGGGGCTGAGGTACGCCGCGGTGCCGATGATGGTGCCGTCGTTCGTCAGGCGTGAGCCGTCGACGAAGTGCGCGACGCCGAAGTCGGTGAGCTTGACGGTGCGTGCGAAGCCGGACGAGCCCTCGTCGCTGATGAGGATGTTGGCGGGCTTGACGTCACGGTGGACGATGCCCCGCGAGTGCACGTACGCGAGGGCGTCGGCCAGCTGCGCCCCGAGGTCGGCCACCTCGTAGTTGTGCAGCGGACCCTCGGCGAGTCGGCGCAGCAGGGTCGTGTCGGCGATGAGCTCCATGACGATGAAGCGGTGCGGGCCGTCCTCGAAGTCGTGGGTGCCGGCGTCGTAGAGCGGGATGAGCCCGGGGTGCGAGAGCATGCTGAGCAGCCGGATCTCGCGCTCCTGGCGGACCCGGTCGGCGGTCGTCATCGTGTCCGGCGTCGCGAACAGCTTCACCGCGACGAGGCGGTAGGTGTGCTCGTCGCGTGCTTCGTAGACGGTGCCCATGCCACCGGTGCCGATGAGCCGGACGAGTCGGTAGCGGCCAGCGAGGACCGTCTCCGCCCGAGGGCTGTCCAGCAAGGTCATGTGCACGTCGTTCCGTCGGGAGTCGGGAGCAGCAGTTGCCTTCGGGTTGACTCACCCAGTACGGTACGCGCCCGCGGGCAATCCCGCGGGCTCGTTACGACATCGTGATGCCCCGTGCTTCCCTGTGTCCGCGCGGATCGGCCGGTGTAGGCATGACCGAAACGGATGAGCGTTCACGCGCAAGGAGGACACGATGGCGCTGTCGAAGGGCGACGAGGTGCACTGGAACACCTCGCAGGGCAAGACGACCGGCAAGCTGGTCGAGAAGAAGACCAAGGACTTCACGTTCGACGGTCAGGACTTCAAGCCGAAGGACGACGACCCGTACTGGATCGTCGAGTCGGAGAAGTCGGGCAACAAGGCTGCCCACAAGGAGTCGTCGCTGGAGAAGGCCTGACGGGTCAGTCGCCGGCCGGGGTGGCGCGGCGTCGACCGCGACCACCCTGTCCGGCACGATCTGCCCGGCCCGCTCCGTCCGATGTCGGTGCTCGGCCGGCGCGCTCGGCCCGGGCACGTCGGACCCGGCGCACGATGAACGTCACCACGACGACCGCGATGGCGACGTAGAGCGCCCGGTCGATCCACTCGGTGTACTGCTCGACCTTGTCGTACTGCGTCCCGAACGCCGCACCGAGCAGCACGAGTGCGCCGTTCCAGATGCCGCTCGCGATGATCGTGAAGACCGAGAACGTGCCGAGGTGCATCCGGTCCGCTCCCGCCGGCAACGAGATGAGACTGCGCACGATCGGCACGAAGCGGCCGAAGAACACGGCGCTCTTGCCGTGCCGGTGGAACCAGTCGGCGGCCTTGCGGAAGTCGTCCTCGTCGACGAGCGGGAGGCGCCCGAGGAGCCGCACGGTCCGCTCGAACCCGATCACCGCGCCGAGCCAGTAGAGGACGAGCGCCCCGAGGTAGGACCCGAGGGTCGCCGCGACGAGCACGAGCACGAGGTTCATCTGCCCCGCGCCCGCGAGGAACCCGGCGAGCGGCAGGATGACCTCGGACGGGATCGGCGGGAAGACCGTCTCGACGAAGAGCATGAGCGCGACGCCCCACTCGCCGAGGGCGTCGATGAGCTGCAGGACGAGTCCGGAGAGCCCGCCCATCTCGGAGTCGGCGGCGGCTGCGGAGCGGGGCAGGACAGTCGTCATCCGCCGATCATCCCTGAGCGGCCTGTCAGACTCCGGCGCAGGACCTGAGCGTCAGCCGAGGCCCATGTGGGAGCTGCGCACGTGGGTCAGCGAGCGGGCGAGGGCACCACGGGCCACCGCGTCGCGACCGACCGTCGAGGGCACGACCTCGACGGGGTGCCGGAGCTCGGGGGTCACGAGCTGCTCGAGCGCCTCGGCGAAGACGTCGGCGGCGGGCAGGACCTCTCCCCCGACGACGACGATCTGCGGGTCGAGCGTCGTGACGAGCTGCACGACCCCGGGGACGACGTCCGCCGCGAACGCGCGCACGGTCTCGACCGCTGCCGCGTCACCGTGCCCGGCCGCCGTGAAGACCGACTCGAGGTCCGTGCCGGGCGCGATCCGTGCCTCCAGGCGGGCCGGAGCGGACGGCCAGCCGGTCGAGGCGAGGCCGCCCACCTCGCCCGCGGCGCCGCGCGCACCGCGCGCCAGTGACCCGCCGACGACGTAGGACGCACCGATCTGCCGCCCCATGACCAGGTAGAGCGCGTCGTCGACGTCGCGGAACCGTCCCCACATCGCCTCGGCGGTCGCCGCGAGCTTGGCGTCGTTGTCGAAGAAGGTGGCGGTACCGGGGAAGAGGTCCTGGATGCGGCCGGGCACCCGGGACTCCACCCACTGCGGCACCGCGACCGTGTAGTCGATCGCGCCCGAGCGGTCGACGACCGCTGGGACACCGAACGTCGCTGCGAGGACCCGCTCGGGGTCGATGCCCTCGGTGAGACGCTGCACGACGTCCTGCACGCTCGTCCAGGCCTCCTCGGCGCTGGTGAGGTCGGCGTAGCGCTCCTCGACCCGGGCGGTCGTCGCCCCGCGGAGGTCCGCCCGCAGCCCGACGATGCCGTGCAGACCGAGGTCCACGCCGAGGACCGCTCCCGCCGATGCGTCGGCGGCGAACCGCTTGGCCCGCCGCCCGGCCTTGTTCGGGGTGGCGATGGCCTCGGCCTCGGCGACCCAGCCCTCGTCCACGAGGTCGGCGAGTGCCGCCTCGACCGTCGGACGCGAGAGCCCGATCGTCCGGCTGAGCTCGGTGACCGTACGGGAGGCGTCTTCGCGGAAGAGCTCGTCGAGGATCGCGCGCGAGTTGATCAGCCGCAGCACGCCGGGGGTCGTCCCCACCACGGTGCTCGGGAGCGTTGACACGGTCTCTTCCACGGCCATAGCCTCCATATTACGAAAGACCATTGAGGAATGGTGGACCTGACATGCTCATCCCCCGCCCGCGCCGTACCGAAGCGGGAACCGGCGCCTTCGAGATCACCGCGTCGACCCGCATCGCTGCCGACGACGACACCGCGTCGGTGCGACTGTACCTGCAGCAGACCCTCCGCGGCTCGACCGGCCTGCCGGTGCGCGACGCGGAACGTCACGACGGAGCCGACGTCATCGCGCTGCGGGTCGCTTCCGCGGCGGAGCTCGAGACCCTGCCGGCCGGACCCGCGGCCTCGGCCAGCGGCCCCGCGTCGGCTCCGGGCGACCGCAGTGAGGCCTTCCGGCTCACGGTCACGCCCGACCGGATCGAGGTCGTCGGCGGCTCGGCCGCCGGGGTCTTCTACGGCGTGCAGGCGCTGCTGCAGTCGCTGCCCGCCGACGTGTACCGGCACGGCCGGGTCGGGACCGGCCCGTGGACGGTCGCCGCAGCGGTCGTCGAGGACGCGCCCGCGTTCGCCTGGCGGGGCGTGATGCTCGACGTCTGCCGACACTTCCGGACGAAGCACGAGGTCATGCGCGTCGTCGACCAACTCGCCGCGCACCGGATCAACCGTCTGCACTTCCACCTCACGGAGGACCAGGGCTGGCGCATCGAGATCCGGAAGTACCCGCGCCTGGCCGAGGTCGGGTCGTGGCGTCGCGAGTCCCAGGTCGGCGCGCACGTCCCGGACGCGGACGGCGTGCTCCGTCCCGCGGCGTTCGACGGACGCCCGCACGGCGGCTACTACACGCAGGACGACATCCGCGAGATCGTCGCCTACGCGGCCGACCGGTTCGTCACGGTCGTGCCCGAGATCGAGACGCCGGGGCACGTCCGCGCCGCCCTCGCCGCGTACCCGGAGCTCGGCGTCCACCCCGACCGGCCCGTCGAGGTCTGGACGGAGTGGGGCATCGCGGACGACGTCCTCAACGCCGAGGAGTCCACGATCGCGTTCTTCCAGGACGTCCTCGACGAGGTCGTCGCGCTCTTCCCGAGCCCGTACATCGGCATCGGCGGCGACGAGTGCCCGAAGGTGCAGTGGGAGCAGGACCCCCGGACGCAGGAACGCATCCGGGAGCTCGGCCTCGCCGACGAGGAGCAGCTGCAGGCGTGGATCATCGGCCGGCTGGCGGCACACGTCGAGTCCCGCGGACGTCGTGCCTTCGGGTGGGACGAGATCCTCGAGGGCGGCACGCTGTCCTCCTCGGCCACCGTGCTGTCGTGGCGCGGGCTCACGGGAGCGCGGACGGCGGCGAAGCGCGGGCACGACGTCATCTCCTCCCCCGACGACCAGGCGTACCTCGACTACCGGCAGAGCGACCTGCCGACCGAGCCGATCCCGGTGTCGATCGTGCTCTCCGTGGACGACGTCTTCGCGTTCGACCCGGTGCCCTCGGGCCTGACCGACGCCGAGCGCGCCCACGTCATCGGCGGCCAGGGCAACATGTGGACCGAGCACGTCGACACCGCCCGGAAGCTCGACTACCAGCTGTTCCCCCGCGTGGCGGCGCTGTCCGAGGCGCTGTGGTCCGCGGACGTCTCGGGGCCGCGCGACGTTGTGGAGTTCCGTGGACGGCTGGCGGAGCACACGGCGCGGCTCGAGGCGATGGGGATCGAGTACCGGCACGAGGCGGGGCCGTTCCCGTGGGAGCAGCGTCCGGGCGTGCCCGGTCGGCCGCACTCGCGCGAGGAGCGCGCCGCCTACATCGACGCGGTGACCGCGAACATCGCGGAGTAGGCGCCGTAGTGTGCCGCCAGGCTCCGACCTGGCGCTCAGCCGTCCGCGGTCTGCGGCCTGCGGCCTGCGGCCTGCGATCGAGGTTCCGAGACTCGCCGCTCAGCTTCACCGAGGTTCCGCGGATCGCCCTGCCGGGCCTCCAGATGCCAGGATTCCGGCATCTGGAGGCTGGCCCCGCGCCTCGCGCCTCGCGCGCCGCGCCCCGCGCCCATCGCACCCCACAACGGACGGGAGGCACGGTGCCTGCTGGCACCGCGCCTCCAGTCCGTCACGTGGTGACGTCGACTACACCGCGACGGGAGCGCGCTGGCCCACCGTCTCGGCCGCGACCGCGGCCTCGGAGCCCGCAGCGGCCTCGTCCACCGGACGACGACGCACCCACTTCTTCAGCCCGACCAGCACGAGCGCGGAGACCACGGTGCCGGCGAGGATCGCGACGATGAACATCCAGATGTTGCCGATCGCGAAGAAGACGAAGATGCCGCCGTGCGGTGCCCGCGAGGTCACGCCGGCCGCCATCGAGATCGCACCGGTCACCGCGGCACCGACCATCGACGCCGGGATGACCCGCAGCGGGTCGGCCGCGGCGAACGGGATCGCGCCCTCGGAGATGAACGACGCGCCGAGCAGCCACGCGGCCTTGCCGTTCTCCCGCTCGGGCTTCGTGAAGCCGCGGCGGTAGAGCACGGTCGAGGCGAGCGCGAGGGCCAGCGGCGGGACCATGCCCGCGGCCATCACGGCGGCCATGATCTCGAACGGCACGACGTTGGTGGCCGAACCGGCTCCGAGGCCGGCGACGGCGAACGCGTACGCCACCTTGTTCACCGGACCACCGAGGTCGAACGCCATCATCAGGCCGAGGATGATGCCGAGCAGGATCGCCGATGCGCCGGACAGCGAGTTCAGCCACGCGGTGAGCTGTGTCATGACCCAGGCGATCGGTCCGCCGAGCACGAGGAGCATGAGTCCGGAGGCGATGATCGACGCGAACAGCGGGATGATCACCACCGGCATGAGGCCACGGAGCCAACGCCAGGTCGGGATGCGCCCGATCCAGTACGCGGCACCACCGGCGATGAGACCACCGACGAGCCCGCCGAGGAAGCCGGCGTTCATGAAGACGGCGACCGACCCGGCAACGAACCCCGGCGCGATGCCCGGACGGTCGGCGATGGCGTACGCGATGTACCCGGCGAGCGCTGCGACGAGGAAGCCGAGCGAGACGCCACCGATCTGGAACGCTGCCGCGCCGAGGTAGTAGGCGAGCCCCTCCGGCGGGAGGTTGACGAGCGTGTAGTTCGTCAGCGTGTACACGGCGTTGTTCTGGCCCGAGTCGCCGTGCTGCAGCGCGATGCCGTAGCCGGCGAGCAGGAAGCCGAGCGCGATGAGGAGACCGCCGCCCGCGACGAACGGGATCATGTAGCTGACGCCCGTGAGCAGCCAGCGCTTGAGGGCCTGCCCGAAGTGCTCGTCGGTCTTCGTGGTCTCCGAGGTGGCTGCGCCGCCCTGGACGCGCGCGGCGTTCGGGTCGTCGGCGGCCCGGATCGCCTCGGCGATCATCTTGTCGGGCTCGTCCACGCCGCGCTTCACCGGTCCGGACACGAGCGGCTTGCCCGCGAAGCGTCCACGGTCGCGCACGTCGACGTCCACCGCGAACACGACGGCGTCGGCCCGGGCGATGAGCGCCGGGTCGAGCGGCTCGACCTGCGAGGACCCCTGCGTCTCGACGTGCATCTCGGCACCGGCGCGCTGTGCCGCGGCGACGAGGGCGTCGGCGGCCATGTACGTGTGCGCGATGCCGGTCGGGCAGGCGGTGACGCCCACGATGACCTTGCGAGCACCCGCGCTGGCGTTGCTCGTGGTCGCGTCGCCGGATGCGGCCTGCGTCGACGGGACGGCGGCCGGCCGGGAGGCACTGGTCGCGTTCCCGACACCGGCTGCGGCGACCTCGCCGCCCACCTCGCGCTGGACGAGGTCGACGATATCCTGCGGGGTCGACGCGGCGCGGAGCGCCGCGGTGAAGTCCTCGCGGATGAGCGCCCGGGCGAGCGTCGACAGGACCGTGAGGTGGTCCTTGTCGGCGCCCTCCGGCACGGCGATCATGAAGACCACGTCGGCGTCGCCGTCCGGGGCGCCGAACGGCACCTTCCGGGCGAGGCGCGTGAACGCGAGGGTCGGGCTCGACACCGAGGCCGACCGCGCGTGGGGGATCGCGATGCCGCCGGGCACGCCCGTGCCGACGCTGGCTTCGCGCTTGATGGCGTCCTCGGCGAGGGCGCCACCGTCGGCTGCGCGGCCGGTGGCGGCGACTCGGTCGGCGAGGACGCGGATGACGTCGGTCGACGTCGCTCCGAGGTCCTCGTCGAGGCCGACGAGCTCAGCGCTGATGAGGCGCTGCGTCGTGTCTGCGGACATGGGTTGCTCCTTTGCAGTGGCGCCTGGGGCGCGGGCCGTGCTTCGTGCTGCGGTGTGGGGGTGGTGCTCGGGTGGTGCGGGTCAGACCGGTTCGGACGCCGCGACGGGTGTCGCCGCCGCGGTCACCGATGGCTCCGGTGTGTCGGGGACCGCGGTCGTCTCGGTCCGCAGTCTGCGGACCTCGATGGCCGAGGGGTCGGTGTGGTCGAGTGCGGGGACGTCGCTGCCGGGGAGCGCGGCTGCTGCCGCTCCGGTCGCGACGGCCTGGGCGAGGCGCTCCTCCGGCCGCGCTCCCGCGACCTCGGCGAGCAGGTAACCGGCGAGGGAGGAGTCTCCCGCGCCGACGGTCGAGCGGGCGACGATCCGCGGTGCGGCGGCGGCGTGTGCGCCGTCGGGCCCGACGAGGACGGCGCCGGCGCTGCCGAGGGTGAGCAGGACGGTGTCGACACCCCGTGAGCGGAGCCGTTCGGCTGCCGCGGCCGCGGCCTCGAGGTCGCGCTCGTACTCGTCGGGGTCGCCGCCGACGACCTCGGCGAGCTCCTCGGCGTTCGGCTTCACCAGGTCGATCCGCTCACCGGACTGCAGCAGCGCGGTGAACGGGACGCCCGAGGAGTCGACCGCGATCCGGACGTCCTCACCGTGCCGTGCGCGGACGGCCCGGACCAGCTCGGCGAGCGCGTCGTCCGGCAGTCCCGGCGGCAGCGACCCGGCGAGGACGACCCAGCGGGCACCGGGCCCGGTCGGCGTCGGCCCCGCGGCGTCGGCCACGAGGGCCGCGAACTCGTCGAGGCGACCAGCGAGGGACGGCCCGGGTTCGTTGAGCTTCGTGGTGGTGCCGGTCGGTTCGGTGACCGTGACGTTCGAGCGGAGCGGCAGGCCGATCGGCATCGCGGCGGTGGGGATCCCGCGGGTCGCGAGGCCGATGAGCACCGGGTCGAGCTCGTCGCCGGGCAGCACCGCGACGGTGTCTCCGCCGCTCGCGACCACGACGCGGGAGACGTTGACGCCCTTGCCGCCGGGCTCCGCCGTCGACCGCGTTGCGCGCTGGACGGCACCGCGCTGGAGTTCGCCGGCGAGCTCGATCGTGCGGTCGAGGCTCGGGTTCGGCGTCACGGTGACGATGCGCGTGCTGCGGGTCGTGCTGTTGCCCTGGTCGGTGTTCATGCGACGACCACCTCGACGTCCGCTTCGGCGAGCGCGCCAGCGAGGTCCGCCGGGGGCTCCTGGTCGGTGACGATCGTGTCGACCTCGTCGAGCCGAGCGAAGCGCATGAGGGCCTCGACCCCGTGCTTCGCCGCGTCCGCGAGCACCACGGACCGGCGAGCCGAGACGACGTAGGCGCCCTTCACGGCAGCCTCGTACTCGTCCGGCGTGCTCAAGCCGAAACCAGCCGAGAGCCCGTTCGTCCCGACGAACGCGATGTCGGGCCGGAGTGCG
Source organism: Curtobacterium flaccumfaciens (assembly GCF_051548005.1). Taxonomy (GTDB): domain Bacteria; phylum Actinomycetota; class Actinomycetes; order Actinomycetales; family Microbacteriaceae; genus Curtobacterium. Next base: position 57,348 of record NZ_JBPUGH010000002.1, on the reverse strand, counting down.
CCGATCTGCTCGACCGTGGCCGTTCCGACCGCGGCGCTCGTGACACCACGGACCCGGCCGCCGAGGAGGTGCAGCTCGACGTGCTCGCTGTGCTGCAGGACGCTGGCGATCGGCACCGAGTTCGTGATCACGGTGATGGTCGCTCCGGCCGTGGCGGGCTCCCACCGGGCGAGTTCCGCGGCGACGGCCGCGCAGGTGGTTCCCGCGTCGAGGCTGATCGAACCGGTGAACGTCGGCGGCACGAGACGCATGGCGGCCCGGGCGATCGCGGTCTTGGCGGAGCCGTGCTGCCCCTCGCGCTCGGCGACGCTCAGCTCGACGACGCTCGACCGTCCCACCGGCACCGCTCCCCCGTGCACGCGGCGCAGGACACCGGCGGACTCGAGGGCGTCCAGGTCACGCCGGACCGTCTCGGTCGTGACGTCGAAGTGCTCGGCCAGTTCGGCGACGGACACGCGCCCTGCCGACAGCAGCGAGGCGGCGATGGCGTCGTGCCGCTCGGTTGCGTACATGCCCGAACTCCTTCGTTCCCGTGGGTTTCGAGCACTGTACGCCGCAAACCCACACGATCGCAACTCTTCCGCCGCAGAACCAACACGACCACAGACGAACGCCCCGCCCTGCACACGGCAGGACGGGGTGTTCGGGCACGAGCACCGGTGCCGACTACCCCTTGACGGCGCCCGCCGTCATCCCGCTGACGAGCCGCCGCTGCACGATGAGGAAGAACACCACCACTGGGATCGAGAACAGCACCGACGCCGCCATCAGCCCGCCGAAGTCAGTCCCCTTGTTCGTCGAGAACCCGGCGAGCCACACCGGCAGCGTGTACATCCCCTGGTCCTTCAGCATCACGTACGCCGTCAGGTAGTCGTTCCACGCGGCGATGAACGCGAACACGCTCGTGGCGATCACCCCCGGCATCACGAGTGGGAACAGCACGCTCCACAGGATCCGGAACGTCCCCGCGCCGTCGACCTTCGCCGCTTCCTCGATCTCGACGGGCACGGCCACGAAGAACCCGCGCATCACCCAGATCGAGAACGGCAGCACACTCGCCACGTACGCGAGGATCAGCCCGACGTAGCTGTTCAGCAACCCGAGGGTCTGGAACGACAGGAACAGCGGGATCAACAGCGCGCCGGAGGGGATCATCTGCACGAACAGGATCGCCACGAGGATCGCCCGACGACCGCGGAACCGGAACCGCGACAGCGCAGCCGAGGCCAGGAACCCGACCACGATCGAGAGCAGCACCGCCGCGACCACGACGATCGCCGAGTTCCGCAGGTAGACGAGGAAGCCGTCCTGCGTGAGTGCACGGGTGAAGTTCTCGAGCGTCGGCCGGAGCGGCAACCAGATCGGCGTCAGGGTGGTGACCTCGTCCGCGGGCTTGAACGCGGTGTTCACCATCCAGTAGATCGGGAACACCCAGACCAGGCAGAACACGACCGCGATCGCGTTCGCGACCACGCGCGGCTTCCGCCGTCGCACACGCACCGGCGCGGCGGCGCCGTCCCGTCCGCCCGGCCTGGAGGCACGCCCCGCCCCCGCCACGGCTGCTTGCGCCTCCGACGCGGTCACCCCGGTGACCCCGGGTGTCGATGTCGTCGTCACAGGTCTTCCTCTCCACTGCGCACGAGCCGGCGGATGTAGTAGCTGGTGAGCGCCCCGAGGATCAGGGTCGAGATGACGGCGATCGCGGCCCCCTGCCCGTACGCGTTCGACACGAAGGACTTCACGAACGTCCAGATGCCGAGCGTGAGCGTGGTGTCCTCCGGGCCGCCCCTGGTGAGCAGCCAGATCTGGTTGAAGACGTTGAAGTCCCAGATCACCGAGAGGATCGTGACGAGGAGCAGCGTCGGCACGAGCGCGGGGAGCGTGATCGCCCGGTACATCGCCCACGCCGAGGCCCCGTCGAGGGCACCCGCTTCGTAGTACTCCGGCGCGATCTGCGACTGCGCGGCGTACAGCGTGAGGGCCACGAACGGCACCGCCTGCCAGATGACGAGCGAGAGCACGATCGCCAACGACTGCCCCGGCGTCGAGGCCCAGTTGTCCTGCGTGTGGTCCCCGAACACGCCGAGCTGCGTGATCATCCAGTTGAGCACCCCGTAGAACGGCTGGAAGAGCCACTGCCACACCAGGCTCGACGCCACGTTCGGCATCGCCCACGCCAACACGAGCACCACGCTGACGACCGTCCGCATGACGACGCCGAGTCGGGTGAGCAGCTGCGAGACGGCCATGCCGATGCCGATCGTCCCGACCACCATCGCCCCGGTGACGAGCACGGTCCGGAGGATGACGGGCCAGAAGCTCGCGTCGGTCAGGACGTTCGTGTAGTTCGTGAACCCGGCGAACCCGGCCTGCCCCGTGAAGATCGCGCGGAGCCCGTAGTCCTGGAAGGAGATGACCAGCAGCCGCACGAGCGGGTACACGACCAGCGCGAGCAGCAGGATCGCGGCCGGTGCCAGCAGCACGAGCGGCGCCCGCGACGCCGTCAGCGGCCGCCGACGGCGACCGGGACCTCCGGTCGAACCGGCGCCTGACGGACCCGCCCCGCTCGAACGACCCCGACGCGAGCCGCCACGCCGGGTGTCCGGCCCGACCGAGGCCGGACCGGACACCCGCTCAGCAGTGGAGGTCATCGACTACTGCTGCGCGTTCAGCGCGGACGTGAGGTGCTCCGAGAAGCCCTCGGCTGCCTGCTGGGGTGTCTTCCGCCCCGTGGCGATGTCCGCGAACATCGTCTGGAAGCTGGAGTCACCCTCGATCGTCGCCCAGCCCGGGGTCGCCGGGGTCGGACGGCTCGTCGAGGCTGCCTCGAAGTACGGCTTGTGGAGCTCGTCCACGTCACCGGCCACCGCATCGAGCAGCTGCGTCGAGTTCGGCTCCCACCCGTCGACCCCGAAGACCTGGTCCTTCTGGAACTCCTTCGAGGTCAGGATCTTCATGTAGTAGAGCGCGAGCTCCTGGTTCTGCGACTTCGCCGGGATGCCGAGGTCGGAGCCGCCGAGGAACACCGGCTGGGTCTTCCCCTCGGTCGCGGACGGCATCGGGAACGTGCCGATCTGGTCCTTCAGCTCGGGCTTGGCAGTCGTGATCGACCCGATCTCCCACGCCGACCCGAGGATCGCCGAGGTGTTGCCCTGCGCGAAGACGTCGGACTCGGCCGGCTTGTCGGTGTTGATGTCCTGCGTGGACTTCGCCGAGTACGAGTTCTGGAAGTCCTTCCACGCCGTGAGGCCCTTGACGGCATCGGCGGAGTCGATCGCTCCGGTCCACTTGCCGCCCTTCTCGGTGGCGATCTGCCCGCCGGCGTCCCACACCCACTGCAGGCCGCCGTACCAGTACTGCCCGGGCATGTAGAACGCGGAGAAGTCGGCCTGCGGGTTCTTCGCCTTCACCTTGTCGAGGTCGGCGGTGAGCTCGTCGTACGACTTCGGCACGTCGGTGACCCCGGCGTCCGCCCACGTCTTCTTGTTGTAGATCACCGCGCGGTTGCCGGCGAACAGCGGAGCGCCGTAGAGCTTGCCGTCGACGGTCGCCGGGCCCTCGAGGCCGGACAGCCACGTCTGCCCGTCCTGCAGCTCCTTCTTGTACGGCGACAGGTCCATGAGGCCGCCCGTCGCCGCGTACACCGGCACCTGCGTGTTGCCGAGGTCGACCACGTCCGGCGCGTCCTGTTGCGCGAGCGCCGTCGTGAGCTTCGTCGTGATGCCGTCCCACTGCTGGAGCTGCAGCTTCACCTTGGCCCCCGTGGCCTCGGTGAACTGCTTCTCGGCGACGTCGAGGATCTTCGGGCTGAGGTCCCCGTTCATGATCCACACGGTGATGGTCTTGCCCTTGCCGTCGGGTGTGCCGATGGACTTCGTGCCGCCGTCGGAAGCTCCGTTGCTTCCGGCGGAGCACCCGGTGAGGGCGAGCGCGCCTGCGAGGGCGAGCGCACCGAGTGCGGCGAAACGCGTGCGTGTCACGTTGACTCCCTTGGTCCGACCTTTATGAAAGGACGTTGCGTATTGGTGAGTAAAGACCCATCACACGGGGATGTCAACACCGGATCGCAAGCCTGTGGACAGTCGCGATCCGCATGTTTCCGGGGGATCACGGATGTCGAACAGATCGGGATGCAGCCTTGACGAACTGGTCATGACCAGGCATCATCTGCACCTCGATCGAAGACAGACGGGAGGCCCGTGGCGATCCCGCCACGGGCCTCCCGTCGGTCGTCGAGCGCGTCGCGAACGCGACGGACGGCTCGGTCGTCGGGGTGGTTCAGTCGTCGAACGGCACGTGCTCGCTCGAGCCGACACCCGCACGCTGCCGGTAGGCCAGGTGCCCACCGAGGTACCCGCCGACACCGACGACGGTCAGTCCCGCGAAGCCGAGCAGTTTGCCGGCGCCGTGGTTCCCGCGCTTCCGCTGCATCCACGACAGACCGTAGAGCGTGATCCCGACCCAGTTCACCGCCTGGTGCACCCAGCCGGTCCGGAGCTGCTCGCGGTCGAGCTCGGACCAGTCCACGTACCCGGCGACCGAGGCACTCCCGGACGACACCAGTCCGACGCCGACCAGGGTCTTCGCGGCCTTCGCGTTCCCCTTCCCACCCAGCAGGTCGAGCACCGCGGCGGAGATCCACGCGCCGAGCGGCACCTGCACCATCAAGGGGTGCAGCGGGTGCCCGAAGGGCACGCCGTGCAGCAGCTGGCGGAGCGCCTTCGGACGCGCGAGCGCGCGGACGACGGAGCGATCGATGTCGACGGCCTTGTCGAGCACGGCCGCGTGCTCGACAGCGTCGGTGAGGCGACGGATGGCGCGGGTCTCAGGCATGCCCTGGACGCTAGGCCTGGAGGCCCGGGGCGGGTTCCAGGAACGCGCCCCGGGCCTCCAGACGGTCACCCCGACCACCGCGAGGGAACCTGGTCCCGGACACCACACCCCGCCGTTCCGCGACGCGGTGTCCGGAACATGGTTCCCGCGGAGCGATCCCGCTACTCCTCGACGATCTCGCCCTCGACGACCTCACCGAGGTCGAACGGCTCGACGGTCAGCTCATCGCCCCCGTCGGCCACGTCGACCCGCACGGTGTCGCCGTCGCGGACGTCCCCGGCGAGGATCGCCCGCGCCAGCCGGTCGTCGATCTGCCGCTGCATCAGTCGGCGGAGCGGACGAGCGCCGTACACCGGGTCGTACCCGCGCTCGGCGAGCCAGGTCCGGGCCGACGGCGTCACCGCGAGCTCCAGACGGCGGTCGGACAGTCGACGCGCGAGGCGGTCGACGTACAGCGACACGATCTGCCCCAGGTCCTCCGAGGTGAGCGCCTGGAACACCACGATGTCGTCGAGTCGGTTGACGAACTCCGGCCGGAACGCCTGGGTGACCATCTCCCGGACACCCTCCTCACGCTGTTCCTCGGTGAGGGACGTGTCGGTGAGGAACTGCGAGCCGAGGTTCGACGTCAGGATGAGGATCGTGTTCCGGAAGTCGACCGTCCGCCCCTGGCCGTCCGTCAGCCGGCCGTCATCGAGCACCTGCAGCAGCACGTCGAACACCTCGGGGTGCGCCTTCTCGACCTCGTCGAGCAGCACCACCGAGTAGGGCCGGCGGCGGACGGACTCGGTGAGCTGCCCACCGGCCTCGTAGCCGACGTACCCGGGAGGGGCGCCGATGAGCCGCGCCACCGAGTGCTTCTCGCCGTACTCGCTCATGTCGATCCGGACGAGGGCCTTCTCGTCGTCGAACAGGAACTCCGCGAGCGCCTTGGCGAGCTCGGTCTTGCCGACGCCGGTGGGCCCGAGGAACAGGAACGAGCCGGTCGGCCGATCCGGGTCGGAGATGCCCGCGCGGGTGCGTCGGACGGCCTCGGACACGGTGTTCACCGCCGAGCGCTGCCCGATGATCCGGCGGCCGAGCTCGTTCTCGAGGTGCAGCAGCTTCTCGGTCTCGCCCTGCAGGAGCCGCCCCATCGGGATCCCGGTCCACTGCGCGATCACGGCGGCGATGTCCTCGTCGGTGACGCTGTCGTTCACCATCCGCTCGGCGCTCTCAGCCTGCTCGGCGGCGGCCAGCTCGGCCTCGATCCGGGGTTTCTCGCCGTACTCGAGTCGGCTGACGGTCTCGTAGTCGGCCTCGCGCTGCGCCCGCTGCGACCGCATGTTCAGGTCGTCGAGCTGCTGCTTGAGCTCGCCGATCCGGTTGAGCGAGGCGCGCTCGGCCTGCCACCGCTGCTCGAGCTCGCCGAGCAGGGTCTCGCGGCTCGCGAGTTCGGCCCGCAGGGTCTCGAGTCGCGCCTTCGACGCGTCGTCCTTCTCCTGCTTGAGCGCGAACTCCTCGACGCGGAGGCGATCGACCGTGCGCTTGAGTTCGTCGATCTCGACGGGCGACGAATCGATCTCCATCCGGAGCCGCGACGCGGCCTCGTCGATGAGGTCGATCGCCTTGTCGGGCAGTTGCCGCCCGGAGATGTACCGGTTCGACAGGCTCGCAGCGGCCACGAGGGCGGAATCGTTGATCGTCACCTTGTGGTGCGCCTCGTACCGCTCCTTGAGCCCGCGGAGGATCGCCACCGCGTCCTCGACGCTCGGCTCCCCCACGTAGACCTGCTGGAAGCGGCGCTCGAGCGCGGCGTCCTTCTCGATGTACTCGCGGTACTCGTCGAGCGTCGTCGCGCCGATGAGCCGCAGCTCACCGCGCGCGAGCATCGGCTTGAGCATGTTCGACGCCGCGACCGATCCCTCGCCGCCGCCGGCACCCATGAGCGTGTGCAACTCGTCGATGAACGTGATGACCTGCCCGTCGGAGTCGTTGATCTCCTTGAGGACGGCCTTGAGTCGCTCCTCGAACTCACCGCGGTACTTCGCACCGGCGATGAGGGCGGAGATGTCGAGCGAGACGAGCCGCTTGTCCTTGAGGGAGTCGGCGACGTCCCCGGCGACGATGCGCTGTGCCAGCCCCTCGACCACGGCGGTCTTGCCGACGCCGGGCTCACCGATGAGCACGGGGTTGTTCTTGGTCCGGCGCGTCAGCACCTGGGAGACGCGCCGGATCTCGGCGTCGCGGCCGATCACCGGGTCGAGCTTGCCACTGCGGGCGATCGCCGTGAGGTCGACGCCGTACTGCTCGAGGGCGGTCTTCTGTCGCTCTTGCGAGTCAGGAGCGCCCTGGAGGTTCGCCATGCGTTCCGTCCTTTCGTTGCGTTGGTCGTCTACTTGAGTCTACTGCACTCAACTTCTGTCCGGCACGGATTCTTCCCGCCCCGGGTTCCGGATGCCGATCGCACTGACGACCGCCCCGGCGATCAGCAGGAGACCCATGACCACCACCGCGCGGTGGAACCCGGTCGTGCTCATGGCCCCACCGAGCACCACGCCGGCGAGCGCCACCATCACGAGGCTCGCGATCCGGGCGACGGCGTTGTTGACCGCCGAACCTATCCCTGCCTCGGACTCCGGTACCGATCCGAGGACCGCACTCGTCAGCGGCGTCACCATGAGCGAGATCCCGAAGCCGACGAGCACGAGCCCGGGGAGCACCGTCCACCAGTAGGCTGCCGGGTCGTCGCCGACGAGCACCATGAGGAACGATCCCACGGCCGCGATCGCCGGCCCCGCGGCCATGAACCACCGCGGCCCGCACCGTCCGGCGAACGAGCCCACCGTCGTCGAGAGCAGCAGGAGCAGGATCGTCGGCGGCAGCGTGGCGATCCCTGCGACCCAGGCGGGGAACGCCCAGACCTCCTGCAGGAACAGGGTCACGACGAAGCCGACCATGCCGAGCGCCCCGTAGATCGACAGCGTCGCGAGGTTCCCGACCGCGAAGTTGCGCGCCCGGAACAGCCGCAGGTCCACGAGCGGATGCGCGACCCGGTGCTCCCAGGGCACGAACGTGACGAGCGCCAGCCCTCCGACCACGAGTGCGCCGACCACGAGCGGCGACGACCAACCGAGGCGCTCCTGCTCGATGAGGCCCAGGACCACCCCGCCGATGCCGACCACGGCGAGCACCGCGCCCACCACGTCGACCCTCGGGCGCCCGACTGGGCGGACGTCTCCCGAGATCCTGGCCACGAGCGGGATCGTCACGGCGATCGGCACCGCCGTGAGGACGAAGATCCACCGCCAGCCGATGCCGTCGACGATCAGCCCGCCGATCACCGGGCCGACGATCACGGCGGCGCTCGACCACGCCGTCCACGAGCCGATCGCCTTGCCCTGCGCGGCTCCACGGAAGGCGGCGATGATGAGCGCGAGCGAACTCGGGGTGACGAGCGCTCCGCCGACCCCCTGCAGTGCCCGAGCCACGATGAGCACCTCGCCCGAGGGAGCCGCTGCACAGACGATCGACGCGACACCGAACACGATCAGCCCGAGCGTGATGATCCGCACCCGTCCGAACAGGTCCGAGAGCGACCCCGCGACGAGGATGAGCGACCCGAGCGTCACCATGTAGGCGTCGACGACCCACTGCTGCACGACGAGCCCGCCACCGAGCTCGTGCCGGATCGCCGGGAGCGCCACGTTCACGACGCTCGCGTCGAGCCCGACCACGAACGACGCGAGGATCGCCACCACGAGCACCACGCGGCGGTCGTCGCGGAGCGGTGCAGCGGGCGTCGTCATGCGCTCATCCAACTCCGCACCACGGACGTCGCGCACGAGCGCACGCATGACGAAGCCCCCGCGACCGGAGTGGTCGCGGGGGCTGCCGACAGGACGGGGCTGGGAGTCCTACTGCTTGGAGTCGGCGTTCGGCTGGACCGAGGGGCCCGGGTTCACGACCGGAGCCGCCGGCTGCGCGGCCGTGTTCTGCGCGGTCGTGTTCTGAGCGGTGGCATCGGACGCCTGCTTGTCCTCGGTGCCCATCTCCTTCTTGAAGATGTTGATCGACTGACCGAGGCCCTTCGCGAGCGCCGGGAGCTTGGTCGCCCCGAACAGCAGGATGACGATCCCGAGGATGATCAGCAGATGGATGCCGGTGAGGCCTGCGAACATCATGACTCCTTCGATGGTGAACTGGTCGCCGTGCTCGGGTCTTCTTCGACACACGCGGCGGAAGCTCGTGGTCGGATCATCGTAACTCGGTCTGTCCGGGAATCACAGGCGGGGAGCCCGAACGGACACCGTTCGCACAGGCTCGGCGACTTCGACGTTCGGCTCAGTACGCCCCGTGCGAGCGCAGCACCGACGGGATCGTCCGCGCGAGGATGACGAGGTCGTGCAGGAACGACCAGTTCTCGACGTAGTGGAGGTCGAGCCGGACCCCCTCGGCCCAGTCGAGGTCTGAACGCCCGCTCACCTGCCAGAGCCCGGTGATGCCCGGGGTCACGAGCAGCCGACGGTCGGCGAAGTCCTCGTACACGGCAACCTCCTTCGGCAGCGCTGGACGCGGCCCGACGAGGCTCATGGACCCCGTCAGGACGTTCCAGAGCTGCGGGAGCTCGTCGAGGGAGGTCTTGCGGAGGAACGCCCCGACCCGGGTGACCCGGGGGTCGTCCTTCATCTTGAAGAGCGGACCAGCGCCCTCGTTCGACGCCTCGAGCGCAGCGACCCGTGCTTCGGCGTCGACGCACATGGTCCGGAACTTCAGGATCGAGAAGTCCCGCCCCTTACGACCCACTCGGGTCTGGCGGAAGAACACCGGCCCGCGGTCGTCGAGCCGGATGACCAGCGCGATCACCGCGAACGCCGGAGCGAGCAGCAGGAGCCCGAGCCCCGCGCCCACGACGTCGAGGAGTCGCTTGCCGAAGCGTCGGCGGTAGTCGGGCGTCTCGACGTGCATGAGCGGCAGACCGTCGACAGGTCGCTCGTGCACACGACCGGCGGCGATGTCCGCGAGCGGCGAGGACACGACGAGTTCGACTCCGCGCTCCTCGAGCTGCCACCCGAGGCGCCGGAGCCGTTCGTGGCCGCCGCGGATCGCCCCCGCGACGACGACGGCGGACACGCCGCTCGAGACAGCGTGGTCGAGCACAGCGTCGATCCCACCGACGACCGCGACCCGAGAGGCGCCGAGCGCGAGCGAGGACCCGACCGCGACGCAGTCCGTGACCACCCCGGCGACCCGGTACCCCGCGACCGGAGTGGCCGCGATGCGACGCCCGACGTAGCGGACGTCCTCGACGTCGCCGACGAGCAGGACGTCCTGCAGCCGCTCACCACGCCCTCGCCGACGGGCGAGCACCGTCCGGACGACCTTGCGCTCGGCCACGAGCAGCGCGAGCCCGAGGGGGAACGCGATGGCGACGTACCCGCGCGCGATGTCGAGCTGGACGGCGTACGCCACGATCGCCACGACCGCCCCGGTGACGAGGCTCGCGGTCACCAAGCGGCGGTACTCCTCGTTGCCGACACCCGCCACCCGGGCGTTGCGGGTGCCGAAGCTCGCGAGCAGCGTCATCCACGCCAGGACGATCACGGGTGCGACGACGAACTCGACCCAGCCGGCCGCACTGGAACCGGCCGGGAGCTCTCCCGGGAACCGGACGAGGTGCGCCGCCGCGAAGGCGAGGAGCAGGACGGTGAGGTCCAGAGCGGCCAACGCGAACGGGAACCCGCGGCCAGCACCAGCAGGGGTGTTCGTCGGAACGGCGCGGGTCGGGGTCGCGACGACAGCGGTACCGGCGCGCGTGGGACGGATGGCGAGGGACATCGCGAGACCTCCGGTCGGACGCCGATCGACGGAGGCCGACCGGGCACCGCCGTCGCGGACGCGCGACAGCAGTGCCCTACCAAAATATCACTGCGATGTGCGATACATCAAGAGCCGAGTGCGTACGAGAGTGTCCAGAGGACGGGTCGCTCCAGCAGCGCCCCCGCGTCGGCCGCCTCCACCCCGCGCACCCGGAACACCGCACGCTCACCGGGGAGCAAGGTCACGAAGCCCCGGTCGACGACACCCTCCGGCGACACACGGTCCGGCTGCAGGAGCAGGTCGCGCACCACCGACTGTGCCTCGACGACCACGCGGATCGTCGCTCCGTCGACCTCGGTCGCCGCGGTGAACCGAGCGGACTCCCACCGCATCTCCCGGTCCGGCGCCGGTGTCCACACGGCACGTCGCTCGTCGAGGTCGGCGACGATGAGCTCGTTCCGCGGGTCGTCGACCACACCGACCGATTCGGGCAGCGCGACGACGGCGACGCCGGCCGACAGGTGCACGGGGAGCGTGACCTCGGCGAGCACGGTGCCCGCGAGCGTGATCCGCCGCACACGGACGACGCTGTCGTTGCCGCTCCGTGTCGAGCGCACGGCCACCTCGACGGGCGACGACCCGAACGCCCCCGGCGACACCCCGAGCGAGACGCCACCGGACCCGAGCGACAGCGTGTCCGCCAGCTCGCCCAGCTCAGCCGCCTCGCCGACGGGAGCCGATGGGGACGGGCGATCCGCGCCTCCAGTCCGATCGTCCGGCGACCCCGCCGGCCGCGGTCCGGCGACCGACGAGACGGGCCGGATCGTCAGCAGCACGTCGTCGTACAGCCGCCGCAGCTCGTGCGCGAGCGGCTTCAGCCGCCCCGCGGAGTCCACCGCCGACCACGAGGCCACCGGCCACAGGTCGTTGAGCTGCCACAGGACGACCCCGGTGTTCCGGGGCCAGTGCGTCCGCCAGTGCTCGACCCCGGTCGCGATCGCGCGCGCCTGCTGCAGCTGCGTCAGGAAGTGCCACGCATCGAACGATGCCGGGTCGACGGCGCCGAAACGCGGCGCGATCCCCCGCGCCAACTTGCCCATGCCGTCGTCGGCCTTCTGGTGGTGGACGACGCCCGGTGCATCGACGGTCAGCTCGGGGTCGGACACCGCGTCACGGAGCGTCCGCCACGCGGGCGGGGCCTGCCAGCCGAACTCCGACACGAACCGCGGTACCGACGCGCGGTAGGCGGTGTCCGGGAGCCGGTTCCAGGCCTCCCACGAGTGGTGGGTCTCGTGGTCCACGTCGTTCGCCGGCAGGTCCTCGTCGCCGGACCACGGCGAACCCACCGTGTAGAACCGCGTCGGGTCGACCGCGTCGACGATGGTCGGGAGGAGGTCGAGGTAGTAGTCCAGGCCCCACCCGCGGTCCCCGAGCGTCTCCGCCCACCCGTCGACGTCGTGCAGCCAGATGTTCTCGTTGTTGCCGTTCCACACCACGAGGGAGGGGTGGCGCGACAGCCGCGCGACGTTGTCCCGCGCCTCGGCGACGACCTCGCTCCGGATCGGCTCCGTCTCCGGGTAGGCGGAGCAGGCGAACGTGAAGTCCTGCCAGACGAGCAGCCCGAGTTCGTCGCACACCTCGTAGAAGTCGCGAGATTCGTACACGCCGCCGCCCCACACGCGCACGAGGTTGGCCCGGAGCGCCGCCGCGGTGCCCAGTCGGGACTCGTAGCGCTCTCGTGTGACGCGCGAGACGATGACGTCGTCGGGGATCCAGTTCACCCCGCGGACGTCGATGAGCATCCCGTTGACGTACACGCCGAACGGCTTGCCGATCGTGTCGGACGCCGTGTCGATGCGCGTCGACCGGAAGCCGGTGCGGAACACGTCGCGGTCGAGGACCTCGCCCTCGACGGTCTGCAGCTCGACGGTCACGTCGTAGAGGGGCTGCTCGCCGTACCCCCGCGGCCACCACCGCTGCGCGTCCGGCACCCGCACGGTCACGACGGTCTCGTCGTCCTTCGGCGTCAGCTGCGCACGCGAGCGCTGCCGGGTCGTGCCGCCCTCGGCGTCCGGCCCGCTCACGGTCACGACGAGCACGAGGTCGTCGTCCTCGCCGTCCTGGTCGAGGTCGTTGATACCCGACCGCTCGACCGTGATGTGCGCGTCGAGCACGCCCTCGCCCGCCTCGACGTCGACGAGCGGACGCACCTCGCGGAGCCGCGCCGTCGACCAGCGCTCGATCGCGACCGGCCGCCACGGACCGCTCGTGACCGCCGTCAGCCCCCAGTCCCAGCCGAAGTTCGACGCCATCTTCCGCACGTACGGGAACGGCTCGTCGTAGGGGCCCGGCATGCTCCCGGCCCGGGCGGCGACGCGTCCGGCCTCGCGGTAGGGCGACTCGAACAGGATCTCGAGCTCGCGTTCCGTCCGCGCGTTGGAGCCTCCGGTCGCGTCCCGCAGGTCGAACCGGTAGCGACGGTGCATGTTGCGCGTCGTCCCGACCGTGACGCCGTCGACCGTGAGCGTCGACACCGTGTCGAGTCCGTCGCAGACCAGGTCGATGCGCTCGTGCCCGCGCAGGTCGACGTCGACGGTCCGCTGGTACGCCCAGTCCGCCCGCCCGACCCACTTGCCGTCCGCCTCGTTGCGGTCGAAGGTCGGGTCGGCGAGCAGGCCCTCGCGCTGGAGGTCGGTGTGCACCTGGCCCGGCACCGTCGCCGGGATGGAACGGCCTGCGACGCCGTCAGGGGCGCCGCTGCCGCCTGCCATCGTCACGGTCCAGCCGTCGCGGAGTTCCTCGCGGTCGAGGGTCATGCGGGTCCTTCTCTGGGCGGGCGGGACCGGTGGTCCGCTCGGTCGGGACGCCGGCCGCGTGTCCGCCAGACGGCCGGGTACCGGCCTGGAGGCACGACACCGGTCGGCCGGGCGTCGTCACGTCGCGCGCGCGAACGCCTGGGCGATCGCACGAGGGGGTGTGCGGCGATGGTAGTACGCGGAGCTTGCACGGCCGTGGGTGGCAGGCTGGGGAGCGTGATCACAGTTGCTCTCGCCGCCGCCCTGCGTGACGCAGGACTCCGCTGGCACCCCGCGACCGGCGACCGGTTCGTCATCGACAAGCCCGGCGTCGACGACGACGTCTACACGGTCTCCGAGATGACCGTCGAACGGCACGACTACCCGAGCGGCACCGTGCTCGGGTTCAACGGCACCACGGAGTGGGCGCTCGACTCGGTCGAGGCCGCCGAATCGCTGTGGCTGCCGCGCGAGGACCAGTTGCGGACCTTGCTCGGGAGCGCGTTCGTGTCCCTGGTGCCGTCCTTCACCGTCACCGCGACGATCGACGGCGCCCCGCAGACGTTCGACGCTCCCGATGCCGCGGATGCGTACGCCGCCGCGTTGCTCGCGTACATCCGATCTGCGCTGGACTGAACTCCCTCGCACCGGGTGACGCGCCCGGCTGGGAGTTGCTGGAATGCGCGCTGGGCGGGCTTTGGTTGCATGGCGACATGACCGTTCCGAACATCACCCTGAACGACGGCAAGACCATCCCGCAGCTCGGCTTCGGCGTCTTCCAGATCAAGCCCGAGGACACGAAGGACGCGACGCTCGCAGCGCTCGAGGTCGGCTACCGCCACATCGACACCGCCGAGATGTACGGCAACGAGAAGGAGGTCGGCGAGGCCATCGAGGCGTCCGGCATCCCTCGCGAGGAGATCTTCGTCACCTCGAAGCTCAACAACGGCTTCCACGACCCCGAGGCCGCGCTGGAGAACGGCAAGAAGTCGGCCGACCTGCTCGGCGGCTACACCGACCTCTTCCTCATCCACTGGCCGCTGCCCACCGTCTCGGACTTCGTCCCGACGTGGAAGGCGATGGAGGAGCTCTACCGCGCCGGCACGGCCCGTTCGATCGGCGTGAGCAACTTCCAGGCACACCATCTCAACCGCCTCGCCGCCGAGACGACCATCACCCCGGCGGTGAACCAGATCGAGGTGCACCCGTACCTCACGCAGGAGGAACTGCGCGCGTACGACCGCGAGCACGGCATCGCGACCGAGGCCTGGTCCCCCATCGCGCAGGGCCTCGTCCTCGACGACGAGACGATCACCCGCATCGCCGGCAACACGGGCAAGACCCCGGCACAGGTCGTCCTGCGCTGGCACATCCAGCGCGGCGACATCGTCTTCCCGAAGTCGGTCACCCGTGCCCGTGTCGAGGAGAACTTCGCGATCTTCGACTTCGAGCTCTCCGACGAGGACATGACCGCGATCACGTCGCTCGACAAGGGGCACCGCACCGGTCCCGACCCTGACACGTTCGACTACGTCCCCGCGTAGCCCCCGCACCGCGGAACGGCCCCCGCACGGTGTGTGCGGGGGCCGTTCTCGTGTGTTCAGTTGTGGTGGGTGCTACTCGGTGGGGTTCGGTGCCCAGGTGAAGGGCAGGGTGTCCTGCTCAGCGCCGTAGACATCGGTCTGCACGAAACGCAGCGGGTAGGTGGTGCTGTCACCGTTGGGCGAGCCCCAGGAACGGGTGTAGGACCAGTCACCGTTCGCATCCGCCACCGCGGTCGCGTTCGCCAGCGGGGTCTCCCCACGCGAGTACGTCGTGATCGTGGCGAACGGCGACGCCTTCCCCGAGAACGTCACGCGCTGCAGCGGCTCGTACGTGTCGCCGACCGCGTGGCTGGTCAACGTCAGCGCGGCGAACTTCGGCGAGTTCAGGTTCACCGTGAACGTGTTGCCGTCCGTGCCACGCGTGGCGGTGAAAGTGATCTGGTAGTCAGCACTCGGCCCGACGTTCCGGTCGAACGCCCAGCGACCGTTCGCGTCGACAGTGGCCTGCCCCATCAGCGTGCCCCACTGGTTCTTCGCCACGATGTTCGTACCCTCCGAACCCGTGCCCGTGAACGTGGTGACACCCGGCTTGTACGTCGAGTTGTTCGACGGCGAGGTCAGAGCCGCGTCCTCGTAGGCCTGCATGTCCGACGAGAGGTCCATCGTGACCATGTCCTTCTGCTCGTCCGGCGCGGTCTGCGTGAACGTCAGCGTGTAGGGAGCAGTCGGCCCGAGCTTGCCCTTGGCCTCCCACGCCCCCGACACCGGCGATGCCTGCGTGGACGCGATCACACGACCCCACTGGTTCGTGATGCGGACCATCGCGTCCGGTGTCGCGGTCCCACGGAACGTGTTCTCACCCGACGTGTAGGTGCCGCCGTCCTCATGGCTGGTGACCGTCAGCGGACGGAAGGCACCGATCGGGCTCATCACGAACGCACCCGACTGCGACGTCGTGCCGTCCACTCGCGTCTGCGTCGCGATGAACGTGTAGACGCTCGACGGTCCGTACTCGCGGTTGAACGACCAGTTCCCGTTCTTGTCCGCCTTGAGCACACGGATCTCCTTCCCGTACTTGGTCTCGATCTTCACCGACGCGTACGGCGTCGCCGTACCCGTCAGCGTCGTCTCGACCAGCGGCGTGTACTCGTGCGACGACGGCTCATCGATCGTCACCGCACGCGCCGGGATCGGGAGGTTCGGCGTCGTGGACGCTGCCCCGGTCGTGACGGTGTTGCCCTGCGCGGTCTGCGAGACCGTGATGTTCGCCGCCGTGTTCGACGGAGCAAGCTCCACCGTCGTCGACCAACGATCATCCACGACATCAACCGTCTGGGTCTGCGTGCCGACCTTCACCGACACCTTCGCACCGGTCTCACCGGTACCCGCAACGGTCACATCGCCCGGCGTCGACTGCGCCGGGAGCGCCGTCACTGCGACCGCGGCACCGAAATCACCCACAGCCCGAGTCGGCTCCGACACCTCATTGTCGATCCGCTGCGTCACGAAGAACGACCGCTCACCCGCACCCGGCGAGTTCACCGGCAGCGAATACCGGCCATCAACAACCTGCGGCGACCCAACAACAGCATTCTTCGCGTCACGAACCGTGACCGTCGCGCCATCCTGCGCGGTGCCCGTCACACGAGCACGATCCGTCACAGCCGCACCGAACTCGACCTTCGCGGTCGGAGCCGGAACCGACGACTCGCCCTCGTTCACGATGATGGTGTCGGTCTGGACGTTGCCGCCCTTGGACTTCTGCGTCACCGTCAGACGGTGCTCGCGCGCGTCCAGGTCGGTCGTGTCCAGGTCCCAGCTCTGCGAGGCACGCACCTTCACGGGGCCGCCGACACGGCGATCACCTTCGTGAACCTCGACCGTCGCACCGGGCTCACCGGTGCCGCGGACATCGATCTGTCCGCCCGGGTGGACGAAGCCGTCCGCCGGACGCGTCACCACGAGCTGCTTGCCGTAGTCGATCGACACCGGCGTCTTGCTCGCCCGCTCACCCTGCAGCGCCTGGTACACGTTCACGTCGTACGAGCCGCCCTTGTTCGGCGCCGGAAGCTCCACGCTCCACGCACCCGTGATGCTGTCCGCCGGCTCCGACCCAACCACCCGCTGGTCGTCCTCGTTGAACACCTCCACGATCGCACCGCCCTGCGCCGTGCCCGACAGGGTCACCAGGTCCGAAGCGTTCTCACCAAACTTGTGCTCGACCACCAGGTCAGCGATCTTCAGCTCGACGTCGAGGTCATACTCCGAGGTGAGCTCCTGGTTCTCGTACTGCAGCAGCTTCACCGGGTTCGAGCCAAGCTTGAGGTTGTCGAGTTCGAAGTCCCAGACACCCTCGTCGTTCACGCGGGTCTCGTCCTCGTACTCGCCGTCCCCCCACTGCAGAACGACATCAGCGCCCGGCGTACCACGCCCCGTCACGACCGCTGATCGACCAACGATGTCCACCGTTGTCACTTCAGCTCCGAACGAGGTGAAGTCCGCGATTGTCTCGATTCGGTCGGCCGCTGAACCCGTCTGCGTGCCCATAATGCGGTCGTTCTTATACGAGAACGAGAAATAGTGACCGGGACGACCCACAGATTCGAGCCCGGTACCACTCACCCCATAGCCCGATGACGTCTTCGACAGCCGCCACTGCTGTAGAGGATCACCTGGTACGCAAGATGCAAGCTGTGCGACGGAGTTCAGGCAGAGCTCTGGATTCGAGGTCGGTCGGACCGTACTCTCCATTCCTTCTCGGGGGATTGACCACTCAGTGGCATGGGCTTTGGCTTCTGTCGCGGACGAGAAGCCGCGCATCGAAACGGAGCCAATGCCGTTCGCGAACGGAGCGCTGTAGTCCTGCAAAGTCGATGCGGTCACGAGCAGGCCTCGTTGCGTCCTGTTGGACTCCGAATTGATCGAGGCCGATGCGGCGGTGGCGCCGAAGGAGAGGCCGGAGGCGATGGTCGCGATGGCGAGGGCGGATGCGCCCAGGCCCTTCGCGAGACGCTTGGTCTTCTTGGACATGAGGATGATCCCTTTCGAGGGGTCGTGCCGCGTGCGTCGTTCGGGACGATCGGGTCGCCCGCGGCTCGCGGTCAGTGTCATCGCGGGAGACCCCGCTGCCATACCAAAATATCAAACAATGAACTGAAATACAACCTGCTGTGATGAGGACGGGTTGAGTCATTCGGACGCAACTTTCAGCTGCCAGAGTTGACGCGCCTCCTGTCAGGAGTAGGGTTGAGTCCATCGGACGCAAGTCCATCGACTTCGCATCACCAGCACTGACAGAAGGAGCACCAACACATGGGACGTGCAGTAGGCATCGACCTCGGAACCACCAACTCGGTCGTCAGCGTGCTCGAGGGCGGCGAGCCCACGGTCATCGCGAACGCCGAGGGGCTCCGAACCACGCCGTCGATCGTGGCGTTCACGAAGGACGGCGAGGTGCTGGTCGGCGAGACCGCCAAGCGCCAGGCCGTCACGAACGTCGACCGCACCATCGCCTCCGTCAAGCGCCATATCGGCACCGACTGGAAGGTCGACATCGACGGCAAGCAGTACACGCCGCAGGAGATCTCGGCCCGCACCCTCGGCAAGCTCAAGCGCGACGCCGAGCAGTACCTCGGCGAGGACGTGACCGACGCGGTCATCACCGTCCCGGCGTACTTCAACGACGCCGAGCGCCAGGCCACGAAGGACGCCGGTGAGATCGCCGGCCTCAACGTCCTCCGCATCATCAACGAGCCGACCGCTGCCGCGCTCGCCTACGGCCTCGACAAGGGCAAGGAAGACGAGCTCATCCTGGTCTTCGACCTCGGTGGCGGCACCTTCGACGTCTCCCTGCTCGAGGTGGGCAAGGACGACGACTTCTCCACGATCCAGGTCCGCGCGACCGCCGGAGACAACCGCCTGGGCGGCGACGACTGGGACCAGCGCATCGTCGACTACCTCGTCAAGAAGTTCAAGGACGAGCACGGCGTCGACCTCTCGACCGACAAGATCGCGAAGCAGCGCCTCAAGGAAGCCGCCGAGCAGGCGAAGAAGGAGCTCTCGTCGCAGATGTCGGCGAGCATCCAGCTGCCGTACCTGACCCTGACGGCGGACGGCCCGCTCAACCTCGACGAGACCATCTCGCGCGCACAGTTCGAGCAGATGACCTCCGACCTGCTCGACCGCACGAAGAAGCCGTTCAACGACGTCATCAAGGAGGCGGGTGTCTCGGTCAGCGACATCGCGCACGTGGTGCTCGTCGGTGGTTCGACCCGCATGCCCGCAGTGGCCGAGGTCGTCAAGAGCCTCACTGGCGGCAAGCAGCCGAACCAGGGCGTCAACCCGGACGAGGTCGTTGCCGTCGGCGCCGCGCTGCAGGCCGGTGTCCTGAAGGGCGAGCGCAAGGACGTCCTGCTCATCGACGTCACGCCGCTGTCGCTCGGCATCGAGACCAAGGGCGGCCTGATGACGAAGCTCATCGACCGCAACACCGCGATCCCGACGAAGCGGAGCGAGACCTTCACGACCGCCGACGACAACCAGCCGTCGGTCGCGATCCAGGTCTTCCAGGGCGAGCGCGAGTTCACCCGCGACAACAAGCCGCTCGGCACCTTCGAGCTCACCGGCATCGCTCCGGCTCCCCGTGGCGTCCCGCAGGTCGAGGTCACGTTCGACATCGACGCGAACGGCATCGTGCACGTGTCCGCGAAGGACAAGGGCACCGGCAAGGAGCAGTCGATGGTCATCTCCGGCGGCTCGTCGCTGCCGAAGGAGGACATCGAGCGCATGGTCCGCGAGGCCGAGGAGCACGCGGCCGAGGACAAGGCCCGTCGCGAGGCCAACGAGCGTCGCAACCAGGCCGAGCAGCTCGTCTACTCGATCGAGAAGCTCATCAAGGAGAACGAGGACAAGCTCCCCGCGGACGTCAAGTCCGAGGTCCAGGGCGACGTCGACTCCCTCAAGTCGGCACTCGCGGGCGAGGACGACGACGCCGTGAAGGCCGCGTTCGACAAGCTCAACGAGTCGCAGGGCAAGCTCGGCCAGGCGATCTACAGCCAGCAGGACGCGGGTGCCGCGGCCGGTGGCGAGCAGCCCGCCGGTGACGAGGCGACGCAGGACGACGAGGACATCGTCGACGCCGAGGTCGTGGACGACGAGGACGACAAGGACAAGAAGTAACGATGACGGATCCCAAGGACAACGTGCCGAACGAGGACGAGCCCCAGGTCGAGGGCGACGCCACGAACGCGCAGCAGCCCGAGGACCTCATCGAGGCGGAGGGGCCGGACGTGGAAGTCCCCACGGACGGCCCCGCCGCCGGCGGTCCCGCAGCCGACGAGCAGAACGACCTCTCCCCCGAGGACGAAGCGCTGCTCGCGGACGCGGCCCGGGGCATCGCCGAGGACAAGCTCAGCTCCGAGGACCGCGACCTCGTGGCGGAGATGCGTGCGGACATGCTCCGTGCGCAGGCAGAGCTGGTGAACTTCCGGAAGCGCGTCGAGCGCGACCGTGAGGCCAACCGCGAGGTCGCCATCGCTGAGGTCGTCCGGGCACTCCTGCCCGCGCTCGACGACCTCACCCGCGCCGAGGCGCACGGCGACCTCGCCGAGGGCCCGATGCAGGTCATCGGGCAGAAGATCCGCGGCGGCTTCGAGAAGTTCAAGCTCGTGCAGATCGGCGCGAAGGGTGAAGCCTTCGACCCGAACATCCACGAGGCGATCGTGCAGCTCCCCACGCCGGGTGCGACCGCGCAGACCGTGGCAGACGTCGTCGAGCCGGGCTACAAGCTCGGCGAGCGCGTCCTGCGTGCGGCCAAGGTCGCGGTCGCGGTCCCGGCCTGACCGCGGGAAGGAGGTAGGGATTCATGGCCAGTCAGGACTGGTTCGACAAGGACTTCTACAAGGTCCTCGGCGTCGACAAGACGGCGAGCGACGCTGAGCTGAAGAAGACCTACCGGAAGCTCGCGCGGCAGTACCACCCGGACTCCAACCCGGGCGATGCCGCCGCCGAGGCCCGCTTCAAGGAGATCAGCGAGGCCTACTCCGTGCTGTCCGACAACGACCAGCGCGCCGAGTACGACCAGGTCCGCGCCATGGGGTCCGGGGCTCGCTTCACCGCGGGTGGCCCGGGCGCTCAGGGCGGCTTCGAGGACGTCTTCGGCGGCATGTTCGGTGGAGGCGCTGGCGGAGGCGGACAGCGCGTGCGCTTCGGCCAGGGCGGTGGCGGCGGATTCGAGGACATCCTCGGCGGGATGTTCGGTGGCGGGGGCGGCTTCGGCCAGTCGTCGGGTGGCTACCGCGGCTTCGGCGGCCCCTCGAAGGGTCAGGACGTCACGGCGTCGACGACGCTCGACTTCGCGACCGCGATCGCCGGCGACACCGTCAAGCTCTCGCAGGGCAACGGCCGTCCGGTGAACGTCCGGATCCCGGCCGGCGTCGCGGACGGGCAGAAGATCCGCCTCCGCGGACGCGGGCAGCCCTCCCCCGACGGCGGCGAGCCCGGCGACCTCGTGGTCACGGTCTCCGTCCGGAAGCACCCGGTCTTCGAGCGCGACGGGCTCAACCTCCGCGTGGACGTCCCCGTGACGTTCACCGAGGCGGCGCTCGGCGCGACGATCCAGGTCCCGACGCTCGGCGGCGATCCCGTCAAGCTGCGGGTCGCCCCCGGCACCCCGTCGGGTCGCGTCCTGCGCGTCAAGGGCCGCGGTGTCTCGACCAGCAAGGGCACGGGCGACCTGCTCGCGACCGTGCAGGTCGCGGTGCCGTCCCACCTGTCGGACAAGCAGCGGGAGGCCGTCGAGGCCCTGGCCGCTGCGCTGCCCGACGAGGACCCCCGCGAGGACCTCCTCGCCAAGGCGCGCGGGTAGGACGCGCGTCACGCGCACAGCGCGTCACAACCCGGCCTGGAGGCACGGTGCGGCTCCGTCAGGAACCCGCACCGTCCCTCCAGACTGGGTTCCAGACCACGTGGTGAACGGAAGGGGCGGTCGATGACCGACATGGACGAGAACTCCCCCGTCTTCGCCATCGCCATGGCTGCCGAGCTGGCCGAGATGCACCCGCAGACCCTGCGGCAGTACGACCGGCTCGGCCTCGTCGTGCCCGGGCGGACCCGCGGCGGCTCGCGGCGGTACTCGATGCGCGACATCGCGCAGCTGCGGGAGATCGCACGGCTCGGATCCGAGGGCGTCTCGCTCGAGGGCATCCGACGGGTGCTCGAGCTCGAGAACGAGAACCGGGCGCTTCGCTCGCGGGTGTCGGAACTCGAGACCGCCCTCGCCGACCAGCTCATCAACCGACCGGGAGCGCGCGTGTTCGCCGCCTCCGCCACGGGCGGCGCCGTCCCGCTGCGCGCCGGTGTGCGGCCGCAGCGGAACACGCAGATCGTCCTCTGGCGTCCGCCGCACTAGGCCGCACTGGGTAGGGTGGCGCCGTGCCACCGGACTTCGTCGACCTGTTCCGCCGCCGCGTCGACGACGCGCCGGACCTCATCACGATCGACGGCACCGACCGCTTCATCCTCGACGAGGCGCCGCACGTCCACGGTGACGCACTCCGGCAGCCCGGTGAGGTCGCGGTCGTCGACGACCGCAACGGCGTCCTCACGCTCGGGGTCGTCTCGTTGCACGGCGCCTCGGACGTCCGGGTGGTGCAGGACTCCCTCGTCGGCGTGCGCGCACTCGAGGCCAACGCGGGCGTGTTCGGTCGGCGCGGCTTCCACCACCCGGACTCGCTCGAACGGGCGTTCACCGACGCGCGGCTCGTGCTGCTCCGGCTGTCGAAGTCGAACGACCGGCTCGACGAGGTCGCCCGTGCGGTCGCCCGGTACGCGGCGCCCGACGTCGTGCTGCTGTGCGGCGGGGTCTCGAAGCACATGAACCTCGGGCAGAACGACGTCCTCCGCCGGTACTTCGGCGAGGTCACCGCGTCGCGAGGACGTGGGAAGTCGCGGCTGCTCGTCGCCCAGGACCCGCTCCGCGCCTCTGCCGTCCGTGCGGACACGTCGAACCCGTGGCCGCGGTCGGTCCACAACGACGAACTCGGGTTGACCCTCGTCGCACACGGCGGCGTCTTCGCGGGTACCTCACTCGACCAGGGCACGCGCGTGTTGCTCGACGTGGTGCGCGACGCCGTCCCCACGGCGAGGACCGCGGTCGACCTCGGGTGCGGGAACGGCGTCATCGCGGTGTCGCTCGCGCGGCAGCGGCCCGCGATCAAGGTCATCGCCACGGACGTCTCGCAGATCGCAGTCGCGTCGACGAGGGCGACCGCGGCGGCGAACGGCGTCGCGGACCGGGTGCAGGTCGTGCGGACCGACGCCGGCGACGAACTGCAGGACGGCTGCGCGCAGCTGGTGCTGTGCAACCCGCCGTTCCACGCGGACACCACGGTGACCACCGACGCAGCCGAAGCGATGTTCCGGAACGCAGCCACGATCCTCCAGTCCGGCGGTGAACTGTGGTGTGTCTGGAACTCGCACCTGCGCTACCGGCCGGTGCTGGAGCGGGTCGTCGGGCCGACGCGTCAGGTGGTCCGGACGGACAGGTTCACGGTGACGGCCTCGCGGGTGGCCTGACGCTCAGCGCCCGTCCGCGAGCGCGGATCGGAGCACGCCGGACAGCCGTTCGGAGTAGGCGGACGTCAGGTGTCGGTCGTCCACCCGGACCAGGACGCCCCCGGCGATCGGCGGGCAGCGATCGGCGGCGCAGAACCAGTCGACGACGTCGATGACCTCCGCACCCTCCTGATTCGACGTCGCACGTTCGTTCGCGGCGACGAGGGCCCGCCCCTCTGCGCTCGGTGCCGTGATGCAGGGCTCGACGCCGGAGAACCTCGTGGCACACGCTGCGGGCGCCGCGCCGACCGGAGGAGCGCCGAGGATCACCACGCGGTCGGCCACGAGCGCGAGGTCCGTCACGAGCGCGCGCGTCCGCCACTCCCAGTTCGTCGCGGCGGAGACCGGATCAGCACCGATCGACCGGGTGAAGGCTTGTTCGTCGTTCGAGACGATGACGAGGTCGGGGTGGACACGCTCGACCTCCTCGAGCATGCGCTCACGGGCGCCCGCGCAGAGCCGATCGCCCTCGCGGGTGGGAGTGCGACCGGCTGACGACGGCGAGCACGAAGCGAACCCGATCCCCCGGACACGCCAACCCTCCGGTTCCAGCGCGCCTCGGACGGCCGGCATCCAGGACATCGCGATCGAGTCCCCGATCACCACCGCTGTGTGCGCGGCGTCGCTCGGTCCGGAGTCGCAGGTCCGCGCGTGACGGAGCGGCGTACTGAGTTCGTTGCGGCACCCGGTCGTGCTGCTCATCTCCGGCGCGAACTGGATCGTGGAGGCGGAGTCGAACGCAGCAGCGGCCTCGGTCCGGGTCGGCGAGGTGTGCAGGCCCTCGATGATCTCCACTCCGGTCGCCGCCCGCCCCGGCATCCGCTCGACGGCGAGCCCGACGGCTCGAGCAGCGGCTGCTTGGTCGGAAGCCGCGGGGACCGCGACCTGCCCGACCGTCGCCGCCACCAGCAACGGGACCGTGCAGACGGACGCCACCCGTCGCAGGGACCGCTCGCACGCCCGTTGTCCCGACACCGTGACAGCCGAGCCGTGCGGACCTCGTCTGCCTTCCAGGAACGGTCTCTCCACCCAGCGGTGGGAACCGATCGCGGCGATGAGTGCGAGGCCGACCAGGGCGGCATCGGTGAGCGGTGCGGTGGGGAACAGCGCCCGACCGACGACGAGTACGGGGAAGTGCCAGAGGTACAGCGAGAACGAGATCCTGCCGACGTACCGGACCGGGCCCCACCGGAGCGGAGCCGTGACGGCCGCGGACGCGGACCGTCCTCCGGCGATGACCAGCACGGTGCCGAACGCCGCGGGCGCGACCCAGGGGAAGGGATTCGAGACATGGGCCGGCATCAGCACCGCGGTCAGGATGATCGTGGCACCCCCGACGACGACGGCCACGGACGCGACGACACCACGGAGGGCGACGCCCCCGGCTGCGAGGGCCGCGCCCGCGGCGAGTTCCCACGCGCGGACCCCCGGATCGAAGTAGGCGTCGGTCCGATCGAGACGGAGGACCGACCAGGTGGCCGAGACCGCGACCGTCGCGATCGCCAGCAGGAGCACGACGCGCTCCGGAGCGATCCGGCCGCGCAGAACCTGCGCAGCGACGAGCACAGCGATCGGCCAGAACGCGTAGAACTGCTCCTCGACGGCGAGCGACCAGAAGTGCTGCAGCGGTGACACCGGCGATCCTTCGGCGAAGTACGACGTGCCGGTCGCGATCAGGTGCCAGTTCTGGACCGAGAGGAGGGACGCTGCCGCGTCCTGTGCGATCGAGACCGAGCGTGGGGTGTACCAGACGACGAACGCGGCGATCGCCACGACGACGATCACCACGATCGACGCCGGGAGGATCCGACGCGCCCGTCGCGCGATGAAGGCCGGGTAGTCGACGGATCCGGTACGACCGAGCTCCCCGACCAGGCCCCGCGTGATGAGGTACCCGGAGAGCACGAAGAACACGTCCACGCCGATCCACCCAGCGCGTGGCGCGACGAAGGCGTGTTGCCCGATCACGAGCGCCACGGCGAGGGCGCGGAGCCCCTCCAGTTCCGGTCGAAAGTCATGCTGCATGTACATATTGTATTTCACGGGTGATGCTTATGGGCCAGGGGGGCCATGAACTGGCTGTGATATACTAACATTTGCTATGAAAATCCGACACGCAGCGGTGGATCCGCACCTCCTCGCCTACCCCATGCACGGCCAGCGCAAGCTGCTCGCCGAGGGGTACCGCACCCGCGACGGCCACGTCATCGAGTGGCTCGGTCGCCTCACCGACACCGACGGCGGTGTCACCGTCATCAGCCGCCCCGACCCTCTCGTCGCCGCACCCCACGGGAGGACCACGGGCAGGAGCGCGAAGGGCACCCGCCCGCTGTCCGTCCGCGCGCCCCGCCTGCCCGACCCGCGATCGCGAAGGCGGTGGTGGGTCGATTCGGCGCGGTACTACCCGGTCCTGTCGCACCGCGGGCTCGACGCCCCGGCGGTGGTGTGGAACCCGTTCGTCGCCACGGCACCCGCCGATCGCAATCCGTTCGGGCGCAACGTCGTCCTGCTCGACCTGCTCGACGACTGGACGACGCACTACGCCTTCGAGCCGATCCGAGCCGAGGTCGAGGCCGCCTACCGCATCGCCTTCGACCGAGCCGACCACGTGACCGCCAACGCCGAAGGGACGGCAGCGCTGGCCCGACGCTTCGGACGGGACGACGTCGTGCTGCTCCCGAACGGGTGCGACCCCGAGCGTTTCTCGGCTCGTCACGGGGCAGTCGGCCCGACCACGGTCGGGTACGTGGGGAAGATCGGGAAGCGCCTCGACCTCGCCGGCATCCTGAGCACGGCACGGGCACTCCCGGAGTTCGCGTTCGTGTTCGCGGGCCCGGTCCTCGACCGCTCGTACCGTGCACCGCTGCAGGCCGAACCGAACATCACCCTCCTCGGTGACGTGCACTACGACGACGTCCCGGACCTCCTCGCCTCGTTCGACGTCGGCTGGGTTCCGCACAACGTCGGGCCGTTCGAGGTCGGTGGGGACATCATCAAGACCTACGAGTACCGCGCCGCGGGGCTCCCCACCCTGTCCACCCCGGTCGCGGGTGCGGGTGAGCGAGGCATCGACGGCATCGCTGCACTGCCGATCTCCGAGCACGCCACCACCCTCCGTGCCTGGCTCGAGCCGGGTGGAGCACGTGTCGGACGACGACCCACCCGGATCCCGGACCACGCGACGTGGCAGGACAAGGCGCGGACGATGCTCGATCGGCTGGCGGCATGAGCGTCCTGCTGGTCGCCGCGCCCCTGTCCGCGCGGAGCGGTGTCTACCGCTCGACGATCGACCTCGTCCGCACAGCCCGTGCCGCCGGGGAGGACTGGAGTGCCGTGATCGGCGTCCGTCCGGGCGCAGGGGGCACGCCGACACCGGAGGCGGGCGTCACGGAGTTCGACGTCGCGACACGAGGCTCCGCGCTGCTGTCGGAGCTGCGTCAGCGGCTCGCCGCGGAGCTGGACCGGGTGGACACGGTCATCACGATGGTGCCGCAGAGCGACGTCGCCGTCGCCGGATCGCGCTCGGCCGCGCGCCACGTGGCATGGGTACGCGGCCTCCCCTGGCCGGGCCCCGGTGAGCAGCGCTGGACGAGGAGCGTGTTCCTGCGGTACCTCGAGACGCGCGCGCTCCGCCACGCCGACGCCGTCTGGGCGACCTCGCCCCTGCTCGCGGAGCAGATCCGCAGAGCTCGGCGGGCCGAACTGGTCCCGGCCGGCATCCCCCTCCTCCACCGCACCACCGACGGACGGGACATCGGACCCCTCGTGTGGGCGGGACGGATCTCACCGGAGAAGGGTGCGACGGAGTTCCTCGACGTCGTCCGGAGCACCGAGGCGCCCGCGGTGCTGTTCGGTGAGGGACCGCTTCGCGAGGCGCTCGTTCCTGACGCTCCGGACAGCCTGACATGGAAGGGATGGGCGCGGCCGGAGGACGTCTGGGCCACGCCAGGCATCCTGCTCTGCACGTCCCACCGGGATGCCTTCGGGCGCAGTCCGGTGGAAGCAGCGAGCGCGGGGATGCCCGTCATCCTGAGCGACCAGACGGGCGCCGCACCCTTCCTCTACACCGAGCAGGAGTTGGCAGACCGGTTCATCCTGCCCGTCGGCGACACGGCAGCGTGGTCTCGGGCCGTCCGATCGCTCATCGAGGACGAGCAACTCCGAGTCCGCGTGTCCGACCACGTCTACGCCAATGCGCAGCGCCTCTCGATCGAGGCGTCCTTCGCAGCAGCGCGTTCCCATCTCAAGTGATTGCATTATCGGCAATCAGCATGTGATACTTGAAACACCACGAGCATTGCGAGGAACGATGACCACTGCAGACTTCATCCGGGTGATGCGCCGCTCATGGGCGCTCATCGCGACGGCCCTGCTCCTGGGGACCGCGGCGGGAGCGGCCCTCACGCTCTCTGCGACCCCGATGTTCTCGGCGACCACCAAGGTGTTCGTCTCCGTGCAGTCCACCGGCACGACGACCAGCGAGCTGGTGCAGGGCAACAGCGCGGCGCAGCAGAAGGTGTCGTCGTACATCGATGTCGTCCCCACCGCGAGCGTGCTCCAGCCGGTGATCGACGACCTCGGGCTCGACACGACCGTCGCTGCGCTCGCGGGTCGGGTCAGTGCATCCTCGAAGGTCAACAACGTCGTGATCGCCATCACGGTGCTGGACCCCGACGCGGCAACGTCCGCGAAGATCGCCACTGCCGTGGGGAGCAGCTTCGCCGAGGTCGTCACCGACGACCTCGAGACGCCGACGTCCGGCGGACCCTCGCTCGTCCGCATCGGTACGATCGAGCCCCCGGTGGTCCCGACCAGTCCGACCACCCCGAAGCTGATCAACAACCTCGTCCTCGGCGCGGCCATCGGGTTGGTCCTGGGGATCGCCGCCGCGCTCTTGCGGAGCACCCTCGACACGAAGGTGCGCACGCAGGACGATGTGCGCTCCGTGACGGACCTGCCCGTCCTCGGCGGGATCGGCTACGACCCGACTGCCTCGAAGCAGCCCCTCATCGTCCACGCCGACCCCCGCAGTCCCCGTGCCGAGTCGTTCCGCACACTGCGCACGAACGTGCAGTTCGTCGACCTCGACGACACGGTCCGGACGTTCACCATCACCTCCTCGCTCCCGTCCGAGGGGAAGAGCACCACAGCGGCCAACCTCGCCATCGCCATGGCGGAGAGCGGGGTCCGCGTCGTGATCGTCGATGCCGACCTCCGTCGTCCTCGGTTGGACGACGTCCTCGGGGTCGAGGGAGCTGCCGGACTCACCGACGTCCTGATCGGACGCGCCGAGCTCGACGACGTCATCCACCCCTGGGGCACGGGCGGGCTGCACGTCCTGCCCGCGGGCCGCATCCCCCCGAACCCGTCGGAACTGCTTGGGAGCGCCCGCATGCGCGCGCTCGTCCAGGACCTCGCCTCCTCCTTCGACTACGTCGTCATCGATGCACCTCCGCTGCTCCCGGTGACGGACGCGGCGCTCCTCGCACGGTTGACCGACGGCGCGCTGATGATCGCTGCGTCCGGGCGCGCTTCTCGCAACCAACTCCGGGTCGCCCTGGAAGCGCTGGCGAGTGTCGGTGGAAGGACGCTCGGGCTGGTCATGACGATGCTCCCGACGAAGGGCGCGGGAGCGTACGGCTACGGCACGTACTACGCCTACTACGGCAAGGGCGCCAGCGCTGTCGACTCATCGGCAGTACCGCGGCCCGGAGGACGTCGCGCTGCGCAAGGATGACGCGGACGACCGCTGCAGGTGGTGAGAGGGCGCTGAACCGACAGGTTCAGCGCCCTCCTCGTCGTGCTCGTCGTGGTCGGGGTGCTCGTCGAGCTCGTCGAGCTCGTCGTGGTCGTCGAGCCCGTCCAGCAAGTCGCGCTCGTCGCACTCGTCGCGCTCGTCGCACTCGTCGCACTCGTCGCACTCGTCGCACTCGTCGCACTCGTCGCACTCGTCGCGCGAGGTCCCGGTCGCGACGACCGAACCCGCCGGATCCTGCACGCCGCGCCGCGGATCGCGGGCACACGTCCGTACCGAGCGCGCGACGGCCTGGCCCGGTCACAGGGCGTCGCGCCCAGGCGGAGAGGCACCAGGTCAACGACTTCGCCGGACGGGCCCAGCGACGACACTCGCGGTGAGCACGGCGTCGTGGATCCGTTGCAGATCACGATCGGCGGCGGCGTCACTACGACCCTGTCACGGGCAGGTAGGCGTCCGCCTCGTCGCCGGCAGAACACCGCCGCGGGTCGGACGATCCGCTCGCGGTCGAATGGGGACCGTCCGGAGACCGCTCGGCGACCGCAGTCAGTCGGCCGATCTGCGAGGCACGTGGCGCGTCCTCCGGTGCGGACGGTTCGATCAGGGTCGGCGAGGGGTCAGGCAGTGCGTCAGCGTCCGCCGGGCCCTGGTCGTCCGGTCCCTCGAGGACAGCGAATCCGAGCACGACCCACCGCGGCCGATGACGGACGAGTCGACGATCCGACAACGCCGCGGAGCCCATCGCTCGGAGGCGAGCCAGCCGGAGTCGGAGCTCACGGCATCGCGGACGCAGGTTCCTCCGCGGCAGACGGAGCGGTCGTCACGCGGCCCACCGACGGGAACACGAGGAACACCGACAGCAGCGTGAGCATGAGGAACCAACCGAAGTAGTCGAACGAGAAGAGCATCACGGCGAACATGGCGAGCACCCCTCGACGCATCGCGTCGCCACGGAGCCAGGCAGCCGTGAAGACCGACACGACGAGGAGGAGACCGACCACGCCCTCGGTGCCGATGGTCGTCACGAGCTGGTTGTCGATCACCATGAAGCCGTCCTGGGGGAAGAAGCCACGGTGGTAGAGGTCGAAGTCCGACCCGAAGCCCGATCCGAACAGGACCTCGAGCGGTTCGCGGCCGAGGAGCCCCGGGACCGCATCGAGAGCGCTCGCCCTGTTGGTGTACGACCCGGAGCTGACGAGTCGATCCACCGCGGCCGCGATGTCGGACGCGAAGACGACACCGCCGAGGAAGAGCACCGCGACGACGCCGAACACCCGCACGACGACGCCGTGGCGCACGCTCCACACCACGACGATGACGCCCAGCGCCACGCCGATCATCACGCTCCGGCTCCCGGAGAGCACGATCGCTGCGATGAAGGCCGCCAGCAGCGTGGTGCGCCAGAGCGCGGCCCGGCGCTTGCCTTCGCACACGACGACGAGCAGGGCGGCGCCGATGAAGGTGGCGAAGGCGATCGGATGGCCGAGCGACCCCGAGATCCGCACGGGCGATCCGGGCAGGATCGGGTTCAGCAGGATCGAGCTGCTGCCGTCGGCGCGCAGCTTGAAACCCCACGGAACGGGTTCGCCGACGACGAAGAACTCTGCGAAGCCCAACATCGACTCGACGAGCGCAAGGCCGACGAGACCGGAGAGGAACACGGCGCGGTCTGCCGGCCTGAACCCGGCAGCGCAGGACATACCGGTCACGGCGACGATCGCCAGCTTCGCCCAGGCGACAGCGCCCGCCGGGTAGACGATGACGGTGGTGACCAGGACGATCCCCGCGAAGACCACCATCAGTGAGAACACCGGCGTCGCACGACCGAGGGTGAACCGCCGCCCGGTCGTCGCCGCCCCGAGCAGGAAGAGGCAAGCGGCACCTGCCTGCGACGCGTTCTGCACGAGCGGAGGGGCAGTCGCGCTCGCACCGAACGCCAGCACGGCGACGCCGAGCGCTGCCGCCACTCCACGCCGCCGGTCGACGGGTGTGACGAGGAACACGATCGACAGGCTGGCGATGACCACGAGGCCCGCCACGATGATGCCGATCACGCCGCCACCTCCTGCAGATCGCGTGGACGACTGCGCGGAGTGAGCTTCGCCCACTGCACGACGATACCCACGAACTCCGCCAGCACGAGCGCAGCGATGACCCCCGCCGCGCCAGCGCCGATCGCGCCGAACACGATCGCCGGCAGCCCGATCGCTGCCGCGGCGAGCGCGGCGACGACGGTGACACCCGCACGACCGTCGGCGACCAGCGCCAGACCGAACCCGCGGGAAGCGCAGATGACCGCCACCAAGACACCACCGGGCACGCTCAGCGCAGCGGTCACGTCGACCGTCCCGCTGTAGAGGACCGGAGCGACGAGCGGCATCGCCGAGGCGAAGACGCCACCAGCCGCGACCCCCGAGACGACGTTCGCGACGAGTGCGCGTCGGGTGCGTCGGACACGGACGGTGTCGTCCTCCACGGCGACCCACGCCTGGAGCCGTTGGGGCACCGCTGTCAGGAACTGCAAGCCGAGGCGGAGCGGACGGTCGAGCGCCGCGTAGAGCGCGACGAGGTCGGGTGCGATCACCGCGAGGATCGGGGTGGGCAGCGCCTTGTACATCGTCGTGGCGCCGCGGCCCGCCACGAGCGCCCACTGCGCACGGAGGGTGGTCGGTACCGCACGGACGGCGGCAGCGCTCGGGACGCACCGGACACGTGCGATCGACGTCGCGAGCGCCAGCGGCAGGATGCCCCCGACGATCAGTGCGATGCCGTACAGCTCGAGGGCACCACCGCACGCGATGCCGACCGCGGCGCCACCGACGAGCACGACGCGCGGGAGGCTCTCGGTGGCCAGGGTCAGGTGTGGCCTGTTCAACCCTGTGAAGTACCAGGCGGGGCTCAACGCGCCGAGGGTCACGCCTGCGGCGACCAGGCCCGCGGCGAGCGCGTGGTGCGGTGCGAGGACCACGGCGAGCGCAGCGCTGAGTGCCGCGAGCGGCACGACGACGATGACCCGTGCGGCGAGCGCGCGGTCGTACACGTCCGAGGCATCCTGCGGCCGACGGGCGACCTGCTGCGGGCCGACGATCGACCACCCCAGTTCTCCGATCACGGCAGCGACGAGCCCGGAGGAGAGCCCGATGGCGATGCTCGACCAGCCGGCCGCGCCGTACCGCGCAGTGGTCGCCGGGATGACGAGCAGCGGTGCGACAGCGGCGAGCAGGGGTGCGAGCACGTAGAGCCCGAACGACCGAGCACGCCGGAGGTGCCGCTTCACGACGTCAACGCCGGACGGAGGGCAGCCGCGAGGCAGGCGTACCCAGCGGCGGTGAACTGCTCGAGACGCGTGTGGGCCGTTGCCGCGGTCTCGACGTCCGCCCGCACCCCGAGGATCGCGTCCGCCGCTGCCGGTGCATCCGTCCGGTCGACCACGAGGAGCTGTCGTCCGACGACCTCGACGAGCTCACGCACGGCCGGCCCGTCGCCGGTGACGGTCGTCTTGCCGCACGCGAGCCCCTGCCACACCTTGTTGGGGACGACGTCACGAGCCTTCCGGGAATCACCGAAGACGCCGAACACGACGTCGGCGGCTGCGATGTGCTCGGCGAGCGCAGTCTCCGGGACGGAGTCGATGAACCGGACCGCGCCACCGAGGCCGGCTTCCCGGACCATCTCTTGCACGTGCGATCGATCTCGCCCGTCACCGATGAACTCCGCGACGACCGCTCGCGAGCGGGACACCTCGGCGAGGATCTCGACGATCGTCGGCACGCCGTGCAACGGAAGGTAGTTGCCGTAGTACAGGAAGCGGAGGGCGTCCCCGCGCGTGGCGGACCCGGTGGACGGTCGAGCCCATTCGGGGGCACCCACCGGGAGTGCCAGGACCGGGCGCCCGTACAGCTCCTGGAGGCGCTCGGCTCGCGGTCGGGTGTCGGTGACGCAGACGTCGGCGAGGCGCGCGGCGAGCCGGTCCTGTGCCGCCAGGCGACGCGCGGCCAGGCTTCCGGGACGGACCGTCGCCCAGTCCTCCACGACCGTCTCGTGCAGCCCGACGAAGTGGTCGACGACGAGCTGCGCGCCCCGGAGTCGCGCCACTGCCCACGCCAGTGGCGCGTGCGTGAGCCGGAACTCGGACAGGACGACGACATCGGCCCCTCGTGACGCGCGCCACAGGGAGAGGACGTCCGCGACTGCCCGGCGGAGCTTGCGCCCGGAGCGGGTGCGCTCGACGACCGTCACCTCTGCGCCGAGGTCCGAGCTCAGGAACGCACGCATCCTGACGTTGCGGGGGTAGTGCACGTCGTGCACCCCGTACTGGACGACTCGCATCGCGGTGCTCAGAGGACGGTCACGTCGGCGGACGGTGCGAGCACGTTCCGACTGTCGAAGGTGGGGATCCCGGCCAGGATCGAGAGGTCGACGTCGTCGTGGTCGGTCAGGACGACGGCGAGGTCCGTCCCGACGAGCGCGTCGGCAGTCGGTTCGACGCGCTGGACCTCCGACGGCCAGCGGTGGTCTTCGACGTGCGGGTCGATGCCGATGAGCTCGGCCCCCAGACCACCCAGCAGTTCGATGACCCTGGCGGACGGGGCTTCGCGGGTGTCTCCGGAGTTCTTCTTGTACGAGAGTCCGACGAGGGCGATCCGCGATCCACGCACCGCCTTCCGCCGGTCGTTCAGCATCGAGGTCGCACGGGCGACCACGTGGTCGGGCATGTGCTCGTTCACGTCGTTCGCGAGCTCGACGAAGCGGAAGGTCTTGCCGAGGGAGCGCTTGACCTCCCACGAGAGGTAGCTGGGATCGATGGGGAGGCAGTGGCCGCCCACGCCGGGCCCGGGAGTGAACTTCATGAAGCCGAACGGCTTCGTCGCCGCTGCGTCGATGCTCTCCCAGATGTCGACACCGAGTTCGCTCGCGAACACGGCGAGCTCGTTCACGAGAGCGATGTTGACGTGCCGGAACGTGTTCTCGAGCAGCTTCGTGAGTTCCGCTTCTCGGGTTCCCGCGACCGGCACCGTCTGCTCCACGAGCGAGTCGTAGAAGTCCTGCACGCGACGGAGGGACGCGTCGTCCATGCCGGCGACGACCTTGGGCGTGTTGACGAAGCCCCAGGTCGGGTTGCCGGGGTCGATCCGCTCGGGGCTGTAGCCGACCGAGAAGTCCCGACCGGCGACCAGTCCCGACACGCGTTCGAGGATCGGTACGACCAGCTGCTCCGTCGTGCCGGGATAGGTCGTGGACTCGAGGATCACGGTGCCGCCGGGGCGCAGTGACGCGCCGAGGGAAGCGGACGCCTGCTCGACGTACGTCAGGTCCGGACGGCTCTCGTGCAACGGCGTCGGGACCGTGATGACGGCGACGTCCCAGGCGCCGATCGCATCGTACGAGGCGAGTGCACGGTACCGGCCCGAATCGATCGCGGCCCGCACCTCTGCGGAGGGGATGTCCTCGACGAAGGAGACGCCGCCGGCGAGCGCGGACGCTCGACGCTCGTCGAGGTCGATGCCGGTGACGGTGTGGCCCACAGCGACGGCTCGCATGGCGACGGGGAGACCGACGTACCCCTGTCCGATGACGACGACTGCCTGAACGTTGCGCTCCATGGTTCCTCCGTGGGTGGATCGGGTTGACATGTGAAGTATTGCGCATCAGTATTGACATTGCAAGCGCAATTGCTTGCAAAACATAGCCGCCGCACAGACCGGCGCACCCGAAGGAGACCCCCGTGAAGCGCATGCCCCTGATCACCGCCCTCGCCGTCGCCGCCCTCGCCTCCGTCGCGCTGAGCAGCTGCTCGGCGAACGATGCGGCACCCGAGCGGGACCCGAAGCCCACCGCATCGCCGACCGTCACACCGATCGAGACCGTCTACGACAAGTGCGAGGACGGCTTCGCCACGATCCTCACCAGCAACACGAAGGCCGGCGAGACCTTCACCCTCGGTGACTGCGAGAACGTCTCGATCGTCGGCCTCGGCGCGAAGGGGTCGACCTTCGAGCTCGGGAAGGTCGGCACGCTCGTCATCGAGGGTGACAGCGTGCGCGCCGACGTCGCGAGTGCGAAGAAGATCATCGTCGCGGGTCAGGAGAACACCGTCACCCACGACGGCGGTGCCGATGTCCAGGACGACGGCGCGAAGAACACCGTCACCGCTCGGTAGCCCGCATCGCCCGACTCCGTCCGCGGGCTGTCAGCCGACCGGCTGGCAGCCCGCGGTCGCTTCATCGCCGGTCATCGAGCAGCGGTCTGGACGCCGCCGCTCCCCGGCTGTCGTAGCCTTCGGCGCTGACGTCCGCTCCGGCGTGGACCCGCGGGCCGTAGGCAGCGCCGATCCTGATCCCGGCCTCGGTGAACTGGCCGAGACGGGTGCCCAGGAGGGCGGTGTCGTCGCCCGCGACCAGGTCGACGAGCACACCGCTCGGACGCCCGACCTTGCCGTTCATCCCGAGCAGCGTGCCGCCGATGAAGCGCACCCCGCCGCGGAGGACCGCACCGCGGCCGAACTGCTCCTCGTGCCGGACGAGCGGGCCCGGCCCTCCGTAGATGAGGGCATCGTGGAACTCGACGCTGCGGACGTTCCCGATCCGCACGAGGGGGTTCGTCCCGTCGCGCTGCTCCGCCTCGAAGTGCGGTGCGATGAAGCGGACGAACTCGACGAAGTCCTGCGCGGTCGACCCCCAGCCGATGTCGAGCGCGGTGTTGGCGCTCCCCTCGATGGTCAGGTTGGTGAAGGTGAGCGTGTTCGAGTTGGTCGCGGCTCTGGGCGATCGGATCCGCATGGCGGCCTGCGACGCAGAGCCGCAGTCGTTGATGAACACGTCGGTCCAGGAGTTGTTGTTCAGCTGCTCGACGTGGAGTGCCGTTCCGGTGACGCCGTGCAACCGGAGTCGATCGAACCGCGACTCGAAGCCGTTCTGCACGACGAGCAGCGGAGCCGAGCCACCCTTGCCGAGCAGGGTGAGGTTCTCGATCGAGACCCCGTGGCCGTTCACGGTGAGCATCGGTGTCGCCACCGCCGGGTCTCGGACGAGGTTCGCTCCGCCCGAGCGCGTCGTGGACGAGGCGTAGTAGCTGATGTCCGCTCCGAGCCCGACGATCTTCACGAGCTTCGGGACCGTGATGCCGTTGACCAACCAGGTACCGTTCGGCACGAGGACCCGGCCGTAGGAGCTGGACGCGGCGTTCACCGCTCGTTGGAACGCGGCTGTGCAGTCGATGGTCCCGCCGCGCTCGGCGCCGTACTCGCGGACGTCGACGCCCATGAGGGGGTCGCCGTTCAGGTCGCGAGGATGCGCGGTGACCGCTCCCGCGGCAGGAGGTCTGAGCACGGCGCCGAGCGCAGCGGCGACGGCGGTTCCGGCGGCGAGTACGGCTCGGCGGCGGGAGACGCGTGGAGGCATGCCGATGACCGTAGGGAGTCACCCCGCCGTCCGCCGAACATGTTGTATACGTTGTGGCCCGGCCACCGCTGCGGTCGGCCTGTGCAGGAATCCCAGTACAGTCGGACCGTGCGATGGAGTCGAGTGGGCTGGCCCGGGGTCGGGTACGTCTCCCTCGAGGACGTCGAGGGCTACCCCGAGCACCTCGCACGACTCCTGACCGACGCCCCGCCGACGGTGGCCGCCCTCGCGTCGGTCACCTGGAACGAGGCCCGCGTCGAGCGTTGGGAGGTCGACGCCCCGGCGGACGACGCCAGCGCCTCGGTCAGTGCAGCCGTGGTCGTGCGGAACGACGAGGTGCTCGACACCCCGGACGGCCTCTGGAAGCGCTGGAACCACGCACGCGTCACGCTCCGCTTCGACCGGGCCGTGCTCGAACCGCAGGACACCGAGCCGCTGGACCTCCTGGCCGGGGACGTCCACGTTTCGCGCGGGGAACTCGCGCACGTCGACGCGGACGTCTGGGAGCTCCGGCTCCTGCTCTCCCCCACCGGCGAGCTCGCGGTGCACTTCCGTGACGTCGCGATCGAGGTCCGCTCGGTGCACGAGGACGACTGGGCAGGCCTGGAACAGCGGCGCCAGCACGGTTGGCACGGTCCGGTGCCGGACGGCTGGGTGGAGTGGGCGACGCCGGCGGTCCGGGCTGCGGCGCACGGCGACGTCGGCGGGCTCTCCCTCGCGCTCGACGGCATCGGCGGCGATCCGGTGGGCATCGACGAGGTCGATCCTCGCTGGGGCTTCGCCCCGCTGCACGCCGCGGCGTGGTTCGACCGGCGCGGCACCACGGAGGCGCTGCTCGAACGGGGCGCGGACGTGACGGTGCTCGACGCCGAGGGGCGCCGTGCCCTGGACCTCGCCCGGGAGCGCGGTGCACGGAAGGCGGAGGAGGTCCTCCTGGCCTGGTACGACGACCAGACCGCGGGGCTCCGCTTCACCGCGGACGACCCCACCTCCGACGAATCGGCGGACTGAAGCAGCCGGGAGGCGCGACCCGCGTGGTCACGCTGGTCGCGCCTCCCGGCTGGTCCCGTCTCAGACCGTGAGCGCGTTCGCCTGCGCGACCCGTCCGTACCAGCGCGCCGAGTCCTTCGGCGTCCGCTCGAACGTCTCCGGGTCCCACGCGACGAGCCCGAAGGTCGGGCGGAAGCCCGAGGCCCACTCGTAGTTGTCGAGGAGGGACCAGTGCTGGTAACCGAGGACCTCGATGCCGTCCTCGATGCAGCGGTGGATGCCCTCGAGGGCGCCCTGCGTGTAGGCGACGCGACGGGAGTCGTCCGCGGTGGCGATGCCGTTCTCGGTGATCATGAGCGGCACGTGGCCGGAGAGCTCCCACGCGCTGCGGAGGCCGTCCGCGGAGGCCTCGGGGTAGAACTCCCAGCCCGTCAGGGTGGTCTCGACGTCGTCGGACACCGGGAGCGGGCCGGACGGCCCGATGAAGGTCCGGGTGTACGCCTGGACGCCCAGGAAGTCGTCGCCGGCTGCCTGCTCGAGGTACCAGTCGTCGCGCGGGTACCCGTACTCCCGGAGCATCTCCTCGGAGCCGGGCTCACCGTTCGCGCGGAACGCCTGCGTCGCGATGGTCCAGCCGGACTGCAGGCCGGACACCTGCGACAGGACCTCGCGGGAGCGCTGGTGCGATGCGAGCAGGGCATCGGCGACCCCGAGGTCCGGGTTCGGCAGGCCGTAGGCGACGAGGTTCGACGCGTCCTCTCCCCCGGCGAGCATCGCGGCGATGTTCGGCTCGTTGATCGTGCAGACGTAGCGGACACCGTCCTGCACGACGGGCAGCGCGGCCTCGGTGTAGCGGGCGAACAGGTCGGCCGCGTCGGGTGCCCGCCAGAAGCCGTCGCGCTCGAACCACCGAGGGACGGTGAAGTGCATGAGCGTGACGATGGGTTCGATGCCGAACTCGTGGCAGGTCTCGACCATCCGGCGGTAGTGGTCGATCTCCGCGCGCGAGACGAAGCCGCGCTCCGGCTCGATGCGTGCCCACTCGATGCTGAACCGGTAGGAGTTCAGGCCGAGGTCCGCTGCGATCCGGATGTCCTCGCGGTACCGGTGGTAGCTGTCCGCGGCGTCCCCGGACGGCTCGACGATGGTGGTGTCGGGCTCGTGCTCGTGGACCCACCAGTTGCTGTTGACGTTGTTGCCCTCGATCTGGTGGGCGGCGGTGGCGGCGCCCCAGAGGAAGCCGTCGGGGAACTGCAGCGTGGTGATGATGGTGCCTTTCAGTGGGCGGACAGGAAGCGGTCGAAGACGGCGAGCGTCGCCGCCGGGTTCTCGACCTGCGGGCCGTGGTAGCTCTCGGGGATGACCTCGTAGGCGGCGCCGGTGTCCTCCGCCATCTGCCGCTGCCACGGGATCGGCCAGGCGCGGTCCCACTCGCCGTGGGTGACGAGCACCGGGAGGCCGGTGGCGCGGAGTTCGGCGGACGAGTCGGTGTGGTCCTCGAGGATGTGGCCGCCGGCGACGACGCTCGCGGGGTCGTGCGCGTCGAAGCGGTCGCGGACGAAGCGCGGGTCGTCGGGGAGCTCCTCGTCGGGTCGGTACGCCCAGAGCGGGTTCGTCGAGTCGAACAGCTGGCGCAGGTTCCCGCCGGTGTCGTGCAGGATCGTCAGCTCGGCGACCTTGCGGTAGGGCCAGCCGTACGGTCCGGAGCAGAACTGCACGACGTCGCGGAAGGACCCCGGGGAGGCGATGGCGGCCTCGCGGACGATCACACCCCCGAGCGAGTGGCCGATGAGGTGTACGGGCGCGCCGTCGTCGAGCAGCGCGGCGACGCGGACGACGTCGGCTGCTTCCTCCTGCAGGGTGTAGCCGGAGGGCCCGGACGCCCGCGCCGAGTCGGCCTGCCCGCGGCGGGTGATCGCGACCGCGGTCCAGCCGGCGTCCCGGAGGAGCGGCATGAACGTCCGCCAGTCCTCCTTCGACCCGGTGTACCCGGGGACGATGAGGACGGTGCCCTTCGACGCGCCGTCCGGCACCACGCGGTAGGCGGTGAGGCGTCCGACGGGCAGGTCGATGCCGACGACGTCGACGCCGTCCGGGGTGGGGAGGTGTCCGAAGGCCGGGACGGTCTCGAAGTCGTGGAGCGTGGTCACAGGCGTCCTTCCGCGAGCGCCCGACGGGGGTTCGGCACCGCGTCGAGCAGGTCGATCGTGTACGGGTCCTGCGGGTCCTGCAGCACCGCGGCCGTGCGACCCCGTTCCACCACGGCGCCGTCGTGCAGCACCATGATGTCGTCCGTGATGAGCCGGGCACTCAGCAGGTCGTGCGTGATGTAGAGGAGGGAGACGCCCCACTGCTCCCGGAGGTCCTCGAGGAGCGCGAGCACCCCGGCGCGGAGCGTCACGTCGAGCATCGAGACCGGCTCGTCCGCGATGATGACCTGCGGGTCGGACGCCAGCGCGCGGGCGATCACGACACGCTGCCGCTGCCCGCCGGAGAGCTGGTGCGGGAGCTTCTGCGCGAACTGCTCCACGGGCGTCAGGCCCACGGTCTCGAGCAGTTCGAGCATCCGGCGTCGGGCGTCCCGCCCGCGGAGGTTCGTGTAGTTCGCGATGGGCCGCGACAGGATGTACTCGACCGTGTGCAGCGGGTTGAGCGCCGCGTACGGGTCCTGGAACACCATCTGCACCTCGGACCGGAGGTCCTTCAACCCGCGCCGCCCGAGCTTCGCGACGTCCGTGTCACCGAACCGCACGGTGCCCGTGGTGGGCTTCTCGACGCCGGTGAGCATCTTCGCGATCGTCGACTTGCCGGAGCCGGACTGGCCGACGAGAGCGAGCGACTGCCCGGGCTCGAGCGTGAACGAGACGTCGCGGACCGCCTGGACGGGCTGCTCGCCGCGGCGGGGTGCCGGGTACGTCTTCACGAGGTGGTCGACGACGATCGGGTTGCGGGCGGCGCTGCGCTCCCGCGAGCCGACGGTGCTGAACGACGACGTCGTCTCCTGGCGGGTGGACGACGGATCGCGGAGCGACCGGTCCGGGAAGCCCGGCAGTGACACGACCTCCGCCCGCGGGTCGGCGTAGTGCGACAGGAGCATCTTCGTGTAGTCGTCCTGCGGGTCGCGCAGGATCTCCTTCGAGCCGCCGTCCTCGACGATGCGCCCCTCGTGCATGACGAGCACGCGCTCGGTGGCCTCGAGGACGATGCCGAGGTCGTGGCTGATGAGGATCGCCGTGAAGCCCTCGGACCGCTGCAGCTCGATGATCGTGTCCATCACCGCGTGCTGCACGAGGACGTCGAGCGCCGTGGTCGGCTCGTCGAACACCATGAGGCGCGGTTCGAGCGACAGCGCGAGGGCGATCGACACGCGCTGCCGCATGCCGCCCGAGAGCTCCCCCGGGTAGCGCGCGAGCATCGTGGCGGGGAGCTTCACCTTCTCGATCAGCTCCCGCATCCGGGCGTCCCAGCGCTCCCTCGGCACGTGCCCGTGCGCCTTGAAGACGTCGATGAAGTGGTTGCGGATCGTCCGGACCGGGTTGAGGGCGTTCATGCCCGACTGCAGCACCATCGCGAACCCGCCCTGCCGCTGCTGACGGAGCGCTTCGTCGTCGAGGTCGCGGATGTCCGACCCGGCGAAGAAGATGTTGCCGCCGTTGGTGCGCGCCGGCGGCTTCTGCAGCCGCGTCAGCGCGTAGCCGAGGGTCGACTTGCCGGAGCCGGACTCCCCCACGAGGCCGACGAACTCGCCCTTCCGAAGCTGGAAGGAGACGTGGTCGACGGCTTGGACGGCCTCCTGGCCGGCGGACTCGTAGACGACCGACAGGTCGCGGACGTCCAGCAGGACGTCCTGCTGGGTCGGTTCGGACGGGAGGCGCGTGGCGGCGCCGCCACGGGCCTCCAGTCCGGTGGTGGGCTGGCCGCTCATGCTGCTGCCTCCTTGCGCTTGCGGCGCGCGCCCTCGCGCAGCCGCGGGTTGGACACGGCGTCGACGCCGAAGTTGATC
Source organism: Curtobacterium flaccumfaciens (assembly GCF_051548005.1). Taxonomy (GTDB): domain Bacteria; phylum Actinomycetota; class Actinomycetes; order Actinomycetales; family Microbacteriaceae; genus Curtobacterium. Next base: position 15,616 of record NZ_JBPUGH010000002.1, on the reverse strand, counting down.
AGGGTCAGGCTCATCGCCAGGAGGGCGATGCAGAGACCGGGGGCGAACAGCAGGATCCACTGGCCGGTGAGCAGGGCGTTCGAGTTCTGCGCCCAGTAGAGGATCGTGCCCCAGCTGACGATCGACGAGTCGCCGAGTCCGAGGAACTCGAGGCCGGCCTCGGCGAGGATCGCGCTCGTCGCCGCACCGAAGAACGAGCCGACGATGAGGCTCGTCATGTTCGGGAGGATCTCGCGGAACACGATGCGGGTGGCACCGTCGCCGGAGAACTGCGCGGCCGTAACGAAGTCACGGCTCCGCAGGGACTGCGTCTGGCTCCGGAGGACACGAGCACCCCAGGCCCAGCCGGTGACCACGATCACGGCGATGATCACCGCGATGCCGCCGTTCTGCAGGTACGCCGCGATGACGATCATGAGCGGCAGGCCGGGGATGACGAGGAAGAGGTTCACGATGAACCCGATGACCTCGGCGACCCAGCCGCGGATGTAGCCCCAGCTCAGGCCGATCGCGACGGCGACGAGCGTGGAGAGGAAGCCCGCGACCGCGCCGACGAGCACGGAGACCCGGGCGCCGTAGATGAGCTGGGAGAGGACGTCCTCGCCCGCGGCGGTGGTGCCCATCCAGTGCGCCCAGGAGGCGTCGGCACTGCGGGCGAAGCCGTTCTGGCTGGCGCCGTAGGGGGCGAGGAGCGGGGCGGCGATCGCCACGACGACGAAGACGCCGAGGATGATGATGCCGACGCGGGCCTTGGTGTTGCTCCAGACGACGCCGAACTGGCGGGCGGCGGCCTTGAGCTTCGACGGGGCGGCTTGCTCTTGTGTTCTCACTGCGACAGTGCTCATCGTCGAGTCCTCGGGTCCAGGACGCCGTAGAGGACGTCCACGATGAAGTTGGCGATGAGCACCGACACGGTGATCATCAGGAAGAGGGCCTGCATGAGCGGGTAGTCCTGCCCGATCACGGCGTTGAACAGCAGGTAGCCGATGCCCGGGTAGCCGAAGACCTGCTCGACCAGGACCGAACCGCCGACCACGCCACCGAGCGCGAGGCCGAAGCCGGTCAGGTTCGGCAGGATCGCGTTCCGTGCGGCGTACCGGACGGCGACCGTGCGGCCGCGGAGGCCGTTCGCCTCGGCGAACGTGACGTAGTCGTCGCCGAGCGTGTTGATCATCGCGTTGCGCATGCCGATGATCCAGCCGCCGAGACTCGTCACGAGGATCGTGATCGCCGGGAGCATCGCGTGCTGCAGCGCGTCCCCGATGAACTGCCCGCTGAAGCCCGGCGTGGTCGTGGCCGAGTAGGCACCCGTCGTCGGGAACCAGTGCAGGACGTAGCCGAGGAAGAACAGCAGCAGGAGCGCGGTCCAGAAGTACGGGAACGTCGACATGAAGCTGCCGGACAGGGTCGGGAGCGAGTCGAGCCAGGTGCCGCGCTTCCACGCCGCGCCGACGCCGATGAGGGTGCCGAGCACGAACGCGATGATCGTGACGAGGCCGACCAGCACCAGCGTGTACGGCAGGGCCTGCGCCACGAGGTCGCCGACGGGCTGCGGGTAGAACGTGTAGCTCGTGCCGAAGTCGAGCGTGACGACCTGGTGCAGGTAGCTGACGTACTGGTCCCAGAGGTTGCCGCTCGGGACGCCGAGCTGCGCCTCGATGGCCTTCTTCGTGGCGTCGGTGACGGGGCCGTTCTGGCTGAGCTTCGCGAGCGCTGCGTCGGTCGGGCTGCCCGGCATGAGGCGCGGGAGCACGAAGTTCAACGTGACCGCGGCCCAGAGCGTCAGGACGAACAGGACGAGTTTCTGGAGGAGGTACTTCACTTCGCTGCCTCCTGTTCCTCGAGGATCTGGCGGCCTGCGGCGCTGTCCCGGAGCCGCAGCTTCGAGAAGATCAGCAGCGGTGCCGAGTCGTAGTTCTGCGGTGCCATGTACGGGTCCTCCGCGCTCGGCCACCCGACGAACTTGTTCGTGTTGAACAGGCCCCAGAGGCCGCCGTAGTACATGCCGATGACCGGGACGTCGTCGAACACGATGTTCTGCAGCTGGTGCAGGATCTCCAGCTGCTTCGCCTTGTCGGTCGTGGCCTTGTACTCGTCGAGGAGCGCCTGGGTGTCGGCGTTCTCGTAGCGCTCGTAGTTGTTCACCGTCGACTTGCCGACGGGCTGGTAGAAGTCGCTCGACAGCAGCGAGTTGAAGGCCTGGTAGACGTCACCGTTGCCCATGCCGCCCATCGCCATGTCGAACTTGCCGTTGTTGAGGTTGGCCTGGTAGCCGGCGGGCTGCGGCGCCTGGAGGGTCACCTTGATGCCGATCGCCGTGAGGTCGCGCTGCACCTGCTGGGCCGCGCGGAGCCAGTCGGAGTAGCCGTTCGCGGTCATGATCGTGATGGTCAGCTGCTTGCCGTCCTTCACGAGCTTGCCGCCCTGCTGCGTGTACCCGGACTTCGCGAACTCCTGCAGCGACCGCTTCGTGTCCTGCGTGATCATCCCCTTGTCCGGGATCGACGGGTCGAGGTACTGCTCCTGGTTCGGCAGGATCAGGCCGGTCTGTCCGGCAGCCGTCAGGTTGCCCTCGGTCGCGGTCTCGGCGATGTCGTTCCGGTCGAGCGCGTACGAGATGCCCTTGCGGACGTTGACGTCGTTGTACGGCGCCTTCGTGAGGTTCGGGACGAGGCCGATCACACCCCCGGCCGGGAACCACCACGTGTTGGTCCCCGAGGCCGCACCCCAGGTCCCCTTGACGTCGGAGATGAACGAGTACGCCCAGTCGTAGCCCCGGGTCACGGTGTCGAGCTGGGTGTTCGTCGCCGGGAGGATGAGGTGCTTGATGGCGATCTTGTCGGCTTGCCAGTACCGCGGGTTCTTGTCCATCGAGTACTGCTGGTCGGTGTAGTTCCCGAGGACGAACGGCCCGGTGCCGACGGGGTTCGGGTCCCGCCACGTGGTCGGGTCCTTCACCTTCCCCCAGTGCTGCTCGCCGAGGATGTACGTCGCGCCGATGATGTTGAGGCTCGGCACGTCGTCGCTCTTGAGGTGGAAGACGACGTGGTCGCCGTCCTGCTCGATGCGCTCGATGTGTTGCCAGGCTCCCTTGATGTCCATCGCGGGGAACTTCTTGAGCAGATCGAACGTGAAGACGACGTCCTTCGCGCTGAACGGGTCACCGTTCGACCACTCGACGCCCTGCCGGATGGTCATGTCGATCGTCCGGGCGTCCGGCTGTGACCAGCTGCTCGCGAGCCACGGGGTTCCCTTGCCGTCGAGCGGGTTGACCTCGATCAGCGGCTCGTACATCCATTTGCTCGCGGTGCGCGCGTTCGAGATGTACGGGTTGAAGTTGCGGTCGAACAGCGGGTTGCCGTGGTCGGCGTTGATGAGCATCGTGTCCTTGCCGATGCTCGGGTCCGGCTGGGAGCGGACCTGGATGCTGCAGCCGCTGGCCGCGAGGGCCACGACGGCGATCCCGGCCAGGGCGGCGAGGAGACGGCCGCGCCGGCGGGGACGGGCGGTGCCGGCGGCACGGGTGCCGCGGGCTGCGCGCGGGACGGACGGGCTCGTGCCCGCCGGCTCGCGCATGCGCTGTGGGGGAAGCGTCATTGCTCGGTCGACCTCCATGTCGATTCGGTACCGCACCAATGTATGCGCTTACATCGCGGTGTGCAACCACCGGCTTTCATTGGCGGGGTGGAACATCCTCGGGAGTCGCCGTCGCACGGTGCGAGGGCGACCGCAGAGCGGGTCGACGGTGCGAGGATCCGCGCAGCGTGCGAGGAGGCGAGCCTCGCACCACGAGCGGTACCTCGCACGCTGCCTCGCGGCGGGCGGGCGCCTCGCACGGTGCGAGGGCGGCGGCGCGTCTGCTGCGGTCAGGCGTCGAGCACCGGCGGGCAGCTCTCGCGCAGCAGCACCTCGACCGGCAGGCGCACGGCGCGCGGGGGGCCGTCGGGGTGGGTGAGCCGTTCGACGATCGCCCGCACAGCAGCCCGACCGAGCTCACCCATCGGCTGGTGCACGGTCGTGAGGCGCGGCTGCGAGAAGCGTCCCGCGTCGATGCCGTCGAACCCGGTGACGACGACGTCCTCCGGCACGCGGATGCCGAGGGCGGTCGCCGCGTCGAGCACCCCGAGCGCCGACTGGTCGTTCGAGCAGACGGCCGCACGGGGGACGTCACCCTCGAACAGCGACGTCGCGAGCTCCCGGGCGCGGGCCCGGCCGAAGTCGCCGTGCACCACCGGCACGTCGGCCGGGTCCACCCCGTGCTCGACGAGGGCCGCACGGAAGCCCGCCGCGCGCTCCATGTCGTCCGGCGAGTCGATCGGCCCGGCGACGTAGGCGATCGAGCGGATGCCGAGCCGGCCCACCACGTGCGACACGACCGTCCGCATGCCCGCGGCGTTGTCCACGCTCACCGAGTCGAAACCGTGCGAGCGCCGGTCGTCCGCGAGCACCACGACGGGGATGCGGCGAGCGACGTGTTCGAGCAGCTCGTCCGGGACCGTCTGCGCCAGCACGGCGAGGCCGTCGACGCGTCCGGCGACGTCGTTCACGATGACGTCGCGCGACGGCCCCCGACCGGCCGCGACCATGAGGGCGAGGCCGCGCTGCCACGCCTCGACCTCGGCGCCGCGGAGGACCTCGTCGAAGTAGAGGTTCGACGAGAACGGCTGCGTCACGTGCCGACGGTCGTCGACCACACGGACACCACCGTCCGTGACGAGGTCCGGCCGTTCGTCCGGGACGACGTCGAAGCCCGGGAGCAGGAGTCCGACCACGCCGGTGCGCTTCCCGGCGAGGGCTCGCGCGTTGCCGGAGGGCACGTAGCCGAGCGTCCGGATGGCGGCCTGTACGCGGTCGCGGGTGCCCTCGCGGACGGCGTCGGGGGTGCGGAGCACGCGACTGACCGTGGCGATGGAGACCCCGGCGGCGGAGGCCACGTCGTAGACCGTGGGAGGTGCGGTGCGCTGTCCAGCCATGCCGTGCCTCCCGTCCGCCGTCGCGCTGGTGGTGCCGCGCCCGGGCGGCCGGACCATCCTAGGCACGCCGCCGCGACCGGTCTGTCCACAGGGCTGCGCACACCCTTGCGCAGGACGGACAGACCGGGCCACACTTGAGCGACCTCAGTACGTCCCGTGAGGAAGCGCATCCGCAGGCAGGGGCCTGCGTCACTGATCCGATGCCCACACACACAGGAGCCCACGATGTCGAAGAACACCCGCGGACAGAGCCGTGACGTCATCACCGAGTCGATCGCCGTCGACGAGGTGAAGAGCGGACTGCTCGACCACAGTCAGGGGAACCAGAACGCCTGGATCTTCGGTGAGGCCGACGGGAGCGAGGAACCGACGCTCTGACGAGCGGCCGCTCGGCGCGAGAACGCCGAGCGCACCGTCAGCGTCCTGCCGGAGCGTCGGAGCGCTGGAGCGCTGGAGCGCCGGAGCGCCGGAGCGCCGGAGCGTCGGGCCGCCGGGCCGCCGGGCTCCCGGGCGCCACGTCAGCGCTCGGTCGGCCCGACGATCGCCATGCCCGCGCCACGCAGCCGCCGTCGCTCCTGCGCGATGAACGCGAGCAACCGGTCGTTGGTGCCGGCCACGTGCGCCGCGAGCAGGTCCGCCGCGCGGTCGGCGTCGCCCGCGCGGACGGCGTCGAGGATCGCGCTGTGCTCGTCCCAGGCGGCGTCGCGGGCCTCTGGCGTCCGCACCTCGATCCAGCGTGTCCGCTCGAGGCGGGTGAGCGCATCGGCGACGGCGTCGGTGATGAACCGGTTGCCGCCGAGTGACGCGAGGTCGAGGTGGAACGTCGAGCCCATCCGGATGCCCGAGCGCTGGTCGGGTGCCTCGCGGAGGTCGTCGAGGTGCGCCCGGACCTCGTCGAGCTGCTCGGCCGAGGCCCGCGCGACCGCCAACCTGGCAGCTGCGGGCTCGAGGACGCCACGGAGCTCCGCGAGCGAGGCGATCTCGTCGAGGTCGATCGGGGTGACCGTCCACGAACGGCCCTCGTGCAGGATGAGCCCCTCGCGCTCGAGCCGCGACAGTGCGGCACGGACGGGGGTGCGCGAGGCGTGGAACCGCGCCTCGAGCCCTCGCTCAGAGATGCGCTCACCCGGCGCGATGTCGAGGGTGAGGATCGCTGCGCGGAGGTTGTCGTAGAGCTGCGCGGTCTGCGAGACCGGCGCGTCGTCCACCGTCACCACGTCTGTCGTTCCAGCCACGGTCCGAGAGCCTAGCAGGCATGGTATACCGTTTTGGTATACCAATCAGTCCTCGAACGGAACCATCGTGACGATGCCGATCACCGCCCCGCGCCCGACGACGACCCGACGTGCCTGGACGATGCTCGCGCTCGGGGTCGCGGCGCAGGCAGCAGGGACCCTCGTCGTGTCGGCGCCCGCGCTCCTCATCCCGTACCTGCACGCCCACGGCACACCGCTGCCCGTCGCCGGTGTCCTCGCCGCGGCCCCCACGTTCGGCATGGTCCTGACGCTGATCGCCTGGGGTGCCGTCACCGACCGGTTCGGCGAACGGGTGGTGATCGCGGGCGGGCTCGTCCTGACCACCTGCGCGGTGGCGGCTGCGTGGGCCACGGCGGGCAACACCGTGCTGCTCGGGCTCGCGTTCCTGGCCGCGGGCATGACGAGCGCCTCGACGAACGCGGCGAGCGGTCGCGTCGTCGTCGGGTGGTTCCCGAAGGAGCGCCGCGGGCTCGCGATGGGGATCCGGCAGATGTCGCAGCCGCTCGGCGTCACCCTGGCCGCGGTGACGGTGCCGCAGCTCGCCGAGGGCGCCGGCATCCGCGCCTCGCTCGTGCTGCCGGTCCTGCTCTGCGCGGTGCTCGCGGTCCTCTGCGCGATCGGCATCGTCAACCCGCCGCGTGCCTCCCGTGCCGAGGCGCCGGCCGAGCACGTGGCGAACCCCTACCGGTCGGACGGGTTCCTGTGGCGCATCCACGCGGTGTCGGTGCTGCTCGTGGTGCCGCAGTTCACCCTGTCGACCTACGGGCTGGTGTGGCTCGTCGGACTCGGGTGGTCGACGAGTGCGGCCGGACTGCTCGTCGGCGGGGCGCAGTTCGTGGGGGCGATCGGACGGATCCTCGTCGGGGCCTGGAGCGACCGGGTCGGTTCCCGCGTGGGGCCGCTGCGGGTGGTCGCCGTGAGCGCGGCCGTCGTTATGGGCGTGCTGGCGCTCGTGGACGTGACACACCTGGCGGCGGGAGCGGTGTTCCTCGTGGTCGCGACCAGTGTGACCGTCGCCGACAACGGGCTGGCGTACACCTCGGTGGCCGAGGCAGCGGGGCCTTTCTGGTCCGGCCGGGCGCTCGGGGCGCAGAACACGGGGCAGTTCATCGCGGCGAGCGCCGTCGGGCCGGGTGTCGGCGCGCTCGTTGCGGGGCTCGGGTTCGCGGCGTCGTTCTCGATCGTGGCGGTCCTGCCGCTGCTGGCGCTCCCGCTCGTACCGCGGGCCGACCGGTCCCACGACTGACGCCCCTCGGAAGCGGCGCCGACGTGCGGCCTCCGTGTGCGCTGCCGAGGTTCCACGACGCGCCGCCAGCGCGTCGCTGAGGTTCCGAGGACGGCGCCGGGATCGCCTGAGATGCCGACATCCCGGAACCTCAGGAAGTTCCGCAACCCCAGGAGGACGACGCGCGCGAGACACGGACGGGAGGCCCGTGGCGGGGTCGCCACGGGCCTCCCGTCCGTCAGGGGGTCACGTGATCAGGCGGGGACCGCCGGCCCGACCGGCCAGCGCAGGAGCGCGGCAGCGGCGGTGCCGCCCGGCAGCGATGCCGCGTTGACGAGCACGAGCTCCGCGTCCGTGAGCACCGCCGCCCGCACGAGCGCGCACACCGCCGGCACCGGGCCGATCACCGGGACGCCGCCGGCCTGTTCCGGAGCCGTCGCGACCCACGGTGCCGCCCCGAGCGCGAGGAGCGTCCGGTCGCCGATCGCCACGGCGTCGAGCGCGACGACCGAGCCCTGCGCCTGCTGCAGCGCCTCGACCACCGGACCGAGCCCGGTCACGGCCTGGTTGTCGCCGCGGCCGACGTGGGTGCGGAGGAGGTCCTCGAGGTCGTGCCGACGGGTGGCGACCACGCGGGCGAGCGCCACCTCGACGTGCTCGACGAACGCCTGCTTCGAGGCGGTGTCGGCGCGCGGGTCCCCCGGGAACACGGACACGAGGGCCTTCGTCTCGGCCGACAGGGACTTCACGAGCAGCTCACGTGCGGTGACGTCGCCCGCGATGACGACGAGTCCGGGACGGCGTTCGCGGACCGTGGCGTCGAGGGCGGCGGCGAGCTCGGACTGGTTCTGCTTCCAGATCTCCTCGGTGTGCTGCTGCCAGTGCGGCTGCTTCCACCCGGTGCCGGCCTTGGCGTAGTGCAGGGTGTCGTTGCGGCCCTCGACCTGCTGCTCGTCCGGGGCGACCGGTGCGTGGCCGAGCCGGTAGGTCCGGAACGCGCCGCCCTCCTTGCCGGCGTGCACGACGAGGAACGGCAGGTCGACCGGGCGGTGGGCGACGAGCGGCACGAGGTCGGGGACGGCCCCGACACCGACGGACTCGGCTCCGTGCAGGTGACCGGGGAGGACCTCGCTCAGGACGACCGACCCGTCGTGGACGAGCACGTACCGGGTGACGGGCGAGGGCACTCCAGCCTCCTGCTCGAACTCGGCGGCGATCGCGTCGACGACGGAGTCCGGGGCATCCTGGGCGCGGAGCGACTCCTCGACCGCGCGGAGCTTGAGCGCCGCCTGCCGCCTCGGGTCCTCCACGTTCCCGGAGACGTCGGCGTAGGCCCAGGCCCAGCTCCCCCCGTCCTCCAGCCGCTGTCCCAGGATCTCGTGCAGTTCGCTCGTCGCGTTGGTCGACGTCATGGCAGCTCCTTCCGCTCAGCGTGCCGGAGCAGGACAGCCCCGACGGCGGACACCGGTTCGAGCGGACCCTGTCACGGTCCCCTGCGTCCGCGTGCGCCCACGATCCACCCCTCGGACCGCGAGCGTCCACAGTGCGGAGGGAACGTCCAGCGACCTGCGCGAAAGTACAGCAACGCTCGGTTTTGTGGTTGGCTGGGCGGGACCCCGATCGACGACGAACCGGAGCCAGGCGATGCAGCCGACAGGCAGAAGAAGCCCCATCACGAGACGACAACTCCTGGGCTTCGGCCTGGGGACGGCCGCGGCGGGTCTCCTCGCCGGCTGTGCGGTGCCGGGCTCGACGAACGTGAACAAGGCGGCGCTCATCCCCGCCGCGTCGGGCGGCGAGACCGTCCAGCTCACCTACTGGGCGTGGCTCAAGGACCTGCAGAAGGTCTGCGACGTGTGGAACGCGAAGAACCCCCGCATCCAGGTCACCGCGAACTGGATCCCCGGCGGCAACAGCGGCGGGTACCAGAAGATGTACTCCGCGCTCGCGGCCGGCGGTGGCCCGGACATCGGACAGGTCGAGCTCCGCCAGATCCCCGAGTTCATGCTCGCGAACGGCCTGACGGACCTCGCACGGTACGGCGCGAAGGACTTCGAGTCGAAGTACGACGAGGCCGCCTGGGCGCAGGTGTCGTTCGTCGACGGCATCTACGGCATCCCGCAGGACACCGGCCCGATGGGCTTCTACTACCAGACCGCGATCCTCGAGCGGGCCGGCGGAGAGCCCCCGAAGACCTGGGACGAGTGGCGCGACCTCGCCGACAAGGTGCGGGGGACCGGCAACGGGAACTACCTCGAGGTCTTCCCGGTCGCCGACGCCTCACCCTTCGCCGCGTACGCGCAGCAGGCCGGGGCACGGTGGTTCAAGATCGACGGCGACGAGTGGGTCGTCGACATGACCGACGACAAGACGATGATGGTCGCCGAGTTCTTCGACGGCTGCATCGACGAGAAGCTCGTCGACACGAGCGCCGGCGCGTACTCCCCCGGTTGGTACGCCGCGTGCGCCAACGGGAAGATCGCGGCCGTCACGAGTGCGAGCTGGGGTGACGCCCTCATCCAGTCGATCCAGGGCGGCGAGGGCAAGTGGAAGGTCGCGCCCATGCAGACCTGGGGCGACACCGGCTTCGGATCGAGCGCGATCGGCGGCTCGACCGCCGCGGTCCTCGCGAACGCGAAGCACCCGGCCGAGGCGCTCGAGTTCATCACGTGGATGACCACGTCGGAGGAGGGCATCGACGCGATGATCCGGTACTGCGGCATCGGCTGGTCGCCCGCGGTCGACTACATCGGCAAGCAGCGCGAGCAACCGTCGAAGTGGTTCTCGGGCCAGAACTACAACGAGGAGGTCTTCGTGCCGGCCTCGAGGGAGCAGAACGTCGACTGGTCGTGGTCCCCCGTGACGCAGTCCGCGTTCACGAGCCTGCAGAACCAGTTCCGCCGCAAGTTGACCGGCGGGCTGAAGCTCACCGACGCGGTGGAGCTCGCCCAACGGGAGATCGTCCAGTCCTTCAAGGACAAGGGCCTGAGCGTGAGGACCGCACGATGACCGCCACCCAGGACCGCTCGGGGGCCGCCTCCCACCCGCGCACCGGCTTCCGCACGAGCACGAAGGCCACGGCTGCCCAGAAGCGGGCCCCGTGGATCCTGCTCGGACCCTTCCTCGCCCTGTTCGTCCTGACGTTCATCATCCCGATCATCAGTGCGCTGTTCCAGAGCTTCACCACCGTCGACCGCAAGGGCCTCTTCGGTGAGGACGGCGTCGTCAGCCGGTTCGCCGGGTTCGACAACTACGCCATCGCGCTGCAGGACTCCGGCTTCGTCGCCTCGATCGGCCGCATGCTGCTGTTCGGGATCGTGCAGGTCCCGGTGATGATCGTCCTCTGCACGATCCTGGCGCTGCTCCTCGAGTCGGCGAGCGCTCGCTGGCCCGCGTTCTTCCGCGCCGTGTACTTCATGCCGTACGGCGTGCCCGGCGTCATCGCGACGATCCTCTGGTCGTTCCTCTACGTGCCCGGGCTCTCCCCGATCGTGGCGCTGCTGCAGTCGATCGGGCTGCAGCCGGACTTCCTCGGCGCGAACAGCGTCCTGTGGTCGATCGCGAACATCGTCACGTGGACGTACACCGGCTACAACATGCTCATCATCGTTGCCCAGCTGAAGTCCATCCCCGGAGAGGTCTACGAGGCCGCGAAGATGGACGGCGCGAACGCGTTCCAGGTCGCGTGGCGCATCCAGATCCCGCTCATCGCGCCGGCGCTCGTGCTCACGACCGTGTTCTCGATCATCGGCACGCTCCAGCTCTTCGCGGAACCGCAGATCCTGTCCACGGTCGCGCCCGCCATCGACACCGAGTACACGCCGAACTACGCGGCGTACACGAACGCGTTCGCCTTCAACGAGTACGGCGTCGCGTCGGCCCAGGCCGTGATCATCGCGCTGGCCGCGTTCATCCTGTCGTTCGCGTTCCTCGCGTTGACGAACCGGCCACCGAGGAGCGAGCGGGACCAGAAGAAGCGCGCGAAGCGCGACGGCCTGGAGGCACGGCGTGCGCTCCAGACGCGCGTCGCCGCCGACGGTGGGTCGCGACCCGCCACCGGCGTCGCGAACCGCAGCACGACCACCGGGGCCGCCACGGGCCTCCCGGCAGACCGCAAGGGGGCGGAAGCATGAGCGGCGAGACGATCCAGGCGCCGGTGACCAAGCAGGCGGCCGAGCCGGTCGACACCACCGCCATCACGGCGCACCAGCGCCGCAAGCTCGACCGGTCCGGGAAGTCACAGATCGTCGTGACGGGGATCCTCGTCATCGTCGCGATCTACTTCCTGGTGCCGCTGTACTGGGTGGTCATCGCGGCGACGAAGACCACCGGAGCACTGTTCGCGACGAACGGGTTCTGGTTCGGCGGCGAGTTCGCGCTGTTCAGCAACATCGCGCAGGTGTTCTCGTACGACGGCGGCATCTTCGTCCGGTGGATCGCGAACAGCATCCTGTACTCGGGCGTCGGCGCTGTGCTCGCGACGTACTTCGCCGCCGCCGGTGGCTACGCGCTCGCGAAGTACGAGTTCCGCGGCCGACAGCTCGTGTTCGGCACCATCCTCGGCGGCGTGCTCGTCCCCGGGACCGCGACGGCACTGCCGTTGTTCCTGCTGTTCTCGACGCTCGGGCTGACCGACACGTACTGGAGCGTGCTCATCCCGAGCCTCGTGTCCCCGTTCGGGCTGTTCCTGTGCCGGGTCTACGCCGCGGCGTCGGTCGACACCGCACTCCTCGAGCAGGCGCGCATCGACGGGGCCGGTGAGCTGCGGATCTTCCACACCATCGTGCTGCGGCAGATGACGCCGGCGCTCGTGACGGTGTTCCTCTTCCAGGTCGTCGGCATCTGGAACAACTTCTTCCTGCCGCTCATCATGCTGGCGGACCAGAAGCTGTACCCGATCACGCTGGGGCTCAACAACTGGCGTGCACAGGTCGATCGTCTGCCAGAGTTCTACCAGCTCACCACCGGCGGAGTGCTCGTCTCGGTCATCCCGCTCGTGATCGCGATCATCGTCCTGCAGCGCTTCTGGCGCGGGGGCCTCACGGAAGGATCGGTCAAGGGTTGACCGTCACTGCAGAACCGACCGCACTCGCCGCCCTGGCGTCCACCACTCCCGGATCCGACACACGACTGGCACCCCGTGCCTGGTTGCACACGGACGCCCCCTCGCTGTCACTCGACGGCGAGTGGGACTTCCGGTGGTCGCCCGTCGCCGACGTCCCGGTCCCCGGGGCCGACGACGACTGGGGCACCCTGCCGGTCCCGTCGCACTGGGTGCTCCACGGTCACGGGGCGCCGAGCTACACGAACCTGCAGTACCCGTTCCCGATCGATCCCCCGCACCCGCCGGAGGAGAACCCGACCGGTGACCACCGGCGCACCTTCTCGCTGCCGGACTCGTTCGACGCGGCGGCCCGGGTCGTGCTGCGGTTCGACGGCGTGGAGTCGCACTTCCGGGTGTGGTTGAACGGCTCGCTCGTCGGGTGGAGCACCGGCTCGCGGCTCGTCACCGAGTTCGACGTCACGTCGCTGCTGCGTCCGGGGACGAACGAGGTGCTCGTGCGCGTGCACCAGTGGTCGGGCGCCTCGTACCTCGAGGACCAGGACCAGTGGTGGCTTCCGGGCATCTTCCGCGACGTCACCCTGCTGGCGCGTCCGTCGGCACCGATCGACGACGTCTTCGTCCGCGCCGGGTGGGAGCCCGTGCTGGGCTCTGCCGCGACCGCGGGGACCGCGGCGTCGGGGCGGCCGTCGACCGGCACGGGGACGATCACCGTGCCGACGCTCGACGCGGTGTTCCCGGTGCGCTTCGCCGTCCCGTCGCTCGGCGTCGACGTGACGTGGGCGTCCGCGGCCGACGTCGCGCCGATCACGGTCGAGGGTGTCGAGCCGTGGAGCGCCGAGCAGCCGCGGCTGTACGACGCGACGCTGTCGACCGGCACCACTGCCGGCGGTCGCGCGGGCGGCGAGACCGTCTCGCTCCGGCTCGGCTTCCGCACGGTGCGGATCGAGGGCGACCGGTTCCTCGTGAACGGCGAGCGCGTGGTCTTCCACGGCGTGAACCGGCACGAGACCCACCCCGTCCGCGGGCGCGTCTTCGACGAGGAGCACGCTCGTGCCGACATGGCGCTCATGAAGCGGAGCAACGTCAACGCGATCCGCACCTCGCACTACCCGCCGCACCCGCGCGTGCTCGACCTCGCGGACGAGCTCGGGTTCTGGGTGATCCTCGAGTGCGACCTCGAGACCCACGGCTTCCTGTTCACCGGATGGGTCGGGAACCCCTCGGACGACCCGGCCTGGCGCGACGCGTACCTCGACCGGATCGCGCGGACCGTCGAACGGGACAAGAACCACCCGTCGATCGTCATGTGGTCGCTCGGCAACGAGTCGGGCACAGGACGGAACCTCGCCGCGATGTCGCAGTGGGTGCACGACCGCGACGACGAGCGCCCGGTGCACTACGAGGGCGACTACACGGGCGAGTACACCGACGTGTACTCGCGGATGTACCCGACGCTGCAGGAGACCGAGTCGATCGGCGGCGGGACGCCCACGCCGCTCCTCGAGTGCGGACCGGCCGAGGCGGCACGGCAGCGGTCGAAGCCGTTCATCCACTGCGAGTACGTCCACGCGATGGGCAACGGTCCGGGTCAGATCGCCGAGTACGAGGCCCTCGTCGACAAGTACCCGCGGCTGCACGGCGGGTTCGTCTGGGAGTGGCGCGACCACGGCCTGCTCACCCACACGGCGGACGGCACCCCGTACTACGGGTACGGCGGTGACTTCGGCGAGGTCGTGCACGACGGCAACTTCGTGATGGACGGGCTCGTCCTGCCCGACGACACCCCGACCCCGGGACTCGCGGAGTTCGCGGCCGTCGTCGCGCCGATCCGGATGTCGTCGTCGGACACCACGCTGCTCGTCGAGAACCGCTACCACTCGGCCTCGACCGCGGGGCTGCGCTTCTGCTGGACGCTGTCGCGGAACGGCGTCGTCGAAGCCTCGGGACGGTTCGCGCCCGGGATCATCGCCGCGCGGGCCTCGGCCACCGTCCCGGTCCCGGACGAGGTGCTCCGGGCCGCGGCAGACCAGGACGCGCTCGCACCGGGCGACGAGCTGTGGTTCGACGTGACCGCGGAACTCGCCGGGCCGACGGCCTGGGCGGACACCGGCCACGTCGTCGCGCGCACCCAGCGCCTCGTCGCGAGCCGACCGGCCGACGCACCGCGCGCCTCCAGGCAGGGGTGGGACGGCGACCGTCTCGGCGACGGCACCTTCACCGCCCGCGGTGACCTGGTCGCGTTCAAGGGCCACGAGGTCGCGGGCCCGCGGCTCGAGCTCTGGCGGGCACCGACGGACAACGACCGGCTCGCGTCGCAGGGCGGCTACGAGACGGCCGACCCGGTGCTCACCGGTGGGGTCGGGGACCCGACCGCACCGGCCTCGGCCGTGAAGTGGGTCGAGCGTGGGCTCGACCGGCTGACCCACCGACTCGTGTCGGTCGACCGCACGGCGGACGGCCTCGTGCAGCGGGTCCGGGTCGCCGCGGCGAACAGCGGGTGGGGTCTCGACGTCACGCACCGCTGGACCCTGACGGACGCCGGACTGCAGCTGCAGACGGACGCCGTGCCGTTCGGGGCGTGGGACGTGACGTGGCCGCGGCTCGGTGTGCGGTTCGACCTCCCGGTGTCGTTCCTCGACGAGACCGCGACGTGGTTCGGGTCCGGTCCGGACGAGTCGTACCCGGACTCCTCGCACGCTGCTCGGGTCGGTCGGTTCCAGGCGCCGGTGCGCTCGCTGACGGTCGAGTACTCGCGGCCGCAGGAGTCGGGCCACCGGCCGTCACTCCGGTCGCTGGAGGTCGGCGACGTCAGCGTGACCACGGTCGGGTCGCACCGTGCGGGGTTCACGCTCACACCGTGGACCGCACAGCAGGTCGCACGTGCCGGGCACCCGTACGAACTGCCGACGCCCGACCACGCGTACCTGTACCTCGACGCGGCGCAGCACGGGCTGGGGTCGCGGGCGTGCGGGCTCGACGTGCTGCCGGAGCACCAGCTGTGGCCGCACGCGGCGTCGTGGAGCGTGGTGCTGGCGTAGGCGGAGCGCGTCGGAACCAGGTTCCGGACACGACACCGCGCTCTTCCGTGGTGTTGTGT
>NZ_JBPUGH010000001.1:0-101402 GCF_051548005.1 Curtobacterium flaccumfaciens | reverse complement strand
AGCTGGCACCGCGCCTCCCGTTCGTTCGCCGGTGACCGCGGGACGCGCGCGTTCCGTCACGAGGCGGCGGGACTACTCCTTGTTGAGCTTGTCCTGAACGAGCCCCGCGGTCTTCTCGACCACGTTCGGCAGCTCGGTCGTGCCGTACAGGCGGACGTCCGGGTGCGTGGGCGGCGGCATCGGCGCCGAGGTGGTGGGGCCGTCGTGGTACGAGTACTCGCCCTTGCCGTCGAAGGACGGCCCGCTCGCCCACGGGCCGTTGGCCGCCTCCGGGCCGTCGGAGAAGTTGAGGTACTGGTAGTTGACCTCCTGGTTCTCCTTCGACTGGGGGAAGTTGCTCGGCACCGGGAAGCCCTCGACGCCCTTCTCACGCAGTTCGGCCGCGGCCGTGGCCCACATGTTCTGGTGCATCGTGTCGCGAGCGATGAGGAAGGAGAGCAGGTCCCGCACGCCGTGGTCGTCGGTCATGTGGTAGAGCCGAGCGGCCTGCACACGGCCCTGCATCTCGGCGTTCTCGTTCGCCGTGAAGTCGGCGAGCAGGTTGCCCGAAGCGGTGATGTACGAGCCCTGCCAGGGGTTCCCGTTGCTGTCGACCGGGCGGGCACCCGCACCCGCGACGATCGCGTGCTGCACGTCGGTGCCACCGACGACGGCGGCGACGGTCGGGTCGTCCTGCAGCGCGTCCTCGGTGATGCCGAGCGGGCTCTTCTCGAGCAGCTGCGCGATCATCGTCGCGAGCATCTCGACGTGGCCCATCTCCTCGGCACCGATGCCGAAGACCATGTCGCGGTACTTGCCCGGGATGTGCATGTTCCACGCCTGGAACTGGTACTGCAGCGCGACGGAGATCTCACCGTACTGGCCACCGAGCACCTCCTGCAGCTTGCGCGCGTAGACGGCGTCGGGCTTGTCCGGGGTGGCCTTGAACTGGAGTTCCTGCTTGTGGAAGTACAAATCGTTCTCCTTGCGTTCGGGGGTTCGGTCGGTCAGAGGATCGGGGTGCCGCCGGTCACGGCGACGCGGGCGCCGGAGACGTAGCTGCCGTCATCGCTCGCGAGCAGCACGTAGACCGGGGCGAGTTCCGCGGGCTGCCCGGGACGGCCGAGCGGCGTCTGCGTGCCGAACTGCTCGACCTCCTCCGGCGGCATCGTCGAGGGGATGAGCGGCGTCCAGATCGGCCCCGGAGCGACGCTGTTCACGCGGATGCCACGGGGTCCGAGCAACTGCGCCAGCGCTGCCGAGAGGTTCGCGACGCCCGCCTTCGTCACGTCGTACGGAGCGAGGTCGGGCTTCGGGTTGTCCGAGTTCACCGAGCTCGACCCGATGATCGCCGACCCAGGGCCGAGGTGCGGCAGCGCGGCCTTGACGAGGTGGAAGTAGGCGCTGAGGTTGGTCGCGAGGGTGTGGTCCCACTCCTCGTCGCTGATCTCCTCGATCGTCTCGTGCGTCATCTGGTACGCCGCGTTGTTCACGAGGACGTCGAGTCCGCCGAGCCGCTCGACCGCGGTGGCGACGACGGACCGGCAGTACGCGGGGTCGCTGACGTCGCCGGGCAGCAGGACCGCCGTCCGCCCCGCCTCCTCGATCCAGCGCTTCGTGTCCTGCGCGTCGTCCTCCTCGTCGGGGAGGTAGCTGATGAGCACATCGGCACCCTCGCGGGCGAAGGCGATCGCGACGGCCTTGCCGATGCCGCTGTCCCCGCCGGTGATGACCGCCCGCTTGCCCGTGAGCTTGCCGGACCCGCGGTACGAACGCTCGCCGTGGTCCGCCGTCGGGTCGAGCTCCTGGTCGCTGCCCGGGGGCTGCTGTTGGTCGGTCATGTCGCCTCCTGATCGGTGGTGCGCGATCCGCCTCGTCCGAGGACCGCTCGGTTCGGCCGATGGTCGGCGCGCCACGCTGGGGAGCCGTCCGGGAGTGGCCCGATCGCGCGGCGGTCGTGGCCGGATCGCGCGGGCACCGGCCCGGCGGGCCGCGCGTAGCGTGGCCGGTATGGACCTGCAGCTCTCGGAACGTGTCGCGCTCGTCGTCGGAGGGAAGGGCTACATCGGTCGTGCCGTCGCCGAACGGCTCCAGGCCGAGGGGGCGACCGTCGTGGTGGCCTCCCGGAGCGCCGGGGACGACGACGACAGCGTGACGATCGACACGGCGTCGCAGGCGTCCGTCGACGCCGGTGTCGCGTCGGTGCTCGAGCGCCACGGCCGGATCGACGTGCTCGTGGTGACCGCCGCCCCGAGCGCGCAGACCCTCGACCCGGCCCGGAAGTCCGACCCGGAGCAGGTCGCCGAGGCGATCGACGGCAAGGCACTCGGCTTCCTCCGCGTCGCGAACGCGGTGCTCCCGCACCAGCGCGAGGCGCGCTTCGGTCGGGTCGTCGTCGTGAGCGGCCAGAACGCCTACATCTCGGGCAACATCACCGCCTCGCTCCGGAACACCGCGACGAACGTGGTCGCGAAGAACCTCGCCGACGAGTTCGCCGGGTCCGGCGTCGGCGTGAACGTGGTCAACCCCGGGACCGTCACCGACGAGCCCTCGTCGGAGGTGCAGCGCGGAGCCGGCGGCGAGTCGAGCCCGCAGCAGATCGCCGACCTCGTCGCGTTCCTGTCGTCGCCGCTCTCGGCGCTGAGCGGTGAGTCGATCTCGATCGCGCACCGGATGCTCGGCTCCGTCGTCGTCTGAAGCCGCGTCGCGGCGGACTGGAGGCCCGTGGCGGGCCCGCCCCGTGCCTCCCGTCCGTCCAGTGGTGCGTCAGCACCGTGTCCGCGCGCCCGGTGCAGGGTCAAGATGGGGCATGGACACTGCGGAGCAGGACGTGGTCGGACTCGTCGAGTACGCCGGTCAGCGGCTGACGGACCGGATGGTCGGGCTCTCCGACGACGAGTGGGCATGGCAGCCGATCGCCGGGGACGCGGAGGTCACCGTGCGGTGGCGGCTCGACCACGTCGTCGAGGTGCTCACGGCCGGCCGGAACCGCGAGTGGCTGGGGCTCGCGCCGTCGACCGGACCGACGCCGGGCGTCCCGACGACCGCCGCCGAGGCGCTCGCGGGACTCGACGAGGCGATCCAGGTGTTCCTGGCGGCCGCGACGGAGGTCGGCGACACTGCCTCCGAGCCGATGGGCGCCGTCGCCGGTCCGTACGCCGAGTCGACGAAGCGGTCGTTCGTGCTCCACGTTGCGGACGAGCTGATCCATCACGGTGCCGAGGCGGCGCTCCTCCGGGACCTCTACGCGGCGCGACGCGCTCGGAGCTCCCGGATCACGGAGACGGCCTCCGTGGCGAGCGACGCCGAGGCCGGTCCGGTGCCGTGAGGAGGGTGCTGGTCACCGGGATGTCGGGGACGGGCAAGTCCTCGGCGCTGGCGCGGCTGGCGACGTTGGGGCACCGCGTCGTGGACACCGACGACCCGGGCTGGCGCGAGTACCACCCGTACCCGCACCCGTCCGACGCCGCACACCGCGGCGAGTGGCTCTGGGTCGAGGACCGGATGACGGCGCTGCTCGACGAGGACGACGGCCGGTCGCTGTTCGTCCAGGGCTGTGTCCGCAACCAGGGTCGCTGGTACGACCGCTTCGACGCGATCGTGCTGCTCAGTGCGCCGCTGGAGGTGCTGCTCGAGCGGGTCGCGGCACGGACGACGAACCCGTACGGGAAGACCGCGGTGGAACGCGCCATGATCGAAGCCGACTTCGTCGAGGTGCTCCCGCTGCTCCGTGCCGGGTGCACCCACGAGCTCGATGCGACCCGGCCGCTGGACGAGGTGGTCGCGGACCTGGCCGCCTTGACGCGCTGAGGAACGGCGGACGACCAACTGACGACCGGCGACCGCCGTTCGTCCTCGCGGCCGATCCGCTTCGACCCTCAGTCCGATGCCGTCCCGCCTCGGTTCGTCGAGGCTGAGGAACATGGACTCCTCGATCAAGCACGTCATCGCCACGCTCTCCGTCTGCGCCGGGATCGTCGTCGTCACCGCCTGGGCGCTGATCGCGATGAGCCCGGGAGCGTGAGGCACCGAGCCGGACGGGTGGCCGACGCCTCCGTGCGATGATCGGACCCGTGACGGAAGGGCGCGCCTTCATCCGACCGCTCGCCACGCGCTCGATCGTCGTCGACGTGGTCTGGGCGGTCGTCGCCGCGCTCGCGTTCCTCGCCCCCGTCGACCTCGAACTCGAGCACGCCAGCATGCTCGCCGTCGTCGCGGCCACCGGGGCCATCGCCGTGCGACGGATCTCGCCGTCCGTCGCGATGCTCCTCATCGTCGCCCTCGGGTTCGTCCAGGTGGCCGGCGGCGAGCGTCCGTCCCTGGTGGACCTCGCGATCTTCGTCGTCATCGGCACCACGGCGATCGTCGGCACCCGCGCCGAGGTGGTGCTGTCCGGCCTGCTCGCGTTCTTCGCCGGAGTGGGCGCGACCCTCTACCTGACCGCCACGGGCTTCCGGTTCGCGGTGCTCGTGAACGGGCCGCGCGACCAGGCCTTCCTGGCGATGGCGGCTCCTGCGGCCGCCCTGCTCGCGGTCTGGGCCGGCGGCCTGGCCGTCCGCGCGTTCCGCTCCCGTGACCGCGAGTCCGAACGACGCGCCCACGCCGAGGCCGCGCGATCCCGAGCGGAGGCCGTCGCCACCGAGGCCGAGGCCACCGCCACCCGCGCCATCGACGTCGCGGAGTCCGAGCGGATCCGAGCGGCGATCGCCCGGGACGTGCACGACGTCGTCGGTCACTCCCTCGCGGTCATCATCGCCCAGGCCGACTCGGTGCCGTTCCTCGACGACGAGGCCCGCGTCCGTGAGGTCAGTGCGACGATCGCCAGCACCGCACGCAGCTCGCTGATGGAGGTCCGGCAGGTCCTCGGGCAGATCGACGGCACGGGGGACGCCGGTCCCGCCACGCTCGACGAGATCGTGCAGGGCATCCGCGACGCGGGCGTCACCGTGGACCACACGGTCCGGGGCGTCCCGCGTGCGTTCGGCCCCGACGCCGGCACCGCAGCCCGGCGGGTGCTGCAGGAGATGCTGACGAACGCGCTCCGCCACGGCGCTCCCGGCATGCCCGTCACCGTCCGGGAGACCTGGCGCTCCGGGGACCTCGTCCTCGAGGTCGAGAACGTCGTCGGCGGGGGCGCCACCGGCGGTTCCGGTCGCGGGGTCGACGGCATGCGCTCCCGCCTCGCCGCACTCGACGGCTCCTTCGACGCCGCGGTCCTCGACGACGTGTTCGTCGCCCGCGCCCGCATCCCGTTCGACAACCCTGGGGGGAACCACCGATGACCGAGACGACCGACCACGCAGCCGCCGCCGCCGGACCAGCCCGCGGCCCAGCCGGTGACGGCGCGCCGATCCGCGTCCTGCTCACCGACGACCAGGCGCTCTTCCGCGCCGGGCTCCGGGTCGTGCTCGACGCCCAGGACGACATGGTCGTGGTCGGTGAGGCATCGGATGGTGCGGAGGCCCTCGCCGCGATCCCCGACGTGCGTCCGGACGTGATGCTGCTCGACATGCGGATGGCGGGCATGGACGGCGTCGAGACCGTCCGGCAGCTGTTCTCCGGCGCGGTCGCGGGGCCGATCCCCCGCGTGATCGTCCTGACGACGTTCGGCCTCGACCCCGCGGCGGCGACGGCGATCCGGCTCGGTGCCAGCGGGTTCCTCCTCAAGGACACGACCCCGCCGTTCCTGTTCGCGGCCATCCGCGCCGTGCACGAGGGCAGCTCGGTCATCGCCCCGAACGACCTCGCCCAGCTGTTCGGCGCCGACGTCGAGCGCGCCCCGAAGCCGCAGCCGCAGGAGTTCCAGACGCTCTCCGACCGCGAGCGCATCGTGTTCGGTTGGGCGTCGCGCGGCTTGTCGAACGCGGAGATCGCAGCGAAGGAGTTCGTCACCGAGTCCACCGTGAAGACCCAGATCTCCAGCATCCTCGGGAAGCTCCAACTCCGCGACCGGGTGCAGCTGGTCGTGTACGCGCACGACCACGGACTCGCGGGCGCCCGCGACGACCGTTAGGCGGGTCCGACCTCGTCGAGGATGGTGGTGATCGCGGCCGGGTCGTGGGCGAAGCGTCCGAGGAACAGTCCCCCGATCCGCCCCTGCCCTCGGGTCAACAGGCCCGGTCCGGCACTGCCGCCGTAGATCACCGTGCTGCCGGCCAGCTCCGGCCGTGACGCGAGGTGTGCTTCGAGGCCGGCGAGGACGGCCACGATGTGTTCGTCCGGCGCGGGTGCCGGCGCGCCGATCGCCCAGACGGGCTCGTACGCGACGACCAGCGGCCCGGCGAGACCGTCCGCGGTCGCGGTGGCGAGGGACCGGTCCAGTTGCGCGGTCACCTCCGTGATCGCGTCCGCACTGGAGGCACGGTGCGGCTCCCCGACGCACACCAGCGGCCGCAGGTGGTTGCGGTACGCCGCGTGCACCTTCCCCGCCACGTCCTCGTCGGTCTCGTGGAACAGGGAGCGCCGCTCGGCGTGCCCGATCTCGACGAGGTCGACACCGATCTCACGCAGCTCGGCGCCGGAGACCTCGCCCGTGAACGCGCCCTCGTCGGCCCACGACAGGTCCTGCGCACCGAGCAGCACCGGCGACCCGTCCAGCAGCGACCGCACCGGGACGAGCGCCGGGAACGTCGGGACCACGAACAGCTCCGCGGCCCCGGACCGCACGGCGGGGTGCCGCTCGGCGATGTCCACCACCTGCCGGACCCAGTCGAGGGTCCGGGCGTGCGAGAAGTACATCTTGAGCGACACCCCGACGAGCGTCATGCGCGGTCGGTCCCGTTCGCGTCGATGCCCTCGGCCGAGGACCCGTCGTACCCGCAGATCGCCGCGACCTTGTCGGCGCTCGCGCTCGAGGTGTCGAAGGTGTAGCCGAGCCACTCCTTCGCCAGCCGCCGTGCGAGCTCCAGCCCGATGACGCGCTGCCCCATGCAGAGCACCTGCGCATCGTTCGAGAGCACCGACCGCTCGACACTGTAACTGTCGTGGGCGGTCACAGCGCGGATGCCGGGGACCTTGTTCGCGCTGATCGCGACCCCGAGCCCGGTGCCGCAGATCAGGATCGCCCGGTCGGCCTCGCCGTTCGCGACCATGCGTGCGGCGTCGACGGCGATGTGCGGGTAGGCGGTGTGCCCGTCCGCATCCACGCCGACGTCGGCGACGTCGGAGACCCGTTCGTCCGCGAGCAGGTCCGCCTTGATCGCCTCCTTGTACTCGAAGCCGGCATCGTCCGATCCGACCACCAGTCGCAGCGTCATCGTGCTGCTCCTTCCTCGATGACCGAGGTCACCGTCTCGACGATCAACGCGAAGGACACCGCTCCGGGGTCCCTCGTCCCCACCGCCTGGTCGGCGTGGGTCTTGGCGCGTCCCTTCCGGGGCACGAGGTCGGCCGTGGCGTCCGCGGCCTCGCGGGCTGCGGCCGCGGCCGCCCGCCAGGCATCGAGGGTCGACGCCCCGCCCTCGACGGCGGACCCGAAGGCCTCGTCGAACGGCACGAGTGCGTCGACCATCGTCTTGTCCCCGGGCACGGCACCGAACGCCGACACCGCCGTGGTCGCGGCGTGCACCGATTCCGCGAGCTGCGCCGACGTCGGACGCGACTCGTCCCCGATGACGCGACCCAGTGCCTCCAGGGCGGCTCCCCAGATGGCACCGGACGTGCCGCCGGCCTTGTCGGACCAGGCGTCCGCGGCGATCGCGAGCAGCCCGCCGGCACCGACCTCACGGTGGACCGCGTCGGAAGCGGCCGCTTCCGCGGCGTGCGCACCGCGCTGCATGCCGATGCCGTGGTCGCCGTCGCCAGCGACCGCGTCCATGTCGCCCAGCTCGTCGACGTGCTCGTCGATGACCCGCCGTGCCGCGGCGAGCGCTGCCGCCACCCGGGTCGCGACCTCCTGCGACTCCGTGGACCCGGTGCCGACCTCGATGCCGTCGGACGCCTCGAGCTCGGACTCCGGCAGGCGCTCGGCGCTGACCGCACCGCCCTTCCGGAACGCCGGGGTGTCCGCCGGAGCAGCCCAGAGCCGCTCGAGTTCGTCGTCGAGCCAGAACAGCGTGAGCGAGACGCCGGCCATGTCGAAGCTCGTGACGAGTTCCCCCACCTCGGGTTCGACGACCACGACGCCGGCGTCCTCGAGCAGGCGGGCCACCGAGCGGTAGACGACGAAGAGTTCCTCGTACTTGACGCTGCCGAGGCCGTTGAGGATCGGGACGACCCGCGCGCCGGACGCCGTGACGCCCGCCGGCAGCTCGTCGAGCAGTCGCGACACAAGCAGCGACGCGAGCCCCTCGGCCGTGGGCACCTCGGTCTCGTCGATGCCCCGCTCGCCGTGGATGCCCATGCCGATCGCCATCCGGTGCTCGGGCACCTCGAACAGCGGCTCGGCGGCACCGGGGAGGGAGCAGCCGGAGAACGCGACGCCGAACGAGCGCGTCCGGTCGTTGGCCCGCGACGCCACCGCGGTGACGTCGTCGAGCGTGCGGCCCTGCTCGGCGGCGGCTCCGGCGACCTTGAAGACGCAGAGGTCGCCGGCGATGCCGCGACGCTCGGCCGCGCGGTCACCGGGCGCCGACACGACGTCGTCGGTGACCCGGACGGTCCGGACCGGGATGCCCTCGCCCTCGAGCGTGCGCGCGGCGGCGTCGAAGTTGAGGCAGTCGCCCGCGTAGTTGCCGTACGAGAAGAGCACCCCACCGCCGTGCTCGGCTGCGCGGGCGACCCCGGCGACCTGCTGCGCCGACGGGCTCGCGAAGAGGTTGCCCATCGCCGCCCCGGCCGCGAGACCGTGGCCGACGAGCCCGCCGAACGCCGGGTAGTGGCCCGATCCGCCGCCGATCACGACCGCGACCGTGCCGTCCGGGCTGGTCGTGGCGCGGGCGACGCCACCGTGCACGCGGCGGACCCACCGCTGGTTGGCGAGGACGAACCCGTCCGCCGCCTCGTCCGCGAAGTCCGCGGGGTCGTTGAAGAGCCTGGTCATCGTGTCGTCTCCTTCGACGAACTCGTCGCGCCCGGCTCGGCCGTCGCCACGTGGGAGGTGTCGAGCAGATCATCCGCCTTCGCGCCTCGGAAGAACTTGGTGCAGAAGATCATCACGGCCGCCACGAACGCCAGGACACCGAGCGAGACGATCCCGAACGCACCGCTGTCGGTCGGGACCACCTCGTTGATGGCGGTCCGCATGATCGGGGCCACGAAGCCGCCGAGGTTGCCGAGCGAGTTGATGAGGCCGATGCCCGCGGCCGCCGCGGCCCCGGTGAGGAACGCCGTCGGGTACGCCCAGGTGATCGGGCCGACCGCGAGGAAGCTCGCCACGGCCAGCGTTATGAAGAGGATGCCGAGGATCGGCTGCCCGTTCGCGCCCGCCCACGCCGACCCGAGGATCGACAGGCCCGTCGTGACGTAGAACACGGTGCCCCAACGCCGACGACGACCGACGGTGTCCGCCTTCGAGCCGACGAGGTAGCAGGCGACGAGGCCGACGAGCCACGGGATCGCGGCGACGAGGCCGACCTGCCAGCCGACGTCCTGGCCGAGGAGCGACGACACCTGCTGCGGCAGGTAGAACGTCGTCCCGTAGACGGCGACCTGCAGGCAGAAGTAGATGATCGTGAAGTACCAGACACGGCCACTGGCCATCGCCTTCCAGATGCCCTGCGGACCGTCCTCGTTCCGGGCGTGGTCCTCGCGGGCCATCGCCGCCGTGAGCGACGCCTTCTGCCCGTCGTCGAGCCACTTCGCCTGCTGCGGGCTGTTCGTCAGGAAGAACAGGGCCGCGACGCCGGCGAGCACCGCGAGGATGCCCTCACCGAAGAACATGACCTGCCAGCCGTGGAACGGGGTGACCTGGTCGCCGACGCTGATGAGGCCGCCGGAGAGCGGTGCGCCGATCATCTGCGAGAACGGCTGCGCGAGGTAGAAGATCGCGAACATCCGCACGCGGACCTTGTTCGGGAACCACTCGGACAGGTACATGATGACGCCGGGGAACAGCCCGGCCTCGGTCACGCCGAGCAGGAACCGCAGGATGATGAACATCGTGTCGTTCGTCGTGAACGAGAACAGCGCGGCGACGATGCCCCACGTGACGGCGATGCGGGCGAGCCAGAAGCGGGCGCCGAACCGCTTGAGCAGCAGGTTCGACGGGATCTCGAAGATCGCGTAGCCGATGAAGAAGATGCCGGCGCCGAGGGCGAAGGCGGCGTCGGAGATGTTCCGGTCGACGCTCAGGGCCTCTTCGGCGAACCCGACGTTCGTGCGGTCGAGGAAGGCGACGAAGTACAGGATGACGAGCATCGGCATGAGGTGCTTCGTCGCCTTGCCGATCGCCGACCGCAGGGCGGGATCGTGGGTGGAGCCCAGGGCGGGGCTGGTTGCGGACACGGTCGCTCCTTCGCGATCGGTTGGTCTGACTGGAGGCACGACCGACGACGAGCACGTCGGCTCGCTGTGGTCGCGGGGCCGGTCTGGGCCCGGTGCGCGCTCGCGCTGGTGCGCACGGCTGCGCTCGCGCTGGTGCGCACGGCTGCGCTCCCGCTTGTGCGCGCGGCTGCGCTCGCGCTGGTGCGCGCTCAGTGCATGTAGAGGCCGCCGTCGACGTTGAGGGTCTGGCCGGTGACGAACCCGGCGTCCTCGCTGACGAGGTAAGCGATCGCCGCCGCGATGTCCCGCGGGGTGCCGATGCGCGGGAGCACGCCGTCGGCCGCCATCGCGGTCTTGCGCTCCTCGGAGAGCGTGCCGCCCATGATGTCGGTGTCGATCGGACCGGGCGCGATCGCGTTCACGGTGATCCCGCGGTGGCCGAGCTCGCGGGCCATGCCGCGGGTCAGCCCGATGACCCCGGCCTTCGCGACCGAGTACGGCGTCTTGCTGAACGTGCCGCCGCCGCGTTGGGCGGAGACCGACGACAGGTTGACGATGCGGCCGTACCCGTGCTGGACCATCGACTGCGCTGCCCGGAGGCTCGCGAAGTGCACGCCGTCGAGGTTGATGCTCAGGACGCGGTGCCACTCCCCGTCGGGCAGGTCGAGGTACTCGTGCGCGGAGGAGACTCCCGCGAGGTTCACGAGTGCCGCGATCGGCGGCAGTGCGGCCTCGATGGTGTCGAACGCGGCGCGGACGGCGCCCTCGTCGGAGACGTTCGCCCCCGCACCGACGGCCTGGACGCCGTGCTGCTCGCGGAGCTCGACGGCGACCTCCTCGCTCGCTGTCTGGTCGAGGTCGATGATCCCCACGTTCCAGCCCTGCTCTGCCAGGTGGTGGGCGGTCGCACGGCCGATGCCGCGCGGGGAGGCGGCACCGGTCAGGACGACGGTCTGCTGTTCGTTGCGCATCGTCGTGTCCCTCAGTGGATCGGGGCCGGGCCGAGCTCGTCGAGGAGCTTCTGCATGGCGACGTAGGCCTTGTTCCGGTAGGCGACGAGCTCCGGCGTGCGGTCAGCCGGGACGTCGAGGTACCCCGCGCCGGACTTCGTGCCGAGCTCACCCGCGTCGACGTGCTGCTGCAGCGACGGCGGCGTCGCGAAGCGCTCGGGCCAGCGGGTCTGCAGCGACTCGAAGCAGAACGCGTACACGTCGAGGCCGGCCATGTCGGCGATCGCGAACGGGCCGAAGAACGGCAGGCGGAAGCCGAAGGTCGTGCGGACGATGGTGTCGATGTCGTCCGGGCTCGCGATGCCCTCGTCGGCGATCTTCGTCGCCTCCTCGAACAGGGCGTACTGCAGGCGGTTGAGGACGAACCCCGTCGAGTCCTTCACCCGGGCGGACTGCTTGCCGGTCGCCGCGACGACGACCTCGCCGACCTCGATCGCGTGCTCGTTCGTGGTCGGGTGCGGGATGAGCTCGACACCGGGGATGAACGGCGCCGGGTTCGAGAAGTGCACGCCGAGGAACCGCTCGGGTCCGGTGACGGCCTCGGCCAGCGACTCGATGAGGATCGTCGAGGTGTTCGAGCCGATCACCGCGTCCGGGCGCGCGGCTTCGCTGATCCGGCGGAGCGTCGCGTGCTTGATCTCGAGCTTCTCGGGCACGGCCTCCTCGATGAAGTCGGCCGTGGCGACCGCTTCCTCGATGGAATCGGCGGCGCCGAGGTGGGCGTCGACGCGCGCCACGGCGTCCGCGGGGAACAGGCCGTCCGCGACGAACTGCTCGGTCTCCGCGATGAGCCGGGCCCGGTTGGCCGCGGCGATCTCGGCGGAGACGTCCGCGATCCGGACGGTGTGGCCGGCGAGGGCCAGGACCTGGGCGATCCCGCCGCCCATGTAACCGGACCCGACGACGGCGATGTCGAGGGTGCTCATCGAGTTGCTCCTTGCTTCGTCGCCCCGACCACCGAGGTGGCGAGGACGGATCGGATGTACTGCTGGTTGGTCGCGCAGACGCCGAGGCTGTCCCCGCCGTACTGCTCCGTCATGACGATGCCGCGGAACCCGTCGGCGACGGCGTCCCGGAGCACCTGCCGGTAGTTGATGAGCCCGGTCTCCATGGTGCTCGGCGCACTCGTCGCCCAGCTGCCGTCGCCGGCCTCGTCCCGCGTGTAGTTCTTCACGTGGAGGTAGTTCGTGTACGGCATCGTCTTCGCGAACAGCTCCTTCCAGTCCTCGACCGGCCGGTGCAGGCGGATGAGGTTCGCGACGTCCGCGTTCAGGCCGACGGTGTCCAGGCCGATCTCCTCGACCAGCCGGACCGCGCTGTCGGCGGTGCCGAGGTAGGTGTCCTCGTACAGCTCGAGCGCCATCGGTAGTCCGACGCTCGCGGCGTGCTCGCCGAGCTCCCGGAGGCGCTTGACCGCGGCGTCCCACACCTCGGGGTCGTCGGGGTCCTTCGGGCCCGGCGCCGTCCAGAACCAGAGGGCCTTCCGCTGCGCCTCGGTGAACGGCTGGTGCAGGCCGGTCGAGAAGACCTGCATGCCCCACTCGGCGGCGGCGTCGATCGTCCGGTGCGCGTACGCGAGGTTGTCCTCCTCGTGCCCGGGCTGGATGACGCTCTTCCGCTGCAGGTGCACCGACGGGATGCCGACCCCGTGCGCCGCTGCGACCGCGAACAGCTCGTCACGACGGGACCGCTCGAGGTCAGCGGGGCGGATGTGGCTGTCGGCGAGTTCGGCGAGGGTGAATCCCGCGGCGGCGATCTGCGCGAAGACGTCGTCCCACACCTCGGCGGGGGCGTCGTGGAAGGCCGTGCCGTCGCGGGTGACCTGGGCGAACCCGTGCAGGCAGGCGGCGATCGGCCACGTCTCGTCGGTCCAAGTCGTCGGGTCCCAATCCTGGGTGACCCAGTCCTGTGGTGATGCCACGTGCATGCTCCTTCGCAGTCGTGCGGTGCGGTTCAGCCCTGAACCTCTTTCCTATAGGAAAGATACTCGCATTGGTCCCGAGTGCAACCCGACCCGCGTGATCGGACCCCGCGCGGTCGCGTGCCGTGCGCTCAGGCGCCGTGCGACGCGTCGGCCCGCGACCGGACCCGGACGTTGTCGATGTGCACACGCATGGCCGACACCGCCGCGGACGGGCTGACCGCGAGCGCGTCGAGGATCGACCGGTGCTCGGCCACGGCACGCGAGGTGTCGTCGTCCCCGCCGCCGACGATCTGCCGCATCCGGTGCACCCGGGTGGTGATGATCTCCGACATCTCCTCGAGGAACGGGTTGTGCGTCGCGTCGAAGAGCACCTGGTGGAAGTCCCAGTCACTGCGGAAGAACCGGGCCATCAACTCGTCGGGGACGGTCCCGACCTCGATCGCGGCGACCTCGGCGGCGACGTCGGACTGCACGGCGAGCGCGGCGTCGAGCCGGGTCCGGAGCGCCTCGACGTCCCCGCGGGCGGCGAGCTCGACCGCGCCGCTCTCGACGATGAGCCGCGCATCGAACAGCGCCTCGAGCTGGTCGCCGGCGAGGGGCGGCGCGACGCGGTACCCCTTGTTCGCCTCACGGGTGACCAAGCCGGTCCGCTCGAGCTGGACGAGCGCCTCCCGCACCGGGGTCGGCGAGACGCCGAGGGTGCGGGCGAGCCCGTCGATCGACAGGCGCATGCCCGGCTCGACGTCGTGGCCCATGAGGAACTCGAGCACCCGGTCGTAGACCCGGTCGCGCAGCCCGAGCTGCGTGATCCGCTCGTCGCCGAACCCGGCCATGGTGCTCGTCATGCCCCGATCATAGAGAATCGAGGATCACCGGAGGTGACCGACGGACGGACGGGAGGCCCGTGGCGACGCCGCCACGGGCCTCCCGTCCCACCCGTGGTCCGTCAGACCGCCGGCCGCTGCGGCACCTTCGCGAAGCGGATCGCGCCGCGCTCCCGCAGGCGGAAGCCGAGGTGCTCGTACAGGGCGATCGCGCCGGTGTTGGTCGCGGCTGCGTGGAGCATCGGCGTCTCGCCACGCTCCCGGATGCCGTGCGCGACCGCGAGCACCAGGCGTCGACCGAGCCCCTGCCCACGGAACCCCGGGTCGGTGCAGACGGCGCTGA
Source organism: Curtobacterium flaccumfaciens (assembly GCF_051548005.1). Classification (GTDB taxonomy): domain Bacteria; phylum Actinomycetota; class Actinomycetes; order Actinomycetales; family Microbacteriaceae; genus Curtobacterium. Next base: position 86,960 of record NZ_JBPUGH010000001.1, on the reverse strand, counting down.
TCTCGGTCCAGCCCGGCGGGTACAGGCGTTCCCCGGCCATCGCGACGAGACGGTCGTCGCGGCGGATGCCGAGGTAGGTCCCGAGCTCGATCGTCCGCGGGAGGAACGGACCGGGCTTCGTCCGTGCCACGAGGTCGAGCATCTCGGGGACGTCCTCGGCCGTCAGCCGGACCGCCTCGGGGTCGGGTTCACCGACGATCGACTCACCCGTGAGCTGCACGCCGCCGGCCCCCTCCAGTTCGTGCCAGCCGGGCGGCAGCACGGCGGACGGGTCGACACGGAACCCGGCGCCGGGGCCGAGGAGGGCAGCGATGTCCGCCCAGTCCTGGTCCGTCGGGTGCACCGGGACGCCGGTCCACACCGAGACGTCCGGCAGGTACCGCACGATCTCGCCCCGACGCTCGGCGAAGCGGGCGTGGGCGCCGTTCAGCGAGGCGAGCGCGGGGTTGTCGAGCATCCTCGTCGGGCTGCCGTCGTCGGCGGTCGTCAGGTCGCGGGTCCGGACCGCTGCGCCGCGGGCGTCGGGGGCGAAGGCGCGGTCCTCGAGGAGCCGGCGGACACCGTCGGGGAGCCCGGCCGTGTCGACCACGACCGCCGACGCGTACCGGGCGGTGGCCGTCGCGACCACGGCGTCGACGAGGTCGGCGAGCGCCCCGTCCGCCGCGGCGCTCGTCACCCGCAGCTCGACCTCACCCGGGCGGGTCAGTGCGCTCAGGTGCTCGCCAGGAGCGCTCGACTCGACCACGGTGCCGCCCCGGTCGAGATCGCCGTCGGCGGGATCGGTGGTCCACCGTTCGGCGCGCGTGTCGGCGGCGGTGGAGCGGCGGGTGGTGGACACGGACGGGACGCTCATGGGTCCAGTCTCCGACCCCACCGCGGTGTCCGACGGATCGTTGCGGTGCGTGACGGTTACCCTGCTCCCGTGACCTCGCAACAGGCTCGTCCGCAGGTGGTGACCGTGTCGGTCGTGCTCTGGGCCGTGTGGCTCGTCGGGTGCGTGGTCGCATCGGTGATCGGTTTCGTGGAGTTCCCCTCCAGCGTCCTCGTGACCGTGGTCTCCGTCGTGCTCTCGCTGGTGATCTGGGCGCTGGCGGCGTGGGCGGTGCTCCGGGTCCGGCGCGGCTCGGCGACCGCGCGCATCGTGCTCGTGGTGGTCGCGGCGGTTCGGGCGCTCCTGAGCATCGGCGACGGCGTCTCGACGCTCCTGCTCGTCGCGCTGTCCGTGGTCGCTGCGGTCCTGCTCTTCCTGCCGGCCGCGCGGCCGTACTTCACCCGGCGCTAGCGCTCGCACCGTGCGAGACCGAGCCCGGACGGTGCGAGGTCCTCGCCGCCGTGCGAGGGTCCAGAGTCCGCACCGAGACGGGAACCTCGCACCGAGCAGCTGCGTTCGGGAGGCCGGTCGGGTCACCCAGACTCGTCACCCGAGCAGCCGGGACGCCACGAACGCCACCATCCGCCGCACGAGCAGCTCGCGCGACGCGGTCCGGCGGTACTCGTGGCCCTCGCCCTCGAGCTCCAGGTACTCGACGTCGTGCGACCGCTCCCGCAGGGCCGCGACGACCTGGTGCGCCTCCCCGACGGGCACGTTCGTGTCGAGCTCGCCGTGCACGACGAGCAGCGGTGCCGTGACGTCGTCGACGGCCCGCATCGGTGACAGGGCCGCGAGCAGGGCCGCGTCGTCGACCGGGTGCCCGTACTTCGTCGCCGCGGCCGCCGCGATCCACGGCTCGGTGTCGCGGTAGAACGTCGCGAAGTCGCTCATCCCGCAGACCGCGACCCCGGCCGCGAAGACGTCCGGGGTGAACGCCAGCGACGCGAGGGTCGCGTAGCCCCCGTAGGAGCGCCCCTCGACCGCGACGCGGGACCGCTCCGCGAACCCGTTGGTGACGAGGAACCGGGCGCTGTCCACGACGTCAGCGAGGGCGTTCCAGCGCAGCCCGAGGTCGTCGGCGTGCACGAACGCGTGCCCGTACCCGGAGGACCCGCGGATGTTCGGCGCGAAGACGGTGACGCCCGCCGCGGCGAGCGCCTGGTGCTGCGGCGAGAACGTCGGTCGTTCCTGCGACTCCGGTCCGCCGTGCAGGTGGACGAGCGCTGCGCGTCGGCCGGGAGGCACGGTGCGCGTCTCGCTGTCGGCCTCAGTCGACGGGTCGGTCGGCTCCACCGCCCGGTACAGCCAGCCCGTGAGCTCCAGTCCGTCGCGCGCGGCGAACCGCTCGAGCGTCGGTTCGACGAGGGGGACGTCCGGCAGCGCCGGCACACCCGTCACCCGGCTCCAGGTCAGTGCGTTCGTGTCGAGCCGCCAGAGTTCACGCGGACGGGTCGGGCCCTCGGCGGTGAGCAGCACGCTCCGGCCGTCGCGGCTGAGGACCGGGTCGGTCACGACGTACCCGGGCAGGTCCGGCACCGGGGTCCGCGAGGCGTCGTGCGTGTTGACGAGGTCGAGCTCGCTCCGGCCGTCGACGTTCCAGACGAGGAGCAGGGTGCGTCCGGCGTCGTCGGCGTCGAGGTACTCGAGCTCGGCGTCGGCGCGCTCGATGATCCGGCGTGGTCGTCCGCGCCAGCCGTGCGGGCCGACCGGCTGCGCGACGAGCCCGCGACGCGGCAGACCGGCCTCGGTGGCGACGTAGGCGACGAGGGGACTCGTGCCGCTCGCGGGCGCCGGGCGCAGGAAGGCGATCTCGGCGGAGCCGTCGGGGTCGTCGCTGAAGAGCGCGTGGCTCTCGTCCGTGAGCCGGTCGACGACGACGACGAACTCGTGCCCGCGCTGCCCGTCGCGCAGCACGACGAGCCGCTCCTCGACGGACAGGTCGAGCACGTGGATGAGCTCCCCGACGGCGAGGTCGTCGCGGTCGCCCGACACCGGGTCGACGAGGTACGACCGGGCGGGCTGCTCGGGCTCGGTCGACGGCAGCGTGATGACGACGCGGTGTCCGCTGCGGCTCCACGGACCGAGTTCGGCGTGCTGGTAGCGCGACCCGGCGATCTGTGCGGCATCGGTGCCGTCCGGTCGCACCACCCAGACCTGCTGCTTGACACCGCCGTCGGTCGCGACGGCGGCGGCCAACCACTCGCCGTCCGACGACCACGACACGCGGACCACCGGGTCGTCGGACAGGGCGATCCTGACCGGCTCGGGGACCGGGCCGTCGACGACCACGTCCTGCACGAAGACCTCGGGGGTGCCGTACCGGTCGCTCACGAACGCCACGCGGCGGGCGTTCCGCGTCATGGTCGGACCCCAGGAACCCCAGGCGGCGGTGAGCTCCTCCCCCAGGTCGGCCGCGGCCCTGGTGGTGAGCGACGGCACGTCGTGGGCCGTCGTCCGGACGTGGGTCGGGCCTCCCGGCTGCATCACCGCGCTCCGTGGCGCTGCAGCCACATCTCGATCAGGCCGAGCTGCCAGAGCGCGTTGGCGCCGATCGCGGTGCGGGTGCTGTTCGGGTCCTGCAGCAGCCGCTCGACGGTGGCGGGGTCGAAGAGCCCGCGCTCCCGCGCCTCGGGCGCGTGCAGGGCATCGCGGACGCGCTCCAGGTACGGCCCCTCGAGTTGCCGGATGGCGGGGACCGGGAACGACCCCTTGCTGCGGTCGATCACGGCGTCGGGAACGATGCCGCGTGCTGCGCGCTTCATGACGCCCTTCCCACCGTCGGTGAGCTTGAGCGGCGGCGGGATCGCCGCGGCGAGCTCGACGAACTCGTGGTCGAGGAACGGGACCCGGGCCTCGAGTCCCCACGCCATCGTCATGTTGTCGACCCGCTTGACCGGGTCGTCGACGAGCATGATCGTCGTGTCGCTCCGGAGCGCGGCGTCCACGCTGGTCTCCGCGCCGGGGCGGCCGAACTCGGCGTCGACGAAGGCCGACGGGGTGTCGTCGTCACTGCGCCAGCGCTCTCCGAGCATCGGTTGCAGGGCCGACCACCGGCGGTCCATGAAGACGTTCCGGTAGGCCTCGGCCGCCTGGTCACGGGGGACCTGGGCGAGCGGCGGGTACCAGTCGTAGCCGGCGAGGACCTCGTCGGCGCCCTGCCCGGACTGCACCACCTTGACGTGCTGCGAGACCTCCTGCGACAGCAGGTAGAAGGCGACGCAGTCGTGGCTGACCATCGGTTCGCTCATCGCCTCGACGGCACCGTCGATGCCGTCGAGCAGGCGCGTCGACGGGATGTGGATGCGGTGGTGGTCGGTCCCGAAGTGCTGCGCCACGAGGTCGGAGTACTCGAACTCGTCGCCGGACTCGCCCCCGGCCGCCTCGAAGCCGATGCTGAAGGTGGCGAGGTCCTGCTGTCCGGCCTCCGCGAGCAGCCCGACGACGAGCGACGAGTCGATGCCACCGGAGAGCAGCACCCCGACGGGGACGTCGGCGACCATGCGTCGTTCGACCGCGGTGCGGAGCGAGCCGAGGAACGCCTGCTCCCAGTCCTCGGCGGACCAGTCGGCCGTCGCGGGGTCGCGCTCGAACCGGGGCTCCCAGTAGACCGTGTCCGTGGAACTGCCGTCGGGCTCGACCAGCCGGACGGTCGCGGGCGGGAGCTTGCCGACACCGGACAGGATCGTCCGCGGGGCGGGGACGATCGAGTGGAAGCTCATGTACGAGGCGAAGGCCACGGGGTCGATGCTCGTGTCGATGCCGTCCGCGTCGCCCGCGAGGATCGCTGGCAGGGAGCTCGCGAACCGCAGCCCGCCGGGCACCGGCGCGACGTACAGCGGCTTGATGCCGAGCCGGTCACGGGCGAGGACGAGCCGTCCCGAGCGGTGCTCCCAGATCGCGACGGCGAACATGCCGATCAGGTGCTCGACGAAGGCCGTGCCCCACTCGGCGTACGCCAGTGCGATCACCTCGGTGTCCGACGTCGACGCGAACCGGTGCCCCTTGGCGTGCAGCTCGTCACGGAGCTGCCGGTAGTTGTAGACCATGCCGTTGTAGGCGATCGTCAGGCCCGCCTCGGGCAGGACCATCGGCTGCGCGCCGGCCGTGGAGAGGTCGATGATCGAGAGTCGACGATGCCCGAGGGCGACGGGCCCGCGTGCCCACAGCCCGTCGCCGTCCGGGCCGCGGTGGGTCATGCAGCCGGTCATCCTCGCCACGACGCCGACGTCCGGTGCCCTGCCGTCGAAACGGATCTCACCCGCGAGTCCACACATCAGCTTGCTCCTCCGGTCGGTGCGGTGTCCGTCGGCACGGTGTCCGTCGGTGCGGGGTAGGCGGGCACGGCAGCGGTCGGGACGGACGGACCCGCACCCGTGATCCACGTGTCCTTGGCCCCGCCGCCCTGCGACGAGTTGACGACCATGCTGCCCTCGGGCGCGACGCGGGTCAGTGCCACGTCAGCCAGGTGCACGTCCTCCGGCCCCGTCCCCGTCGCGTACACGAACGCCCGGAGGTCCACGTGCCGCGGCTCGAGGCCCGACGGCCCGATCGTCGGGTGCGAGGACAGCTGCACGACCTCCTGGCCCACCCACGCCGCCGGGTCGGCCGCGATCGCACGACGCCGTTCAGCGACCTCGGGTGCGCTCGCGCTCGGGCCGATGAGGACCCCGCGACCGCCCTCGCCGTCGACGGGCTTGGTGACGAGTTCCCCCACCCGGTCGAGGACCGACAAGCGCTCGGACTCGATGCTCGTGCGGTAGGTCGGCACCGACTCGAGCAGCGGCTTCTCGTCGAGGTAGTACCAGATCAGGTCCGGCACGGTGACGTACATCGCCTTGTCGTCCACCAGGGCGTTGCCGGGCGCGTTCGCGAGGTACACCCGACCCGCCTCGGCGGCGTCGAGGACCCTGGCACCCAGGTCGGGCGCGTGCTCGGCGTCGAGCGCCCGCACGTCGCGGTCGATCCGCAGGTAGAGCCCGTCCAGCACGTCCCCGGTCGTCAGGTCGACCACGCGTCCGTCACGGACGTCCAGGTCCGACCCGGACAGGAGGCGCAGCCCGGCTCCGTCGGCGAGCCTGCGGTGCTCGAACCACGCGCCCGCGGCGGGGCCGTCGCTCACCAGTGCCACCACGGGATCGGCGACGCCCGTCACGGCGCTCGTGTTGGCGCGGAGGGTCTGACGCAGACGGTCGGTCACGCCGTGCGGGTCACGCAGGTGCTCGGGTCGCGGTGCGTCCGGCACGACGGCGTCCATGAGCTCGCGGAGGGCGATGCCGTACGCGACGCCCGAGGGCGAGCGGACGTTGTCCTCGAGCACGCGCCACCCGCCGAACTCGTTCCGCACCAGGTCGAACCCGAGCACCGGCGCACGGACCGCGGTCGCCGGGAGCCGGGTCGCGTCGTCGTCCCAGCCGGTGGCGCCGACGACGTGCTCCTCGTCGAGCACGCCGTCCGCCACGATCCGCCGCGGACCGTAGGCGTCGCGCAGGAAGAGCTCGATCGCCCGGGCCCGCTGTCCGAGTCCCTGCTCGAGCTGCGCCCACTCGTACGCACTGATGGTCCGGGGTACGAGGTCGCACGCGAACGCCTGCGCACCACCGTCGACCACGAAGCCGACCTCGTTCGCACGCGTCCAGGAGTCGCGGGCACGGCACCGTTCCGCCGACGTCTCCGCATCCCACCCGCCGAAGAAGGCCGCGAGGTCTCGGAACGCGGGTCGCGGACGGGCCGCGGGGCCGACCGCCTCGTCGCCGGCGCGCACCCGGTACCCGCGGACGGGCACGACCGGGTCCTCCTCACGGCCGGACGGGGTGCCGGCGGTGTCCTCGACCACGAGCGCGACGACGTCGTCGAGCTGCCCGCGCTCGGCGTACGCGGTGCGCTGCCGGTCGGAGGAGTTCCCACGGGCCAGGGTGTCCTCGAGCAGCTCCGTGACCGTGGCGTGGTCACCGAGTTCCTCGAGCTCGGGCCGGAGCCGCTCCACGAGCTGGCGGACGGCGACCTCGGCCGGCAGGCGCTCCGGGTGCTGCCCGAGACCGACGAGACTGCCCTGGAGGCCGGAGCGTGCTGCCTGCCACATCGCCGCGCGGTGCAGCGGTTCACTCCTCGGGCGCCACTCGTCGCCCGACTCGATCGACTTCTCGGCCTTCCGCACCGCCGCGCGGAACAGCCCGGCGATGAGCACCGCGTCGTCGACGACGGGTGTCGCGTCGCACACCCGGAGTTCGAGCGTCGGAGCGTGGGACGACGGCCGCACGTCGAAGTAGGCCATCTTGCGGTCCGCGATCACCCCGGACGCGATGAGGTCGTCGAGCACCCGCTCGTACTCGGCGGCGTCCCGGATGCGACCGAAGCTGCCGGCGGACGGCCAGCGCTGCCAGATGATGCTCCGGAACGAGGCGTACCCGGTGTCCTGCCCGTTCCAGAACGGGCTCGACGCGCTCAGGGCGAGCAGCACGGGGAGGACGGGAGCGACCCGTTGCGCGATCTCCACCGCGAGGTCACGGTCGCTCACCCCGACGTGCACCTGCAGGCCGCAGATGAGCTGTTCGTCGACGAGCATCCGGTACTGCTCCTGCATGCGGCCGTAGCGACCGCCGGCGCTCAGCTCGAAGTCGGCGTACTCCGACCGGGGGGCGGTGCCGGCCGCGGCGATGGTGACCCCCGCCGGAGCGATCGCGGCGCTGAGCTCGCGCCGGAGGTCGACGATCACCCGCCGCAGGTCGTCGAGCGTCCGCACCACCGGGGTGTTCGTCTCGATCGTCGTGCGCTGCAGCTCGGCGCCGAAGCGGTCGCTCGGCAGCTTGGGCAGGAGGCGCGGGGCCTTCGCGGAAAGTCGGCCGGACTCGAGGTCGATGAGGTGCAGTTCTTCCTCGGCGCCGAGCGTCAGCTCTGCACTCATGGCTGGAACCTACGCGGGCCCGCGTCGGAGCGTCCGGCGCCGCCCCGCCCGACTCACACTCGTAACACGCCGGTCGCGAGCGTCAGCCGCCGCTGGACGGCGCCGCCTCGAGGACCCCGCCGCGCTCCTGGAGCGACCCGTGCTTCGGCACCCAGACCCGCAGTTCGTCGACCCGGAAGAACTCGAGGTCGTCGGCGTGCTCGTCGAGGTACTCCTTGACGCCCGGCTTCATCGGGAAGCGGGTGTCCGTGCCCTCGACCACGGCGGTGACGTCGTCGACGTCGGTGGCCCAGGTCCCACGGCCACCGAAGTACGGCTGGAACGCCACGATGTTGTACCCGCTGAACAGGACCTTCCCGTCCGTGACGCCGTGCTCCCGCAGCTTCGCGTCCAGGAGGGCGATCCCGGCCGGACGGGCCTGCGCCACCGCCGAACCGACCCGCACCACGGGCGGGATCGTCAGGGCCAGCACCGCACAGACGGCGATGATCCGCAGCACCGCCTGCCGTCGACCGATCGCCGCCCTGGGCCAGCCGAGACGACCGAGGCCGACCCCGGCGAGTGCGACGAACATCGGCATCGCGGCGTAGTAGTAGTGCCCGAGCGCGACGTCGGACGAGACGAGGAACACGATCTGTGCCGTGAGGCCGATCGCGAGGTACGCCACGAGCCGGTCGGGTCGCAGCACGAACGCCAGGACCAGCCCGACGACCAGGGCGAGCACCAACCACCGACTCGTCCCGTTCAGCAGGTAGACGGCGTTCGCCCACCAGGGGGCGAACTGGTACTCCTTGCCGAGCAGCACCACGGTGTGCCCGGTCTCGGCGTGCCGGAACTGGAACTCGAGCATGTAGGTCAGCCCGCGGACGAGTCCGACCGGTGCGTAGAGCGCGACGAACGCCACGACGAAGGTCCCTGCGGCGATGAGGCCGCCGGTGAGGAGGTCCCACCACCGGCGGAACAGGATCGGCAGCGCGATGATCGCGACGACGAGCAGGGCGGAGGTCACTTTCGACGTCACCGAGAGCGCGAGCAGGAGTCCGGATGCTCCGGCCCAGATCCACCGTCGCCGGTCGTCGCCGGTCACCCACTTCCAGGCAGCCCAGAGCGCCGCGACCGCGAAGACCATCATGACCGGCTCGAGGAGCGCGACGCGGTCGATGCGGGTCGCGACACCGGACCCGGGGTCGCTCCACCCGGGGTTGTTCGCCCGAGGGGTGAGCCACCAGAGCGCGGCGGTGATGAGTGCACCCCAGAACCCGACGGGGCGACGGAACCAGGTGAACAGGATCAGACCGATGCCGAACGACGCGGTCGCAGCGACGATCCGCGGGCCCAGGGTGGTCGGCGAACCGACCACGAGCTCGGCCAGCCCGAACAGGAACTTCGCCGTCGGCGGGTGCTCGAGGTTGAGCGTGAAGACGCCGTGGACGTACTGCCACCCGGCGCGCACGTACACGTCCTCGTCGACGTCCGTGCGCTGCCGGCCGACGTGCCAGTAGGCGACGAACAACGCAGCCAGGACCACGGCCGCGAACACGGCGATGCGGAGCGCTCGTCCGCGGTCGAGGGATCGACGGGCGTGGAGGGGAGACGTCACGGTGATCAAGTCTCACACGTGTGCGAGACGCGCAGGACGAGGCCTGAGACGACGTTCACCCCCGCGTGCGGGCGAGCCGTCGGTTCAGCGCACCGTTCAGCAGGGCCACGAGCAGCCCGACGGCGAACACGAGTGTCCCGAAGCAGAGCACCTGCGGCGGCATGCCGGCCTTCGCGGCGCCGTAGACGAACAGCGGGAACGTGACCGAGGGGCCGGCGACGAACGACGTGATGACGTAGTCGTCGATCGACATCGCGAGCGCCAGCAGCCCCGCGGCGAGCATGCCCGGCGCGAGGAGCGGCAGCGTGACGAGCCGGAACGCCTGGAACGGGGTCGCGCCGAGGTCGCCCGCCGCCTCCTCGAGGACCTTCGACGTGCCGGCGATCCGCGCCCGGAGCACCACCACGACGTACGCGACGTCGAAGGCGACGTGCGTGAGGAGGATCGTCCAGAAGCCGGTGCCGAGCCCGATCGACAGGAAGAACGACAGCGAGGCCGACCCGACGACGATCGAGGGTGCCGCGATGTCGGCGAAGACGATCGAGCTGACGACGCCCCGACCGGGGAACCGGTAGCGCTCGAGGGCGAGGGCGAGCGGCAGCCCGATCGCGACCGAGACGATCGCCGCCAGGAACGCGACGAGCACCGACGTACCGAAGGCGGCCCCGAGCCCGGAGACGTTCCAGAGGTTCTGGTACCAGTACGTCGTGAAGCCGTTCCACGCGAAGGTCAGGCGGTTGGTCGGGGCGTCGTTGAACGAGTACGCGACCATGTAGACGATCGGCACCAGGGTGATCGCGATGACGACCCAGTAGAGGATCGCGAGCCACGGCCCGCGGCGGCTCACCCCGCGACGGCGGCGCTGCGGCCGGGCGGCGGAGCCCGACGAGACGGGTGACACGGGCGTGGTCGACCCGGCACGGGTCGGAGTGACGGCGGTCATACGAGGTCCTCGAGGTCGTCGGTGCCGGACACCCGGGCGTAGATGAACAGGATGATGCCGAGCACGACCATGAGCACGGTCGAGAGCGCGGCGGCGACGTTGTACTGCTGGTTGCCGGAGTAGGCGTCCTGGATCGCCTGACCGATCGTGTACGTGTTCGTCCCGCCGAGGAGCGCCGAGTTGACCGGGTCTCCGACGCAGTCGATGAACACGAGCAGCACACCGGCGAAGATGCCCGATCGCGACAGTGGCAGGGTCGTGTGCCAGAACGCCCGGACCTTCCCGGCGTAGAGGTCGTTCGCGGCTTCACCGAGTCGCGGGTCGATCCGTTCGAGCGCCGCGTAGATCGGCAGCACCATGAACGCGAGGTCGTTGTAGGCGTTGCCGAAGATCACCGCGCCCGAGGTGCCGAGGATGTGGAAGTCCTTCCCCGCGAGGCCGATCGCCTGCAGGGTCGTGACGACCGGGCCCTGCGACGCGAGCACGAACGCCCACATGTCGGTGCGGATCACGAACGACACCAGGAAGCTGATGAAGACCAGCATGAGCAGCGGGTTCTTCCACCGCGGCGACACCCGGAACGCGATGAAGTACGCCACCGGGTACCCGACGAGGATCGTCACGATCGTGGCCGCGACGCCGTACCAGAGGGACCGGAGCAGGAACGTCAGGTACGGCACCTGCGGGTCGACGAAGAGCGACGAGTAGATCCCGACGTTCCACGTGAAGGTGTACCCGTCGTCCGGGTTGCCCGACATGAGCGAGACGATGAGCCCCGACACGAGCGGGATGACGAAGAACACGCAGAGGTAGGCGGTCCCGACGATCCCGAGCAGGAACGGCACCCGCAGTCGGCGACGACCCGGCCCCGTGCCGACCCCGGCGGTCCCGACCGCGGTCACGACTGCACCACCGCGTTGAAGATGCTGTTCCACTCCGAGTACTCGTCGTAGTTCTCGAACACCCGGAACTCGTGGGAGCGCTCGAGGACGTCCTGCGACGGGAACACGAGCGGGCTGTCGGCGACGGTGGGGTCCTCGAGGACGTCGCGCACGTAGTCCTCGGCACCGGGGACGGGGCACACGTAGTTGACGTAGTCCTCGACGATCCCGGCGATCTTCGGCGTGTAGTAGAAGTCCATCCACGCGAGCGCCGACACGGGGTTGGCCGCCTGCCGCGGGATCATGAGGTTGTCGTGCCACATCATCTGGCCTTCCTCGGGCGTGACGAACTCCAGGTGCTCGAACCCGGACTGCTGCGCCTGGAACACGTCGCCCGACCAGGCCTGCGTGATCCAGGTGTCGCCGTTCTCGAGCTTGTTGATGTAGCTCTGGTCGTAGAACCCGGTGACGCTCGGCCGCAGCTTCCGCAGCCAGTCCTGGGCCGTCCGCCAGTCGGACGGGGTCGAGGTCTCGGGGTCGATCCCGTTGGCGAGGAGTCCGAGGGAGCCCAGCTCGGTGTTGTCGCTCATCAGGCCGACCCGCCCGCGGAACGCCGGGTCGAGGAGGTCCTGGAAGGACGTGATCTCGCGGTCGATGTACTTCGGGTTGTAGGCGAGGCCGGTGAACCCGGTCTGCCAGACCACGGAGTGCTTGTTGTCCGGGTCGTAGGTCGGGTCCTTGACGGAGTCCCCGGCGTACTTCGCGAAGTTCGGCAGCCGCGAGTGGTCGAGCTCGCAGACGAAGCCGTTCTTGATCATCTGGGTGAGCTCGAACCCGTTCGTCATGACGACCAGGTCGTAGCCCGTCGCCCCCTGCGCCCGGAGGATCGGCGAGACGGTCGCGTAGAAGGTCGCGTTGTCCTGGATCACCGCCTGGTAGTCGACCGCGATGCCGGTGGCCTGCTCGAAGAGCCGGAGCGACTCGGACTTGCCCTTGTCGGAGTCGATGTAGAGCGGCCAGTTGGCGAAGTTCAGCTGCTTCGTCGCCTTCGCGTCCGCCCAGAAGCGTTGCCAGTCGACCGGGTGCTCCGCGAGCGACGCCGCTGATCCCTTGATGCTGCAGCCGGCGAGGAGCGCGGCGACCGCGGCGGCCCCGCCGCCGGCGAGGAACCCGCGGCGGCTGACGCGCGCGGACGTGAGTCCGCGGACCAGGTCGGGCCGGCTGCTCACGCGACCGCTCCTGCGGTCGCCGGTGCGGACTGGAGGCCCGCCTCGCCCTGTGTGGTGACGGTCGCGCCGGACGCGAGGTGCGCCTCCAGGCCGAACCCGTGATCGACGCCCCACGTCAGCCAGACCTCGGTGCCGGTGGCGATCCGGGGCCCGCCCTTCGAGTTCTGCGCGAAGACGGACACGTGCCCGGCGCCGGGGACGTCGACGAGGTACTGCGTGCTCACGCCCGAGAACGAGACGTCCACGACCCGTCCGGGGCCGAGGATGTTCCGTCCGGCCTCCGGCGAGGGCTCCGCCGTGCGGATCTTGAGCTTCTCGGGACGGACACCGACCACCACGCGGCCGCTCGTCGTGACGGCGCGGTCGGCGGGGACCGCGAGGGTGCCGGCCGCTGTGGTGACGACGAGCAACGGGCCGTCGGTACCGCGGACCTCGCCCTCGAGCAGGTTCGACTGGCCGAGGAAGTTCGCGACGAACGCGGTACGCGGGAGTTCGTAGAGCTCCTGCGGGCTGCCCATCTGCTCGATCCGGCCGCCGTTCATCACGGCGACCGTGTCGGCCATCGTCATCGCTTCCTCTTGATCGTGCGTGACGTGCAGGAAGGTGAGACCGACCTCCGCCTGGATCGACTTCAGCTCGAACTGCATCTGGTGCCGCAGCTTGAGGTCGAGCGCACCGAGCGGCTCGTCGAGGAGCAGGAGGGCGGGGCGGTTCACGATCGCGCGGGCGAGGGCGACGCGCTGCTGCATGCCGCCGGAGAGCTGCGCCGGACGCTTCGACGCGGAACCCTCGAGCTCGACGAGCCGGAGGGCCTCGGTCGCCTTCGTCATCGGGTCCGGGATGCGCCGACGCTTCAGACCGAAGGCGACGTTCTCGAGCACGCTCATGTGGGGGAAGAGCGCGTAGTTCTGGAACACCGTGTTGACCGGGCGCTGGTACGGCTTCGTGTCGGTGACGTCCTGGCCGCCGATCGTGATCGTGCCGCTCGTCGGTTCCTCGAGCCCGGCGACGAGCCGCAGTGTCGTGGTCTTGCCGCAGCCGGACGGGCCGAGCAGGGCGAAGAACGACCCGGCCGGCACGGTGAGGTCGAGCGAATCGACCGCGGTGTGGCCGGGGAAGGCCTTGGTGATCTGCTCGAGCCGCAGATCAGCTCCCGATTCGGCGAACGTGCCGGTCATTGCCATGGTGCCTCCTGCTGGTGCGCTGGTCGGGTCCGGTGGTCAGCCGGTGTAGGACATGACGTGCTTGATGCGGGTGTAGTCGTCGAACCCGTACTGGGACAGGTCCTTGCCGTAGCCGGAGTGCCGGAAGCCGCCGTGCGGCATCTCGGCGACGATGGGGATGTGCGTGTTGATCCACACGCAGCCGAAGTCGAGGTCGCGGGAGCACCGCATCGCCCGCGCGTGGTCGGTCGTCCAGACCGAGCTCGCGAGGCCGTACTCGACGTCGTTCGCGAGCCGGAGGGCTTCGTCCTCGGTCCGGAAGCGCTGGACCGTCTGCACCGGGCCGAAGACTTCCTCCTGCACGATGCGGTCGTCCTGCCGGAGACCGGACACGATCGTGGCCTCGTGGTGGAACCCGCGGTCCCCGACCCGGCGCCCACCGGCTTCGACCGTGGCGTGGTCGGGGAGGGCGTCGAGGAAGGACCGGACCTGTGCGAGCTGGCCGGCGTTGTTCACGGGGCCGAACGCGGGGTCCGTGACGTCGGGGCCGGTGCGGGCGTTCGACCGGGCCTCGGCGACGAGGGCCGCGACGAACTCGTCGTGGATGCCCTCCTGCACGAGCAGCCGGGTGGCGGCGGTGCAGTCCTGGCCGGCGTTGAAGAACCCCGCGGCGACGATCCCGGAGACCGCGGACGGGATGTCGGCGTCGTCGAACACGATGACCGGGGCCTTGCCGCCGAGTTCCAGGTGCGTGCGCTTGAGGTCGGACGCCGCGGCGCGGGCGACCTGCATGCCTGCCCGGACCGAGCCGGTGATGCTCACGAGCTGGGGCGTCGGGTGGTCGATCATCGCGGCGCCGGTGGTGCGGTCGCCGAGCACGACGTTGAGCACGCCCGGCGGCAGGAACTCGGCGGCGACCTCGGCGAGCAGCAGCGTCGAGAGCGGTGTGGTGTCGCTCGGCTTGAGCACCGTGGTGTTCCCCGCGGCGAGCGCGGGCGCGAACTTCCACACCGCCATGTTGAGCGGGTAGTTCCACGGCGTGACCTGGGCGACGACGCCGATCGGCTCGCGGCGGACGAACGACGTGTGGTCGGGCAGGTACTCGCCGGCGCTGCGGCCCTCGAGGTTCCGGGCGGCCCCGGCGAAGAAGCGGATCTGGTCGACCGACAGCAGGATCTCGTCCTGCACGAGGGTGGCCCGGGGCTTGCCCGTGTCCAGGGACTCGAGGTCGGCGAACTCCTCGGCGCGCTGCTCCATCGCGTCGGCGATCCGGAACAGGGCGAGCTGCCGTTCGCCGGGCGTCGTGCGGCGCCACGAGCGGAAGGCCCCGCTCGCGGCGGCGAACGCGGCGTCGACGTCCTCGGCGGTGGAGACGGGCGAGGTGCCGTACACGTGCTCGTCCGTCGGTGCGACGAGGTCCATGGTCGCGTCGCCACGCGCTTCGACCTGCTCACCCCCGACGAAGTTCCGGAGCACTCCCGTGGTCGGCGCGCGCATCGCGATGGGGCCGGAAACGGCCGTCGCGCGGTCCGAGGAGGCTGTGTCACTGTCCAGCATGGCGGCGATACTGGCACGGAATCTGCCGCTCCGGAAGAAGAATCCGCAGGTTGTGGAGAACCGTAACAACGGAAATCGTCGCGAAACATCGTGTTCACAACGAAATCCCTTGCGCGGCTCGGATGCCACTGCCATGCTGTCCGGCATGGCGGCAGCACCACGACGTCCGGGACCGATCGACGAGACCTCGAAGCGGATCATCGAACAACTCCAGGCAGACGGGCGCCGCCCGTACGGCGAGATCGGCAAGGCGGTCGGTCTCAGCGAGGCGGCGGTCCGCCAACGGGTGCAGAAGCTCACGGAGACCGGCGTCATGCAGATCGTCGCGGTCACGGACCCCCTGCAGTTGGGGTTCCACCGGCAGGCGATGATCGGCATCCGGGTCAGCGGTGACACCCGAACCGTCGCCGACGAACTCGAACGGCTCCCGGCGGTCGACTACCTGGTCATGACCGCCGGGAGCTTCGACCTCATGGTGGAGGTCGTCTGCGAGGACGACGACGGCCTCATCGAACTGCTGAACGGCACGATCCGGGCGATCCCGGGCGTCGCCGCCACCGAGACCTTCGTCTACCTGCAACTCCGCAAACAGCTCTACGACTGGGGAACGCGATGACCATCTCCGAACCACGTGCACGCCTGGGCTCCTACGACCCGTTCGCCCCGGTGGACGACGCCGCACTCCAGCAGAAGTCGCGCGACCACCTCTGGATGCACTTCGCCCGCCACGGCGCGAACCAGGCCGGAGCAGACGTCCCGATCATGGTCCGCGGCGAGGGACACCACGTCTACGACAGCCACGGCAAGGAGTACATCGACGGGCTCTCCGGCCTGTTCGTCGTCGCCGCCGGGCACGGCCGGAAGCGTCTGGCCGAGATGGCCGCGAAGCAGGCCGAGACCCTGTCGTTCTTCCCGATCTGGTCGTACGCGCACCCCGCCGCGATCGAGCTCGCCGACCGGCTCGCCGACCACGCCCCGGGCGATCTCAACAAGGTGTTCTTCTCGACCGGCGGCGGTGAGGCGGTCGAGACCGCGTTCAAGCTCGCGAAGTACTACTGGAAGCTCCGCGGCAAGCCGATGAAGCACAAGGTGATCTCGCGTGCGGTCGCCTACCACGGCACACCGCAGGGGGCCCTCGCGATCACGGGCATCCCGGCGATGAAGCAGATGTTCGAGCCGCTCACCCCCGGTGGCTTCCGGGTCCCGAACACCAACTACTACCGCGCTGCGGAGATGGGCTTCGCCGGTGGTTCGGAGGAGGAGTTCGGCTTCTGGGCGGCCGAGCGCATCCGCGAGATGATCGAGTTCGAGGGCCCCGACACCGTTGCCGCGGTCTTCCTCGAGCCCGTGCAGAACTCCGGCGGCTGCTTCACGCCCCCGCCCGGCTACTTCCAGCGCGTCCGCGAGATCTGTGACGAGTACGACGTCCTGCTCGTGTCCGACGAGGTCATCTGCGCGTTCGGCCGGATCGGCACCATGTTCGCGTGTGACACCTACGACTTCGTCCCGGACATGATCACCTGCGCGAAGGCGATGACCTCGGGGTACTCCCCCATCGGCGCGACGATCATCAGCGACAAGCTGTTCGAGCCGTTCTCGACCGGTGACACGACCTTCTACCACGGCTACACGTTCGGCGGGCACCCGGTGTCGGCGGCCGTCGCGATGGAGAACCTCGACATCTTCGAGGAAGAGGGGCTCCTGCAGAACGTCCAGCAGAACGCGCCGTTGTTCAAGGCCGAGCTCGACACGCTCCGCGACCTGCCGATCGTCGGAGACGTGCGCGGTGACGGCTACTTCTACGGCATCGAGCTCGTGAAGGACAAGGCGACGAAGACGACCTTCGACGACGCCGAGTCCGAGCGACTGCTGCGCGGGTTCCTGTCGAAGGCGCTGTTCGACGCGGGGCTGTACTGCCGCGCCGACGACCGCGGTGACCCCGTCGTGCAGCTCGCCCCGCCGCTGACCATCGGCCAGCCGGAGTTCCGCGAGATGACGTCGATCCTGCGGAGCGTCCTGACCGAGGCCTGGACGAAGATCTGACCATGACGGGCTACCGGGGCGTCTCGTTCTGGCTCGATGCGCTCGTCACGAGCGGCCGGGACGACCTGACGCCCCGGCCCCCGCTCGACGGCGACACGACCGCGGACGTCTGCATCGTCGGTGCCGGACTGACGGGTCTCTGGACCGCGTGGTACCTGCACCAGGCCGACCCGCGCCTCCAGATCGTCGTCGTGGAACGGGAGATCGCCGGGTTCGGCGCCTCCGGCCGCAACGGCGGCTGGTGCTCGGCCCTCTTCCCGGCGTCCGCCGCGTCGCTCGCGGAACGCCACGGGTGGGACGCGGCCCACGCACTCCGTCGGGCGATGCGCGACACCGTCGACGAGGTCGGTCGGGCCAGCGCCGAGGCGGGCGTCGACTGCGACTACGTCAAGGGCGGGACGGTCCTCTACGCGCGCTCCGCGGTGCAGGAGCGCGCCGCCCGTGACGAGGTCGCGTCCTCCGCCGCGTGGGGCGACGACATGACCTACCGGGACGCACGTCCCGGAGACGCGGCGGGCTCCGCCGGCGTCGCCTGGACCCCCGACTGCGCGCGGGTGCAGCCCGCCGCGCTGGTCCGTGGCCTGGCGGCCGCCCTGGAGGCACGGGGCGTCCGGATCGCGGAGCACACGCCCGCCTCCTCCTGGGACCAGGGCCGGGTGGTCACCGCACGCGGGACCGTCACCGCCGGCGCGGTCGTCATCGCGGTCGAGGGCTACGGCGCGCAGCTCGAGCAGACCCGACGACGCATCCTCCCGCTGTACTCGCTCATGATCGCCACCGCTCCGCTCCCCGCTGCCGTGTGGGACCGCATCGGGCTCGAGCACGGACAGACGTTCTCGGACTACCGGCACCTGCTCGTGTACGGGCAGCGGACCGCCGACGACCGCATCGCCTTCGGCGGACGGGGTGCCCGCTACCACTGGGGTTCGTCGATCGAGCCGGGCCACGACCGGGTACCACGGGTGTTCGAGCACCTGCGGAGGGCGCTCGTCGACCTGTTCCCCGCCGTCGCCGACGCCCCGATCACGCACACGTGGGGCGGTCCACTCGGTGTCCCGCGTGACTGGTGCGCGTCGGTGACCTGGGACGGTCACGTCGGGACCGCCGGTGGGTACGTGGGCGACGGCCTCTCGACGACGAACCTGGCGGGCAGGACGCTCGCCGACCTCGTCCGCGGAGTCTCGTCGCCCCTGACCACGCTCCCGTGGGTGAACCACCGATCGCCGGACTGGGAGCCCGAGCCCTTGCGTTTCCTCGGGGCGAACGCCGGGCTCGTGGCGACCGACCTGGCGGACCGCGAGGAAGCACTGACCGGCCGGCCGAGCCTCGCGGCGCGGCTGACGGCGCCGCTGACGGGAGGGCACTGATGGACGCTGACGTCGTGGTGGTGGGTGCCGGGGTGTCCGGTCTCGCCGCTGCCCGAGTGCTCGCGCAGGGCGGGCAGCGGGTCGTCGTGCTCGAAGCCCGCGACCGCATCGGTGGCCGCACCTGGACGGACGACGAACTCGGCGTGCCCGTCGACCTCGGGGCCTCGTGGATCCACGGGATCGACGGCAACCCCCTGTGGGCGCTCGCCCCGGCGTTCGGCATCGACACCGTCGAGTTCACCGTCGGCAGCTTCCAGTTCGACGGCCGCCCGATCGGCTGGCACGCGCCCTCCGGTCGCCGGCTGACCGAGGCCGAGGCCGCGTCGTTCGTCGCCGACCTGCACGCCCTCGACGCCGCGCTGCCCGAGGTGGTGGAACACGCGCCGCCGCCGTCCACGTACGCCAGCGCCGTGAACGCCGTCCTGCGGAACCTGCGCATCGACGGGGACCGGGCCGCCCGCGTCCGGGAGTACACCGCCCACCGCTCGGAGGACCTCTGCGGCGCGCCCGTCACCGTCCTCGACGCGCACGGCCTCGACGAGGAGCACGTCCCGGGCGACGAGGTCGTCTTCCCCCGCGGCTACGGCCAGTACGCCCGTGCCATCGCCGACAGTCTCGACGTCCGACTGTCGTCGGAGGTCCGCGCTGTGCGGCAGTCCCCGGATCGTGCCGCCGTCGAGCTCGCCGACGGGACCGTCGTCACCGCCGCGGACGTCGTCGTCACCGTTCCGCTCGGCGTCCTGCAGGCCGGGGCGGTCACGTTCGAGCCGCCACTCGACCCGGACGTCCTCGACGCGATGGGCCGGCTCGGGATGGGCGTCTACGACAAGGTGTTCCTCCGGTTCCCCGAGCGCTTCTGGGGTGACGACTGGGTCGTACGGCAGCAGGGTCCGGCCGGCGTCGACTGGCACTCCTGGTACGACATGTCCCGGGTGACCGGCGAGCCGGTGCTCGCCGCCCTCGTCGGCGGTGCCGGCGCCCGGCGGATCGAGTCGCTGCCGGATCCGCTCGTCGTCGACGAAGCCGTCACCGCGCTCCGACGGATGTTCGGTCCGTCCGTCCCGCAGCCCGACGCCGTGCGCATCACCCGGTGGGCGGCGGACCCGTTCGCGCGGGGGTCGTACTCCTACCTGCACGTCGGGGCGTCCCCGGACGACCACGACCTGCTCGGTTCCCGGTGCGGCCGGGTGCAGCTCGCCGGGGAGGCCACGTGGGGCGACGACCCCGCGACCGTCCACGGGGCGCTGCTGTCCGGGCTGCGGGCGGCGGGGCGGTTGCTCGGGCGCGAGGTCGGACCGCTGTCCCTCGCCGAACCGCTCCCTACCTGAGCGGTTCGTCGTCGTGTGACATCCGAACCACCTTCCGTGTCAGCGCCGGCAGACACGAAGAGCGGGGGCCGAGAGACGTGCGACCCGATCGTGGATCGGGTAACACTGGGTTCCGAGTTCAGGCTCGGGACCCAGTTCGTCCCTCGTTCTCCACTCGGAGAGCAAATCGAAGCCCATCGCTGTTGGCGCAGCGGTGGGCTTCATCTCTGACCGGGTCACGATCCGGCGGTGGCGCGACCCGAGAGCAGCCTACTGATGTTCCACGTTCCACCACCGCGACACGGGGCACTCGACTGAGAGGGTCCGCACGGGTCGTACGGCCGTGCCTCCGGGGAGCGGTGCCACACTCGGACGCGTGACGACGACGCAGCGCCTCCACCAGCACGAGCACCGCGCACCCGTCGCCGTCGCCGTGCTGGTCAACCTCGCGTTGAGCCTCCTCCTGCCCGACGAGGTGCTGTTCTTCCCCGCCTGGGTCGTGCCGCTGCTCGGCGTCCTGCTCCTCACGCCGCTCGTCGTCTTCAACCCGCGACGCCTCACCCGCGAGACCACCTGGTCGCGCTGGCTGTCGACGGGGCTCGCGGTCCTGCTCACCGTCGCGAACCAGCTCACGGTCGTGAAGACGATCGACCAGCTCCTCCACGGCCACCCGGACGGTGGCGCGGTGCTCCTGACGGCGCTGCAGGTGTGGGTGAGCAGCATCATCGCGTTCGGGCTCGTGTACTGGGAGCTCGACCGCGGCGGCCCCGTCGCGCGGCGGCAACCGCAGCTCTGGGCGAGCGCCGAGGCCGACTTCCTGTTCCCCCAGGAGTCCGGTCCCACCAAGGCCTCGTGGCGCCCGGTGTACCTCGACTACCTCTACGTGGCGATGACGAACATGGTGGCGTTCAGCCCGACGGACACGATGCCGCTCACGGTGCGGGCGAAGATGATCATGGCGTACCAGGCGCTCGGCGGCTTCATCCTGCTCGCGCTCGTCATCTCCCGCGCGGTGAACATCATCAACTGACCCTTGCGCTTGTTGATCGGTGGGTCAACAATGACGGCATGGACGTCATCACCGCAGCCGAGCGCCCGTCCCCCCTGCGCGCGGACACCAGCACGCCTCGCCGCAGGGTCCGCGTGGCCCTCGTCCAGACCCGCTGGCACGAGGATCCCGTCGAGCACGGACGCGTGCTGGCCGACGGCATCGCCTCCGCGGCGGCGGCCGGAGCGACGGTGGTGTTCCTGCAGGAACTCACGCTGTCCCGGTACCCGGGCGACACACCGGCGGAGGGGACACCGAAGGACCGCGCCGAGTCGCTCGAGGACGGCCCGACGGTGACCTTCGCCAGCGAGCAGGCGCGGCGCCACGGCGTGTTCGTGCACGCGTCGCTGTACGAGCGACCGGCTGGTGACGACCACCCCGACGACCCGCGCGGCTACAACACCGCGGTGCTCGTCGGCCCGGACGGCTCCCTCGTCGGACGGACCCGCAAGACCCACATCCCGATCAGCGCCGGCTACTACGAGGACACCTACTTCCGGCCGGGTCCGGACCACGACGCGTTCCCCGTGTACGACCCTGAAGGCCTCGGCGCGCGAGTCGGGCTCCCGACGTGCTGGGACGAGTGGTTCCCCGAGGTCGCCCGGTCCTACGGGCTCGCCGGCTCCGAGGTGCTCGCCTACCCGACGGCGATCGGCTCCGAGCCGACGTTCCCCGACTTCGACACCTCGCCGATCTGGCGGCAGGTCATCGTCGCGAACGGCATCACGGCCGGACAGTTCATGGTCGTCCCGAACCGCTGGGGCGACGAGGGCGCGATCACGTTCTACGGCTCGTCGTTCATCTCGGACCCGTTCGGACGGGTCCTCGTCGAAGCTCCACGCGACGCGGACGCGGTGCTCGTGGCAGACCTCGACCTCGATGCCAGGACCGAGTGGTTGCGGCTCTTCCCGTTCTACGTGACCCGGCGCCCCGACCTCTACGCTCCCCTGACCGACCCGGTCGACCGCCTGCGCGACGGGTACGGCGCTGACGAGGCGATCCGTGCCTCCCTGTCGGGTGCCCTGGCGCGGCACCGGGCCGACGGCCCGCAGACCACGGGAGCACGCGCGTGACCTGGCGGATGCCGGCGGAGACAGCCCTCCAGGACCGCACGTGGATGGCGTTCCCGCGCCCGGGCGCGACCCTCGGCGACGACACGGCGAGCGCTGACGCTGCCCGCACCGCATGGGCGACGACGGCGAACACGATCGCCGAGCACCAACCTGTCACGATCGTCGTCGACCCGGTCGCCCGCACCGATGCCACGCGCCTGCTCTCGAGTGCGGTCGACGTGCTCGAGGCCCCGCTCGACGACTTCTGGATGCGGGACATCGGGCCGACGTTCGTGCAGGACGACGACGGACGGCTCGGCGCGGTGGACTGGGTGTTCAACGGTTGGGGCGCGAACGCATGGTCGACCTGGACGCGTGACGCTCGGATCGCCGCCGTGGTCGCCGAGGCCGCCGGTGCGGAACGGATCCCGTCGCTCCTCGTCAACGAGGGCGGAGCCATCCACGTCGACGGTCGGGGCACGGTGCTGGTGACGGAGACGGTGCAACTCGACCCGAGGCGGAACCCGTACGCCGACCAGGCCCGGGTCGAGGACGAGCTCGCTCGGACCATCGGAGCGACCGACGTCGTGTGGCTGCCTCGTGGACTGACCCGGGACTACGACGGACTCGGGACCCGTGGGCACGTGGACATGGTGGCGACCTTCGCCTCGCCGGACCTCCTGCTCCTGCACGCGCAGCCCGACCCCGGTCATCCGGACCACCTCGTCATGCCGCAGGTCCGGGCGGCGCTCGAACGAGCGACGGACGCCGCGATCGTCGAGCTCCCGGCGCCGGCGACCCTCGCCGACGACGACGGCCCCGTGGACTGGAACTACGTCAACCACGTGGTGGTGAACGGTGCCGTGATCGCGTGTGCCTTCGGCGAGCCGGCCGCCGACGACCGGGCTCGCGGGGTCCTCGCGGACGTGTACCCGGGGCGCGAGGTGCTCTCGGTGGACGCGCGAGAGGTGTTCGCACGCGGTGGTGGGCTGCACTGCATCACCCAGCAGCAGCCGAGCGCCGAGCCACGCTGACACACCCGCAGTCGGGCGTGCGGCCGGTCACGGGCGCCGACCCGCACCGCGGTCCGGCGAGCGACCGGTCACCGGCGTCAGCCCGCGCTGCCACGCCCGCAGGCAGGCGGGCGGGCGGGCGGGCGGACACCAGCGTCATCCCCCGGACGGCGCCAGTCCGATCCGCGACTGCATCCACGCCAGCCCCGCGGCGAGCGCCGCCCGCGCGGTGGTCCAGCTGTGCCTGGCACCCGGCACCACCCACGTCGCGACGTGCATGCCCGCGGTCCGGGCCCGAGCGGCCTGCACCGGCATGACGGGCCCGTACGTGCGGTCGAGTTGCCCGACCGCGAAGAAGGCGTTCGTGTCCCGGTACGGTGCGTTCGCCCGCATCAGGGCTGCCGGCTGGGCGGCGCGGTACGCGGCCCGGCTGCCCCCGAACCCGTCGGCGATCGTCTTCGCTTCGCTGCCGAGCGTCGGGCCGTCCTCGCCCGAGACGTCGATGAGGTTGCCGAACCGGGAAGGGTCACCGGCGCCGAGCTGGATCGCGCACGTCCCGCCCTGCGAGAACCCTCCGATCGTCCATGCCGCCGCCGCGGTCTGCACCTTGAGGTGACTCGTGATCCACGCGGGGACGTCCCTCGTGAGGTAGGTCCGGCTGTTGCCGAGCTTCCCGTCGACGCACATCGGGTTCGCCGACCGCGGTCCGAGCTGGTCGGGCACGACGACGATCGGCGCGAGGCCGCGGTCGATCGTGGCCAAGGCGTCCATCGTCTGCTCGATCTGCCCGCCGCTCTGGACGTCGTTCGGTCCGGCACCGCGCGACTGACCGGAGAGCAGCACGTCCACCGGCAGGTGCGGCGGGTCGGCGGTCAGCGCGGCCGGTGGCAGGTACACGAGGGCCTGCCGGGCCGCGAAGTGGGACGTCGTCGCGGGGATCGTCTCGTGCAGCAGGCGCCCGGTCCTCGGCATGCCGCCCGGTGCGGTCCACGACGTCGCGAGGTCGGCGCTGCTCGGCGCGGTCGAACTCCCGGGCGCCTCGCTTGCGGGGATGCCGAGGGACGACGTCGGCACCGGGGTGTCCGTGTGCACGGGTCGCGGGGAGGACTGCGTCGGTGTGGCCGACGCAGTCGCGGCCGGTCCGTCGGCGCGGGCCGACGCGTGGCTCGCCGTCCAGCCGCCGAGCCCTCCGACGGCCAGGCCGACGACGAGTCCGCCCGCGAGCCCACCGGCGAGCAGGGCTCCGCCTCGTCGGGAGCGGGTGGTGCTGGGTGTGGGTGCCATCGGTCGTCCTCGTCCTGCGTGCGGTTCCGCGGAGGTGCTCTCCGGCCGCGAGCGTAGGGACCGGTTCCGGGAACCGCCTGCCGGGTACGGCCGTCCGGCTGAGCGTCCTCCCCGCCCGCGTACAGCGACCGTCGGGCGCCTTCCGAGCAAGCGACATGACGTACAACCGCCTCCGCGGCCGTGTACTCGACGGCGAGCCCGGCGAGGTGTCCGCCGTCGGTATCGTCTGCGCACCGGCACGCTCCGAAGGGGCGTCCCGGCACCCGTACCGGTCAGGGCACCGTCGCCCCGACCCCGGCCCCGCGGCAGTGCCGCGAGCAGGAGGGAACGACCCTTGGCAACACCGATCGTCGCCACAGCAGCGTCCGCCACGACCGCCCGGGGCGCTTCCCTGAAGCGGAGTCTCGGCCTCTGGGCCATCGTCGGACTCGGGCTCGGCTACATGACCCCGACGGTCGTGTTCGACACGTTCGGCATCGTGTCCGACGAGACGAACGGTGCCGTGCCGAGTGCGTACGTCATCGCGCTCGTGATCATGCTCCTGACCGCGGTGAGCTACGGGAAGATGGTGCGGGTCTACCCGGCGGCCGGTTCGGCGTACACGTACGTGCGGGAGTCGATCCACCCGAACGCCGGGTTCATGGTCGGCTGGGCCTCGTTGCTCGACTACCTGCTGCTGCCGATGGTCAACGCGCTCATCATCCGGCTGTACCTCGAGCAGGTGTTCCCCGCGCTGCCGGCGTGGGTCACCGTCGTCGTGTACACGCTCTTCGTCACCACGGTGATCTGCCTGTCCATGCGCGGGACGTCGAACCTCAACATGGTCCTGCTCGTCGGCGCGATCCTCGCCATGATCGCGTTCGTGGTGTTCGCGGTGATCGAACTCGTGCGCGGCGCCGGCGCGGGCACGGTCGTCAGCGCCGAGCCGTTCGTCCACGACGGTGTGACCATGACCGCGCTGCTCACCGGCGCCACCGTCGTGTGCTTCTCCTTCATCGGGTTCGACGCCGTGACGATGTACACGGAAGAGGCCAGGAGCATCCGGATCATGCCGAAGGCGATCCTGCTCACCGTCCTCCTCGGCGGCCTGATCTTCCTGGTGTCCGCCTACTTCGCACAGCTCCGCTTCCCGACGAACGCGCCCTTCGGGGAGTTCACCGACGACCCGCTGCCGCAGATCGGCCTGCTCGTGGGCGGTCCGGTCTTCCAGGCGATCCTCGTCGCCGCGGGCTTCGTCGCCGCCCTGGCGTCCGGCTTGGCATCGCACGCCAGCGTCGCGCGCATGCTGCTGGTGATGGGCCGCAACAACGTCCTCCCGAAGAAGGTGTTCGGCTACGTCAGCCCGAAGACCCGCACGCCGATCCCGAACATCATCATCGTCGGCGCGGTCACGCTCCTCGCGATGACGTTCTCGCTCGACACGATCTCGTCGTACATCAACTTCGGCGCCCTCATCGCCTTCACCTTCGTCAACCTGACCGTCATCGTGCACTTCGCCTGGCGCCAGGGCCGACGGCACACCGCCCGCGACCGCTTCGCCTACATCGTGTTGCCGGGTGTCGCGATGCTCCTGACGGGTGTTCTCTGGTCTCAGCTGCACGCGGACGCGCTCATCGCCGGCGGGGTCTGGGCCGCGATCGGGTTCGTGTACCTGCTGGTCATCACGAAGGGGTTCCGGGTCCAGCCGAGGGGCTTCGACGAGAACCAGCCCGTCACCGGCGTCAACAAGCAGCTGACCGACCAGGTCTGAACCACACAGGAGACACGATGAACGACACGGCCACCGTCTACGCGGTCACCGACCCGGCCACCGGCCAGACCCTCGCCACGTTCCCGACCATCACCGACTACGAGCTCCGGCGGGCGATCACGACGGCCGACGAGACGCACGCGAGCTGGGGCCGGTCCACCACCGTGGCCGACCGAGCCGCCCTCCTGCACCGCGTCGCCGAGCTCTACCGGGAACGCCGCGAGGACCTGGCGACGACGATCGTCCGCGAGATGGCGAAGCCGATCGACCAGGCGTACGGCGAGGTCGACTTCTGCGCCGACATCTACGACTACTACGCCGACCACGCGGAGGAGTTCCTCGCCGACCAGCCGATCACCCTCGCCGAGGGCAGCGAGGGCAGCGCGTTCGTCCGGAAGTCGTCCGTCGGGGTGCTCCTCGGGATCATGCCCTGGAACTTCCCGGCCTACCAGATCGCTCGCTTCGCCGGCCCGAACCTCGTCATCGGCAACACGGTCCTGCTCAAGCACGCTCCGCAGTGTCCGGAGTCGGCCCTGGCGATCGAGGCGGTCTTCCACGACGCCGGCTTCCCCGAGGGCGCCTACACGAACGTCTTCGCCACGAACGACCAGGTCGCCGACGTCATCGCCGACCCGCGCGTGCAGGGCGTCTCCCTGACCGGCTCCGCCCGAGCCGGTGCCGCGGTGGCGGAGATCGCCGGCCGCAACCTCACGAAGGTCGTCCTCGAACTCGGCGGGTCCGATCCGTTCATCCTGCTCTCCACGGACGACCTCGACGCCGTGGTCGAGTCCGCCGTCGCGACGCGTCTCGAGGGCAACGGCCAGGTCTGCAACGCCGCGAAGCGCTTCCTCGTGGCCGACCACCTCTACGACGACTTCCTCGCGAAGTTCACCGCGGCCATGTCCGCCGTCGAGCCGACCGATCCGGCCGTCGATGGCGCCGAGCTCGGCCCGCTGTCCTCACCGGCCGCAGCCGACCGGCTCGAGGCGCAGCTGGCCGCGGCGAAGGAGCAGGGTGCCACGGTCGTCACCGGGGGCGAGCGCCGTGGCAACGCCTTCACGCCGACCGTGCTGACGGGGGTCACCCCCGACAACGACGCCTACCGCGAGGAGTTCTTCGGCCCGGTCGCCGCCGTCCACCGCGTCGCCGACGAGGACGCCGCGATACAGCTCGCGAACGACACCCCGTTCGGCCTCGGTTCGTACCTCTTCACGACCGACCCGGACCAGGCGCTCCGGGTCGCCGACCGGATCGAGGCCGGCATGGTCTACGTGAACATCGTCGGCGCGGACAGCCCGGAGCTCCCGTTCGGCGGCGTCAAGGCGAGTGGATTCGGGCGCGAGCTCGGCCCCTTCGGGGCCGACGAGTTCGTCAACAAGAAGCTCATACGCATCGGCTGAGGGCCCGACCGGACCAGCAACGGACGGGAGGCGCGGTGCCAGCCGGCACCGCGCCTCCCGTCCTTGGAGCGGTCGTGTCAACGCGGACAGTTCCGCTTGTCGTGTCCCCGGAAGCCACATTGACTGCATCTCGAGGCGTTGAACGGGACCGTGCAGGTCCGGCGATCGTGTCCGAGCTCTCCGCAGTGGCTACAGGTTCGCGTCCCGCTACTGCTCATCGGCGCACGTTCCCGGGTCAGTTGTTGTAGTCGCAGGACGCACTCGCGTACTGGCCGGTCGCAGTGTTCTTCGAGACTTCCTTGCCGTCGACCGACACCGTGCAGGTCACCGTGTCACCGGTCTGTCCGTTCGTCGCCGTGACCGTTCCGAACGTGTCACCGTGGACCGTCAATGTCTTCGAGAACGGGAGCTTGGGGTTCGAAGCCTGCTCGGACCCACCGTCAGTGGAGTAGGAGATGTTCGCGTCAGTCGAGTTCCCGGTCACCTCGACCTTGACCGTGTGTTCCTTGTCGAAGGCATCCGCAGAGGCCGACGAGATCGACTTCGAAACACTGTCGAGTGCCGATGAGTAGAGGGCCTGGGTCGACAATCCGACGATGACGGAGAGCGCGCCGAGGACGACACCGGTGATGGCGAGCCCGCGGCGACGGTTCTTCACGATCAGTCCGACGATGCCGAAGATCAGCGCGATGATGCCCAGGACGATCGACACGTTGTTGACGATGGGGATCGCGCAGCCGACGATCGCGACGATGCCGACGATCAGGGCGACCAGACCGAACGGGTTGCCACGCCTCTGGTGGTCGGGAGTGGGCTGCTGCTGGTAGGGGGCGGGCTGGCCAGGGTAGGGATACTGCTGCTCGGGAACGTTAGTCATAGCCGACAAGTTGTCAGCTCCGCTATCCCCTGAGTAGCCCCAAAGTAGGTCAAGCCGCGCCCAGGCCTGGCACAAGCACGGAACGGCGCGGAAGTAGAGGTCAACGGGAGGACACCTGCACGACCGTCGTCTGAGCGACATCTGCGTCCTGCGGCCAGTCCGCCGAGCTCGGCCTTTCCTGCGCGGGTGACCTCGTCGCCATCAAGCTCATCCGCATCACCTGGCGGCCTGACCAGACTGGCGATGAGTTGGAGGCGCGCCGCCAGCCGGCGCCGCGCCTCCAGGCTTATACATCGGGTTATATAGTTGTGGTCTGGACGACAGGAGGCACCATGACGGTCACGACCATCGACCTCGACCAAGCCGTGCTCGACATGGCCAAGCAGCTCACAGGAGCGCGGACGAACCGCGACGTGGTCAACCGAGCCCTCCAGACCCTCATCGCGGTGCGTCAGCAGCCCGCCGCGGTCGAGCGGATCATCGGTCGGGACTTCCCCGACGACCAGACCGCCGGTTCCGTCGTCCACTACGTCGCTCCCGGGCACCCGTCTGACGACGCGTGAGTGCCTACGTCGTCGACAACTCGGTCTGGTGGAAGGCGCGGAAGTTCTCGGGCATCGCTTCGCGGCTCCGAGAGGTCGCGACACGGGACCTCATCCTGACCTGTCCACCTCAGGTCCTCGAGTACTGCTTCTCGGCTCGGAACGCCGCTGAGCACGACGAACTGATGTCGGACATGCAGGTGTTCTTCCCAGTCGACGTCCACCCGAGCGGACGCGACGTTCTGCGGGTACAGAGTGCCCTGTGGAAGGGGGGCTACGTGCGCGGTGCCGGAGCGATCGACACCGCGATCGCGTCGTACGCCATCGCGAACGATGCGATCGTCCTGGCCGCCGACCGCGACTACGAGCACATCGCCGCAGTCGTGCCGGAATTCCGCCTGGAGTACCTCCCCGAGCACTGACGGCCCGACCAGACCAGCAACGGACGGGAGGCGCGGTGCCAGCCGGCACCGCGCCTCCCGTCGCTCGTGTGGTCTAGACCAACGCCGTGAACGACGCGTCCCGCACCAGCACGGCCGCGGCGTCGCCGCCGACCGCCTGCTCCGGGTCGCTCGACAGCCCCAGTGCCCAGCTCCCACCGCCCGGCTTCTCGGGGAGCGTGAACTCCACGGTCGTGTCCGAGGCGTTGAGGAGCACCGCCACCACGTCCTCACCCTGCGTCAGCACGAGGATGACGGCACGGTTCCCGCCGTCGGCCCAGTCGGTGTCCTCGAAGCCCTGTGCGTCGGCACGGAGCACCTGCACGGTCGAGTCGGAGTCGCCAGGGGCGGTCCGGTACCACTCGGGCCGGAGCGCCGGGTGTTCGCGGCGGAACGCGATCGCAGAGGTCGTGAAGGCGAGCAGGTCCTGGTCGGCAGCGGCCCAGTCGAACCACGAGATCTCGTCGTCCTGGCAGTAGGCGTTGTTGTTGCCGCCCTGGGAACGGGCGATCTCGTCACCGCCGAGGATCATCGGCACGCCGGCGGAGAGCAGCAGCGTCCCGAGGAAGTTCCGGCGCTGGCGGTCGCGGTAGTCGTTCACCGCGCCGTCGTCGGTCGGGCCCTCGATGCCGCCGTTGAACGAGGTGTTGTCGCTCTCGCCGTCGTTGTTGTCCTCGCCGTTCGCCTCGTTGTGCTTCTCGGCGTACATCGTGAGGTCGGCGAGGGTGAAGCCGTCGTGCGCGGTGATGAAGTCGACCGAGCACAGCGGCGAGCGCCGGGACCCCTCGTACACGTCCGGGCTGCCGAGGACGCGCTGGACGGCGTCACCGAGCGTGCCCTCGTCACCGCGCCAGAACGCCCGGAGGTCGTCGCGGTACTTGCCGTTCCACTCCGACCAGTCCGCCGGGAAGCCACCGACCTGGTAGCCCGCGGTGTCCCACGGCTCCGCGATCATCTTCACCTCGCGGAGCACCGGGTCCTGGTGGATGATGTCGAGGAACGCGGAGTGCTTCTCGGCCTCGCCGTCCTGCCGGGTGAGCGTCGTGGCGAGGTCGAACCGGAAGCCGTCGACGTGCATCTCCTCGACCCAGTAGCGGAGCGAGTCAGTGATGAGGCCGAGCGCGGACGGGTGGGACACGTTGAGGCTGTTGCCCGTGCCGGTGGTGTCGAAGTAGTTCGCCTCGTCACCCTCGACCAACCGGTAGTACGACTGGTTGTCGATGCCCTTGAAGGACAGCGTCGGGCCCATGTGGTTGCCCTCGGCGGTGTGGTTGTAGACGACGTCCATGATGACCTCGAGCCCGGCGGCGTGCAGGGCCTTGACCATCTCCTTGAACTCGCGCACCTGCTGGCCCGCGGTCCCCGAGGACGAGTACTCGTCGTGCGGAGCGAAGAAGCCGATCGAGTTGTAGCCCCAGTAGTTGCGGAGGCCCTTGTCAGCGAGCGTCGAGTCCTGCACGAACTGGTGCGTCGGCAGGAGCTCGACGGCGGTGATCCCGAGGTCGGTGAGGTGCTTGATCGCTGCCGGGTGCGCGAGTCCGGCGTAGGTGCCGCGGATCTCCTCGGGGACGTCGGGGTGCTGCTTCGTGAAGCCCTTGACGTGCACCTCGTACACGACGGTGTCGGCGTAGGAGGTCCCCGGGCGGGTGTCGCCGTCCCAGTCGAAGTCGCGGTCGGCGACGACGGACTTCGGCATCGCGCTCGCAGAGTCGGTGTCGTCCCGTTGCTCCGGGTGCTCCATGTCGTGGCCGAAGAGCGCCTGCCCCCACTCGTACGTCCCGTCGATCGCGGTCGCGTAGGGGTCGAGCAGGAGCTTCGCCGGGTTGTGCCGCAGCCCGTTCGCCGGGTCCCAGGCGCCGTGGACCCGGAAGCCGTAGCGGGTGCCGACGGCGACGTCCGGCACGACGTCGTGGAAGGTGTAGCCGGTGCGGTTCCGGAGCTCGGTGCGGTGTTCGGTGCCGTCCTCGTCGAAGCGGCAGAACTCGACGCGCTCGGCGGTGCTCGAGAAGAGGGCGACGTTCGCGCCGCCGTCGACGAGCGTCACGCCGAGCGGGGTGCGGGAGGAAGTGGTCATGTCGTCCTTGTACCGGTCGGCTGCTGTGTCCTGGGTCGGACGTCGTACCCCGGGCGCGTCGGTGCAGCCACGACAGACCCGGAGGGGAGGCGCGGAGCCCGTCCGCCCCACGCCTCCCGTCTTCCGTCCGGTGGGGTCAGACCGCGATGCGTCCGCCGTCGACGGGCAGCACCGCGCCGTGCACGAACGAGGCCGCGTCGGTCGCGAGGAACACGATCGCCTCGGCGACCTCCTGTGCGGAGCCGGGCCGGCCGGCGGGTGCGGCCGCCGCGAGCTGGTCGAGCCCCTCACCCATCGCGGCGGTGCCCTCGGTGCGGGTCGGGCCGGGGCTGACCGCGTTCACCCGGACGCCGGACGGCCCGAACTCGGCGGCCCACGACTTCGTGAGGAGCACGAGCGCGGCCTTGGTCGAGCCGTAGAGCCCCATGCCCGCTGCACCGAACTCGGCGACCATCGTGGTGACGTTCACGATCGCGCCTGTCCCGCGCTCGGCCATCCCCGGCGCGAGGGCGGCCACGAGGAAGTACGGCGCCTTCACGTTGATGTCGAAGACCTCGTCGAAACCGTCCGAGGTGGTGTCAGCCGTCGCACCGAAAGGGAAGACGCCGGCGCTGTTGACGAGGACGTCGACCCGTCCCCCGCCGATGCGCAGCGCCTCGGTCGCGAGCTGCCGAGCGCTCGAGGCGTCTCGGAGGTCGGCGGTGACGAAGTCCGCGGTGCCACCGGCTGCGCGGATGCCGTCGACGACCGCGGCCCCGCGGTCGGCGTTGCGTCCGGAGACGACGACGTGCACGCCGCGGGCGGCGAGGAGTTCGGCGGCCGCGCGGCCGATGCCGCTGGTGGATCCGGTGACGAGGGCGGTGGTGGAGGTCATGGCAAGTCCTGACTGAACAAATCGGTTCGGTTACTGAGTGCTGGTAACTGTACAGATCAGTGCAGTAAAGTCAAACCATGGCCGACACGACCGCACCTCGAACGCGACGACGCCCGGCACGAGAGCGAGCCGTCGCCACCGCCGACCGACTGTTCTACGAGCAGGGCATCCACGCTGTCGGCGTCGATCAGGTCGCTGCTGAGGCCGACATCTCGAAGGCGAGTCTCTACACGCACTTCCGGACGAAGGACGACCTCGTGCTCGGCTACCTCCGCGGTCGCAGCGCGTCGTGGCAGGAACACGTCGCGGCCGAGCTCCCCACCCGTGGATCGACGCCGGTCGAGCGCGTGCTCGCCGTGTTCGACCTGCTCGGGGAGTGGTTCGACGAACCCGGGTACCGCGGGTGCCCGTTCATCAACGTCGAGGCCGAGTACGGCGTCGGACACCCGACGCACGAGGTCACCCTCGAGCACCGCGCGTGGGTGCGTGATCTGTTCGAATCACTCCTCACCGAAGCGGACGACAGCGACCCGGAGTCGACCGCGCTCCAGCTCTGCGTGCTCTACGACGGCGCGATGGCCAGCGCCCAGGCCGACCCCGACCGCCCGTGGGCATCGGCGGCACGGAGTGCGGCCGCCAGGGTGCTGGGCGTGACGGACGGGCGACCGTAGGATCGGCTCGTGACCACCGGCGCTCCTCGCTCCCGCCCCACGCTCGTGACCGCTGCCGTCCTGCTCTGGCTCGTGGTGTTCGCCGTACAGGCGGTGGCCCACGTCGGACGGATCGGCGCCGAGGCCCGCGCGTTCGGGCCCTGGTCCGTGGTGCCGGTCGTCCTCGGGTTCGCCGTGCTCGGCTTCTTCGCCTTCGGAGCGTTGCGCCTCGCCCGCCGGTCGAGGCGCGCCCGCTTCTGGCTGGCCGTCCTCGGCGCACTGTCCCTGGTCGGCTCCTTCGCGCCGCCGTACGGTCTGACCACCGCCGAGGGGGTCGCCTCCGCGATCGCCGCGATGCTCCCGTACCTCCCGGGCGCGCGCGGCTGGTTCCCGCCGCGTGCACCCCGCGCCTCGAAGCCGCAGCCGCCGCGCGTGGTCGGCTGGGACCCGGAGACGGGCGAGCCGATCCGCGCCAGCGAGTGACCGACTAGACCGACTGCGGGTCCGCGGGCTCACCGCCCGAGTCGTGGTCGCTGTCCTGCGAGGGGTCCTCGGTCGCGTCGCCGGACGGGGACCCGTCCGGCAGCTCCTCGGTGTACTCGCGCTCGGCGTCGGACGGCTGGCTGCTGCTCGTGTCGCTCATGGCCGGGACGCTACGCGCGGCGCGCGCCGTGCTCGTCCAGGCGACCGAGCGACGGCCGGGAGGCGCGGGGCGGGCCCGCATCGCGCCTCCCGGCCGTCATCCGGTTCCGTCTACCGCGCCACCGGCTGCGGGAGCGCTGCGAGGATCTCGGCGGCCGCTTCGCGGCCCATCCGGACCGCCCCGTCGACGTGCTGGTACCCGTGCCCGGCGAGGTCGCTCGACGCGAACCGCAGCGGTCCGACGGCGGCCCGCTGGTCGGCGCCGTACCGGACGAGCCCGCCGAGGTCGAAGCTCGCGGCGTACGCGCCGCGGGTCCACTCCTCGGTCCCCCAGTCGCTCTCGTAGTAGACGACCGGGCGACGCGCCTCGTCGCCGTAGTAGTGCGCGAGCGAGTCGAGCACGCGGGCCTTGCGTTCCTCGGCCGAGAGGGCGAAGACGTCGTCCGCGTGCTGGTCGGACACGAACCCGACCAGCGTGCCCTGCTCGGAGCCGTGCATCGAGTTGTCGTACGCCTCGTGCACGAGCTCGTAGGGGCTGAACGCGGTCCCCGACAGTCCGGCGCCGCGCCAGAACGGCCGGTCGTAGACGGCGTGCACCTTGATGACGAAGCCCATCGAGAGGTGCTGGTGGAGCTGGTGCTGCCGGCGGGGCAGTGGCGGCTCGTAGCTGATCCGGGAGTACAGGGGCGGCGGGACGGCCACGAGGGCCTGCCGCGCTCGGACCTCGACACCGCCGTCGGCGATCGCGACCACGCCCTCGTCGTCCCAGCGGAGCGTCCGGACCGGCGCGTTCAGGTGCACGTCGTCGCCGAGCGCCGCGGCGAGACGCTCGGACACCTGCTGCATCCCGCCGACGACGCGCTTGTCGAGGATGAAGTCGGCGTCGACGAGGTTCGAGAAGCTCCCCGCCGAGGCCGCCATGAGCAGGGCCTGCAGCGCGGAGAACGTGTGCGCGGGCTTGGTCAGCATGGCGCCGGCGATGAAGAGCTCGACGTTCTCGGTCGCGACCCGGTCGTCACTGAGGCGCCGGAGCCACTCACGGAAGGACACTTCGTCCAGCGCTTCTGCGTCGGGGGTCTCCCAGGGACGCGACGGGTCGACCTTCGCGACGTACTCGTCCACGACGGCCACGAGCCGTTCGATCTCGGTCGCCGTCGACTCCGGGAGCGGGAAGATGTCGCCGGTGTACTCCGTGCGGGAGCCGTGCTGGTCGATGTAGACGCTCGACCCCTCGCGGTAGCGGTCGTACGTCTCGAGGCCGAGCTCCTCGAGCGTC
This sequence comes from Curtobacterium flaccumfaciens, assembly GCF_051548005.1. GTDB lineage: Bacteria > Actinomycetota > Actinomycetes > Actinomycetales > Microbacteriaceae > Curtobacterium. The sequence goes on along the minus strand of NZ_JBPUGH010000001.1, from coordinate 52,176 downwards.
TCGAGCAAGGCGGTCTGGTCCGGGGAGACCCACTGCCCGCCGATCTCGAGCGTGACGCCCTCGATGTCGTTCGTCCACGTCCGGCCGCCCACGCGGTCACGGGCCTCGAGCACGGCGACGCTCCGGCCCTCCGCGACGAGGCGGTTCGCGGCGACGAGGCCGGTCACCCCGGCGCCGATGACGACGACGTCCTTCTCGATGGTCATCGCTGCGTTCCCTTCGTGCGCCCGAACGGGTCGGGCGTCAGTGTGTACATGGTCTCGAGGTACTCGTGCAGGCCCTCGCCGCCGCCCTCACGCCCGAGGCCGGACTGCTTGACGCCCCCGAAGGGTGCCGAGGCGTTCGACACGATGCCGGTGTTGAGCCCGAGCATGCCGGTCTCCAGCCGCTCCATCAGACGCTGCCCGCGAGCGGGGTCCTCGGTGAACGCGTACCCGACGAGGCCGTACTCGGTGTCGTTGGCCGCGGCGATCCCCTCGTCCTCCGTGGAGAACGTACGGATCGCGAGGACCGGACCGAAGATCTCGTCGCGGAGCAGGTCGCTGCCGGGCTGCACGTCGGTGATGACCGTCGGCGCGTAGAACGTCCCCGGGCCGTCGACGGGCTGCCCGCCGGTGCGGAGGGTGGCACCCCGGTCGAGTGCGTCGGTCACGAGCCGGTGTGCCTTGTCGACGGCACGCTGGTCGATGAGCGGTCCGATCGCGACGCCGTCCTCGGTGCCGCGGCCGACGGTCATCGCCTCGACGCGCTCGGTGAGCCGCCGGGCGAACTCCTCGGCGACCGACTCCTGCACGACGAACCGGTTCGCGGCGGTGCACGCCTGTCCGGTGTTGCGGAACTTGGCCGCGAGGGCGCCCTCGACGGCGAGGTCGAGGTCGGCGTCCTCGAACACGAGGAACGGTGCGTTGCCGCCGAGCTCCATGCTGGTGCGGAGGACGTTCTGCGCGGCCTGCGCGAGGAGCGTCCGGCCGACGGGGGTCGACCCCGTGAACGACAGCTTCCGGAGTCGGGGGTCGCTGATGATCGGTTCGGACAGCGCTCCCGCGTGGCTCGTGGCGACGACGTTCACGACCCCGGCCGGTACCCCCGCCTCGAGCAGCAGGTCCGCGAACAGCAGGGTCGTGAGCGGGGTGAGTTCGGCCGGCTTCACGACCGCGGTGCACCCGGCGGCGAGCGCGGGGGCGATCTTGCGCGTCGCCATCGCGAGCGGGAAGTTCCACGGCGTGATGAGGAACGTCGGACCGACGGGCTTGTGGGTGACGATCGCCCGGCCGGAACCCTCGGGGTTCGTGCCGTAGGAGCCACCGATCCGGACGGCCTCCTCGGAGAACCACCGGAGGAACTCGCCCCCGTAGGTGACCTCGCCGTTCGCCTCGGCGAGGGGCTTTCCCATCTCGAGGGTCATGAGCAGTGCGAAGTCCGCGCGTCGGTCCTGGAGCAGGTCGAACGCCTTCCGGAGCACCTCGGCACGCTGCCGCGGCGGGGTGGCTGCCCACGCCTGCTGGGCGGCCACGGCGGCGTCCAGTGCGCGGACACCGTCCTCGGGGGTTGCATCGGCGATCTCGAGGAGCGTCTCGCCGGTCGACGGATCGACGACGGGGAACGTCGCGCCGTCGGCCGCCTGCTGCCACGTACCGTCGACCAGGAGGCCCGTGGGGACCTTCGCGAGCAGCTCGCGTTCGGCGTCGGTGCGGCCGGGGCGGGTCGTGTGGTCGGTCTGGGTGTCGGTCATGCTGCGGCGAGTCCTTCCAGGACGACGTCCAGGCCTTCGCCGAGGAGGGCGTCGTCGATCGCGAGCGGGGGGAGGAAGCGGAGGACGTTGCCGTACGTCCCCGCGGTGAGCGCGATCACGCCGTGCTCGTACGCGTACTTGACCACACGGCCGGTGAGCGCGGCGTCGGGTTCGCCGGTCGCCGGGTCGACGAGCTCGATCGCGACCATCGCACCGCGGCCGCGGACGTCGCCGATGCGGGGGTCCTCGGCCTGGGCGGCGCGGAGGCGCTCGAGCAGGAGGTCACCGATGGCTGCAGCGCGCTCCACGAGCCCGTCGTGCTCGAAGGCGTCGATCGCGGCGAGCGCGGCGGCGCAGGCGACGGGGTTGCCGCCGTACGTGCCGCCGAGGCCGCCGACGTGGGCGGAGTCCATGATCTCGGCCCGACCCGTCACGGCCGAGAGCGGCATCCCGCCGGCCATGCCCTTCGCGGTCGTGACGAGGTCGGGGACGACACCCTCGTGCTCGCTCGCGAACATCGCGCCGGTGCGGGCGAACCCGGTCTGGACCTCGTCCGCGATGAAGACGACGCCGTTGGCGGTCGCCCACTCGGACAGCGCCGACAGGAAGCCGGGTGCCGGGACGACGAAGCCTCCCTCGCCCTGGATGGGCTCGATGAGGAGCGCGGCCGTGTTCTCGGCGCCGACCTGCTTCTCGATCTGGGTGATCGCACGCTTCGCGGCCTCGGCTCCGGACAGTCCGCCGTCACGGAAGGGGTAGGACATCGGGACGCGGTACACCTCGGGGGCGAACGGTCCGAACCCGTTCTTGTAGGGCTGGTTCTTCGCGGTCAACGCCATCGTGAGGTTGGTCCGGCCGTGGTACGCGTGGTCGAACACCACGATCGCCTGCTTGCCGGTGTGCTTGCGGGCGATCTTCACGGCGTTCTCGACGGCCTCGGCACCGGAGTTGAACAGGGCCGTGCGCTTCTCGTGGTCGCCGGGGGTGAGTCGGTTCAGCGCCTCGGCGACCTCCACGTACCCGTCGTACGCGGCGATCGTGAAGCACGTGTGGGTGAACGAGGCGACCTGCTGCTGCACGGCCTCGACCACGCGGGGATGGGCGTTGCCGACGCTCGTCACGGCGATGCCGGAACCGAGGTCGACGAAGGAGTTGCCGTCCGCGTCGACGACCACGCCACCTCCGGCCGCGACGACCGCGATCGGTACCGCGACCTCGACACCGGCTGCGACGGCTGCGCGCTTGCGGTCGAGGAGCTCCCGCGAGCGGGGACCCGGCACCTCGGTGACGAGCCGACGCTCCTGCGGCAGCGAGGGGCCACCCGTGGCGGCGCTGGTCGAGGGTGCGACGGTGGAGGTCATGCGGCGATCGTAGGAGCCGGACGACGGGACCCCCACCGTCCACGGCGTACACCCGGTCCGCTCCCCTTCGCCACAGCGGATAGCATCCGACCATGGCCGCCACCCTGCGCTCCCTCCTGCACCGCGCCGACCTCCGGCTCCGGCTGCTCACGAGCGACGACGCCCCGGCACTGGACTCGCCACTGTCCTGGCTGCACAGCTCGGACCTCGAGGACCCGACGCCGTTCCTCGCCGACGGGCAGGGCCTGCTCACGACCGGCACGCAGTTCGGGGACGCCGAGGTGAGCGCGGACGTGGCCGAGGCGTACGTGGGACGTCTCCGGCACCGCGGCGTGGTCGCACTCGGCTTCGGGACCGAGGTCGTCCGCGCCGGGACCCCCGCGACCCTCGTCGATGCCTGCGACGCCCTCGGGCTGCCGCTCTTCGAGGTGCCGTACGAGACGTCCTTCATCGCCGTCGCGCAGGCCAACGCGGACGCGGTGTCCCGCGAGGCGAACGCCCGGAACGCCTGGGCCCTCGCAGCACAGCGGGCGATCTCGCTCGCGGCGATGCGACCGGACGGCCTCGGCGCGACGATCGCCGAGCTCTCCCGGCAGCTCGACGGCTGGGTCGGGCTGTTCGACCTGACGGGCCGACTCGACCGCGGGTTCCCCGACCGTGCCGTCCCGGATGCCGACCTCGACGTGCTGCGGTCCGAGACGCTCCGACTCCTCCGGGCGGGGCAGCGGGCGAGCCTCCCGGTCACCACCGAGCACCGCACCGGGTACACGCTCCAGACGCTCGGCAGCGGCGGGCACCTCGCCGGGGTGCTGGCGATCCAGAACGGTGGGGCGCTCGACCGGGCGGGGCGCGAGGTCGTCACCGCCGTCATCGCCCTCGCGGGGCTGGCCCTGCAGCAGAACCGCGAGCTCGCCCGGGCCCGCGGGCTCCTGCGCACCGGGCTCCTGACCATGCTGTCGGTCGGTGACCCGGCCGTGGTGGACTCGACCTCGCGTGAGGTCTGGGGGCCACTGCCCGCGGAGCCGGTCCGGATTGCGGCCGTCGACGTGGCGGACCAGGACCTCGACGCGGTCGTCGACCTGCTCGAGCTCTGGGTCCAGGAGCGTCCCGGCCGGCTGTTCTTCGCCGTCGACGACGCGCTCTTCCTCTGCGTCGGCGCGGAGGACACGACCGTGGTGGAGGAGCTCGTCGACCGGTTCGAGCTGCACGCGGGGCTCTCCGACGGGGCCTCCTACCGGTACTTCGGGCGCGCCCGCACCGAGGCCGTGCAGGCGCTCGACCGCCGCCGCGAAGGACGCCCCGGCACCACCGAGTTCGGCGACCTCGCCCGCGAGGGGGTGCTCGCCCACCTCGCCCACGTCGACGTCGACGCCGGTGCCGTCGCGCGCGCGTTCCTCGCCCCGCTGCTCGACCACGACCGGGCCTCCGGCACCGAGCTCACCCGGACCGTCCGGACGTGGCTCGAACAGAACTGCGAGTACGACCGCACCGCGCAGGCCCTCGGCGTCCACCGGCACACCGCCCGCGCACGGGTGGAGCACGCCGGGCGACTGCTCGACCGCGACCTCTCCGCCTTCGCCACCCGCGCGGACCTCTGGGCCGCGTTCGTGGTCGACGGCAGCACCAGCGCGACCGACCGCACCGGCGCGATCGGTCCGACCCGCAGCAGCGGGCCGGCCGCCGTCTAGGCTGTGCGCGTGCCGACCCCACCGACCCGCCGGCGCCTCAGCCCCGCCGAGCGGGAGGCTCAGATCACCGAGGCGGCCGTCGTGGTCGCCCGCACCGACGGCCTGACCGCGGTCACCCTGCGCGGGGTCGCTGCGGCGGTCGGCGTCGCCCCGTCGCTCGTCGCGCACTACCGCCCTTCGATGGAGGAGCTCGTCGGTGACACGTTCCGGTCGATCGCGTCCGCCGAGGTCGCGGAGGTCGCCCGACTCGTGGCCCACGAGGCCGACCCGGTCGCACAGCTGGCCGTCCTCGTGGCCGCCGTGACCGATCCCGCCCGCGACGACGTGGCCGTCCTCTGGGCCGATGCCTGGAGCCTCGGCCGCACGAACGACGTGCTCGCCGCCGCAGCACGCGACGTCATGGACGCGTGGCAGCGGCTCGCGACCGACGTCGTCGCCGCCGGCGTCCGAGCCGGAGTGGTGCGCGCCGAGGATCCGTCGGCGGTCGGTCGCCTCCTGTTCGCGCTCGTCGACGCCACGAACGGCTACGCCCTCGTCGACTACCTCGACCGCTCGACGCGCGACGACCTCGTCCGGAGCACCATCGCCCGCGCGGTCGGCCTCGACGCGGCGGCCCTGCGCGGCTGAGTCGCACGGGCGCGCCGCGTCCGACGTCGCTCAGTGCGAGCTGGGGCGCACGGTGGCAGGTCGTCGTTCCGCACCGTGTCGACGACCTCGCACGAAGCGCGCGAGCGCAGCGTGACCACACGCCGGACGGGAGGCACGGGTCGGGCCCGCCCAGCGCCTCCCGTCCGGTGCGCGGCTCCGTCAGCCCAGGACGCGCGCGGTCCAGTCGGCGAGCGCCGCGACTGCGCGCCGGGACACCGTCGCCTCCGGGACCATGCTCGTGAAGCCGTGGAACGCGCCGGGCCAGACGTGCAGCTCGGCGTCGACCCCCGCCACCCAGAGCGCGCTCGCGTAGGCCACGGTCTCGTCGCGGAACACCTCCGCGCTGCCGCAGTCGAGGTACGTCGGCGGGAGCCCGGTGAGGTCCGTCGCCCGAGCCGGTGCGGCGTACTGCCACACGTCGTCGGTTCCGCGACGATCGCCCAGGTACGCGTCCCAGCCGAAGCGGGTCAGCGACCGGTCCGCGACCCCGACGCCGTCTATCTGCCGGGTCGAGACCGTGGCGTCCCGGTCGTCGAGCATCGGTGAGACGAGCACCTGCGCCAGCACGGACGGCCCCTGTCGGTCCCGGGCGAGGAGGACCGTCCCGGCCGCGAGTCCGCCCCCGGCGCTCTGCCCGGCGACGAGGATGCGCTCAGGGTCGACCCCGAGCTCGTCGGCGTGCTCCGCGACCCAGACCAGTCCGGCGTAGCAGTCCTCGACCGGGTACGGATCGGGGTGCTCGGGCGCGAGGCGGTAGTCGACGCTCACGAGCACGACGTCGTGGTGGTCGAGGAGCCACGGGTCGTAGGAGTCGAGGTTGCCGAGGTGGTGCCCGAACACCATACCGCCGCCGTGGATCGCGTACACGACCGGTGCGGTGCCGGTGCGGCCGGTGCGCTGGACGACCGCGAGGTCGATCGGGTCGCCGCGGTGTCCCGGCACGGTGATGCTGCGTCGTTCGAGTCCGCGACTGGCGAGCCGGGCGTCGAGCTCGGCCTCGGTGACGTCGAGCTGCCGCATCCGGGGCAGGGCCTCGGGCGTCACGGTGAACGGCCCGCGAGCGGCGAGCGCGTCGAGGAACGGGACGAGCTCGGGGTCGAACGGCGGGTGGACGAGTCGGTCGCTGGGCACGAGGTCGCTGGGCACGAGGTCGCTGGGCATGAGGTCGCTGGGCACGGGGTGCACTCCTTCGGTGAGAAGTGGCGACTCCCGTGAGACGCGTGCGTGGCCTCGTGCGCCGGAGCCCACGGACGTTTTCCCTCTGCCGCGACCCTAGCGCACCGTCAGGCCCCCTCCCGGTTCCGCTCCCGCCGACGGCGGACCGCGGCCAGGATGCGCCGCCAGCCGACGAGGTACGCGACCAGGCTGATCGGGATGGCGATCGGCTGGGGCAGCCCGAGGACGACCAACAGGACGGCCAGCGCCCCCACGGCCACCAAGAGACCCACCAGTGCCAGGGTCTGGACGTTGCGCAGTCGTCGCTCGCGTCGGTCGGTCGCCATCCGTCCACCCTGCCCGTTCCTGGTGCATGCCGCGCGCATGAGTGTCCGCCATTCCAGCCCGCGGATCGGCAGAGTGGCGACGCTTGCGACGGAAGCGCGCCGCCCACTGCCGCGGTACGGTCCCACCGTCACCACACGACGGACGGGAGGCACGGTGCCAGCCGGCACCGTGCCTCCCGTCCGGATGCGCGTCAGCGCCACCCGTCCGTCAGGGCGTCAGCCCTTGACCGGGATCGACTGCGCCTTGAGCGCCGCGACGGTCTTGGACTGCCCCGACTGGAGCGCCTCGAGGAGCGTGCCGTTCCCGGAGGCCGCCTGGCCGAACCCGTCGGACACGTCCGAGTAGGTCTGGGTCATCGTCGGACCCCAGGTGAAGGGCTGGATGTCCTTCGCCGCGGTCGCGAACTCCTCGTAGATCTTCTGGTTGCCGTAGAAGGGGAGCCCCTCGGTCAGCGCGGGGAGGTCGGCACCGGTGGTGGACGCCGGGTAGAGGTTGGCCTCCTTGTTGAGGGCGGCGAGGGCCTCCTTCGAGGTGTTCAGCCACACGAGGAACTTCGACGCCTCGGCCGGGTGCTTGCTGCCCGTGAAGACGACGTTGGACGAGCCACCCCAGGCAGCGGACTTGGTCTCACCCGAGGTCCACTGCGGCATCGGCGCGACGGCCCACTTGCCCGAGGTCGAGGGCGCACCGCTCGAGATGGTGTTCGCACCCCAGACGGCCGAGACCCAGGTCCAGTCCTGGCCCTTGTCGTACGCGTTGTTCCACTGGTCGGTGAAGCTCGGCAGCGTGTTGACGAGCTTCTTGTCGATGAGGTCCTGCCAGTAGTCGGCGACCTTCTTCGACGCGCTGTCCGTCAGGTCGACCTTCCAGTCCGAGCCGGAGTTCGAGAACCACTGGCCGCCGGCCTGCGAGACGAGCCCGGCGAACTGGTTGACGTCGCCCTTGGCGAAGTTGGTGATGTTGCCGCCCATCGCCTTGATCTTCACGGCGTCCTCGGCGTACTCCTCCCACGTCTCGGGGACGGACAGGCCGGCCTTCTCGAACAGGTCCTTGCGGTAGTAGAGCGCCATCGGGCCGGAGTCCTGCGGCACGGCGTAGACCGACTTCGACTCGCCGAAGGTCACCTGGTTCCAGAGACCGGAGGAGAAGTCCTTCTTCGCGTCGCTGATGCCGGCGCAGGCGCCGATGTCCTCGAGGCCGCCCTGCACCCGGAAGGCCGGCAGCGTGTCGTACTCGACCTGGCCGATGTCCGGCGCCTGCTTGGCCTTCAGCTGGTTGAAGAAGTTCTGGTAGGTGCCGCTGTTGCCGTTCGCGACGATGGAGACCTTGACCTGGATGTCCGGGTTCTCCTTGTTCCAGATCGCCACGACCTTGTCCATGTTGGGGACCCAGGTGGTGAAGTCGAGCGTGACCTTACCGCTCGACGGCTTGCAGCTCGCGGCCGCGGTGTCGGAACCGCTTCCGGAGCCGCTGCCGCCGGCGCTGCAGCCGGCGAGGGCCACGGTCGCGGCGACCGCCACGGCGGCGACGCTGAGCAACTTCGTTGTCTTCATGCTGTTTCCGTTCGGATGTGGGTGGAGGGTCGGTGGTGCTGGTGGAGGCCGTCGCGGCTGCGGCTGGGGGATCGCAGCTGCGACGGGGTCGGGGACGCGGCTACTTCAGGCCGCCGGCGCCGAGGCCGGACCGCCAGAACCGCTGGAGGGAGAGGAACGCGATGAGCAGCGGGATGATCGAGACGAACGACCCGATGAGCACGAGGGTGCGCAGGTCCGGGTACTGGTTCACGCTGGAGTTCCACGTGTAGAGGCCGAGGGTGACGGGGAACAGCGACGAGTCGCGGAGCATCACGAGCGGCAGGAAGAAGTTGTTCCAGATGGCGACGAACTGGAACAGGAAGATCGTCACGAGCGCGGGCGACATGAGCCGCACGGCCACGGTGAAGAACGTGCGGACCTCGCCGGAGCCGTCGATACGGGCGGCCTCGATGATCTCGTCCGGCACGCTCGACGCCGCGAACAGCCGCGACAGGTACACGCCGAACGGGCTGACGATGCTCGGGAGGAACACCGACCAGAACGAGTCGGTCAGGTCGACCTGGCTGAAGATGAGGAACAGCGGGAGCGCCAACGCCGTCGCCGGCACGAGCACACCGCCGAGGAACACGTTGAACAGGGCCTCGCGGCCGCGGAACCGGTACTTCGCGAGTGCGTACCCGCACATCGCGGAGAGCACCGTGCCGATGAGCCCGGCGACGCCGGCGTAGGCGATGCTGTTGAGCATCCACCGCACGTAGACGCCGTCCTGGTACGTGAACAGCTTGCCGAGGTTGCCGAGGAAGTCCTGCACCGACGAGGCGCTGAACCACAGCGAGAACGTCGTGTTGAAGTTCGCGGTGGTCTTGGTCGAGGAGACCAGCAGCCAGAAGATCGGCAGCAGGAAGTAGACGGTGAAGACGCCCATGACGAGCATCGCCGCGCCGCGCGAGATGACGCTCTCACGCGGTCCCCGCGCTCCGCGCTGGTGCGGCCGGGAGGCACGGTTCGGCTCGAGCGGTCGGCCTGCGTCCGCCACGAGGTCGCGTCGGGAGGGTGCGTTGACGGTCACTGGGCGGCCTTCCGCTGGGTCAGTCGGAGGAACCCGATCGACAGGACGAACGTGGCGACGGCGAGGACGACCGAGAACGCCGCGGCGAGGTTGAAGTTCGGCACCGAGGAGGTCGAGTAGACGAGCATGTTCGGCGTGAAGGTCGACGAGATCGTCGAGGTGAACTGCCGGAACACGGTGGGCTCGGTGAGGAGCTGGAGGGTACCGATGATCGAGAACACCGCGGTGAGGACGATCGCCGGGATCACCATCGGGATCTTGATCGAGAGCGCGATGCGGAGCTGCGAGGCGCCGTCGAGCTTCGCGGCCTCGTAGATCTCGGTCGGGATCGCGAGGAGCGACGAGTAGATGATCAGCATGTTGTAGCCGACGTAGACCCACGTGACGACGTTCGCGACGGCCCAGAGGACGGTGCCGGAGCCGAGCAGGTCGACCTTCGACGTGACGGCGGAGAACGGCGAGAGGTCCGGCGCGTAGAGGTAGCCCCACATGATCGCCGCGATGACCCCGGGGACGGCGTACGGCGCGAAGAACGCCAGGCGGAAGAACCGCTTGCCGCGCAGGAGCGGGGAGTCGAGCAGGAGCGCGAAGACCAGGGCGAGCGCGAGCATCACGGGCACCTGCGCGACGCCGAACAGCAGCACGCGGAGGACCGAGCCCCAGAACTCGCTGTTCTGGAACACGAGCACGTACTGGCTGAGGCCGCCGAACACCTGCGTCGGAGCACCGAACGTGCCCTGGCGCTCGATCTTCAGCAGCGACTGCCACACCGCGTAGAGGATCGGGACGAGGTAGAACGCGGTGAAGAGCACCGCGAACGGCGTGACGAACACCGCGATCGCGCGGCGGTACCGGAAGCCCCCGCCGCGTCGACGTCGGGCGACCCGGGGTCGCTGGGCTGTGGTGGTCATGAGGGCTTCCTGTCCGTGCGGATGATCTGGGTGCCACCGGGGGCGATGGTCGTGGTGCCGGCCACGGCGCGGTCGGCGACGAGCTCGTGGCCCGCCTCGTGGTGGTCGACCGCCCGGTCGGAGTGGTTGAGGAGGAACACCCACTCGTGCTGGTCGTCGCGGCGTCGGACGACCTCGAGGCCCGGCTGGGCGGCGGGGTCCGGGGTGACCCCGGCCTCGTCGAGCACCCGGCGGAGCAGGTCGGTCCGAGCGGCGTCCTCGAGGACGGTCGACACGTACCAGGCGCTGCCGGTGCCGTGCGCGTTGCGGGTGACCGCCGGGCAGCCGTCGAGCGGCCCCTCGGCGTAGTGCGTCACGGCCTCGGCGCCGCGGAGCTCCACCGGTTCGGACCAGGTGTGTGCGCGGGTGCCGTCGGAGAGCGCGAGGGTCTGGTCGGCGGCGAGCGGGAGGAACTCGTCGACCCGGACGCCGAGCAGGTCGCGGAAGGCCCCCGGGTACCCGCCGGTGCGGACCCGGTCGCGCTCGTCGACGATGCCGCTGAAGAAGGTGACGACCGCGCTGCCGCCGGCGGCGACGAGGTCGGCGATCACCGCGGCGTGTTCGTCGCGGACGAGGTACAGCTCGGGGACGACGACGACCGCGTACCCGTCGAGCGGCGCACCGGGGGCGACGACGTCGACCGTGACGCCCAGGTCCCACAGCGCGCCGTGGAACGCGTGGACCTGCTCGAGGTACGTGAGCGCGGTCGTGGGGTGGGCCTCGAGGTCGGCCGCCCACTGGTTCTCCCAGCTGAAGACGATCGCGACGTCCGCGGTGACCCGGGACCCCCGGAGCTCACCGAGGCGTTCGACCAGTGCGCCCAGCTCGACGACGTCGCGCCAGGTCCGGGACTCGGTACCGGCGTGCGGGAGCAGCGCGGAGTGGAACTTCTCGCTGCCCTGCACGGATGCGCGCCACTGGAAGAAGCAGACCCCGTCGGCCCCGCGGGCGATGTGCGCCGCGGTGTTCCGGAGCATCTCGCCCGGGGCCTTCGCGACGTTGTGCGGCTGCCAGTTCACGGCACCCGTCGAGTGCTCCATGAGGAGCCACGGGGCGCCGCCGGCGAGCCCGCGCGTGGTGTCGGCGGCGAACGCGAGCTCGACGTGCGGCCGGGGCAGGCGGTGGTCGAGGTAGTGGTCGTTCGCGATGACGTCCATGTCGTCCGTCCACGTCCAGTAGTCCATCGCGGTGATGTGCGCGGCGACCATGAAGTTCGTGGTGACGGGCTTGTCGCTCAGGCTGCGCAGGACCTCGGCCTCGGCGCGGTGGTGCGCGAGCAGCTCGTCGGACGAGAACCGGTCGAAGTCGAGCGTCTGGCCGGGGTTGGTGGAGGAGAGCGTGGCGCGGGGCGGGAGGACCTGCTCCCACGCGGAGTAGCGCTGGCTCCAGAACGCGGTGCCCCACGCGGCGTTGAGCTCCTCGACCGTGCCGTAGCGGGCCCGGAGCCAGTTCCGGAAGGCCTCGGCGGAGACGTCGCAGTAGCAGTGGGCGTTGTGGCAGCCGAGCTCGTTCGAGACGTGCCACAGCTGCACTGCGGGGTGGTCGCCGTAGCGCTCGGCGGTGGCACGGACGAGGGCGAGGGCGTGCTCGCGGTAGACCGGGGAGCTCGGGCAGAACGCCTGGCGTCCACCGGGCCAGCGGGTGGTGCCGTCGGCCACGACCGGCAGGACCTCGGGGTGCGCGGTCGTGAGCCACGGCGGGGTGGAGGCGGTGCCGGTGCCGAGGTCGACCCCGATGCCGGCGTCGTGCAGGAGCTCGATGACGCGGTCGAGTGCGCTGAAGTCGTACTCGCCCTGGCGCGGCTCGACGTGCGACCAGCCGAAGACGTTGATCGCGACGAGGTTCACGCCGGCCTCGCGCATGAGCCGGACGTCCTCGACCCAGACCTCGGGGTCCCACTGCTCGGGGTTGTAGTCGCACCCGAACGCCAGGCCGGTCGAGCCGAGCCCGAGCGCACCGGTGGCGACGGTCGGCTGGGTGGTGGTGGTCACGGGAGTCCTCGCTGGTCGGGGCGGCCCTGCCGTCGGTCGCGTGCGACCCCTTCGACGGCGAAGGCCAACCCAGGATTCTGGGAGCGCTCCCAGTCAACGGCAGACGATCGGGTCCGGGTGTTCTGGGAGCGCTCCCAGAGTGAACACCAGCACGCGGCGGATGTCAACACGCGCCGCTCGGTCCCCGCCCTGTCGTGCGGATACGCTTGCCGCATGTCCGACGTCCGTGCCGCCCGTTCCCGCGCCACGATCCAGGACGTCGCGGACGAAGCCGGCCTCTCGCGCGGCACCGTCTCCCGGGTCCTCAACGACGAGCCGTACGTCTCCCCGAAGGCCCGCGAGGCCGTGCAGGAAGCCGTCCGTCGCGTCGGCTACGTCCGGAGCGCCGCAGCTCGCAGCCTGGTCACCCGGCGGTCCGGCGCGATCGCGCTCATCGTCCACGAGCCCTCGGTCCAGGTGCTCGACGACCCGAACATCGGGAACATCCTCATCGGCACGAACACCGTGCTGTCCGAGGCCGACCAACAGCTCGTGACGATCATGGTCGACTCCGCGCGGGACAACGAGCGCGTGGTCGAGTACCTCCGCGGCGGGTTCGTCGACGGCGCGATCGTGCTGTCCGCCCGCGACGGCGACGCCGTCACGCGTGCGATCGAGGAGATCGGACTGCCCGCGTGCTTCGTCGGGCACCCGTCGGACGCGCCGAACACCTCGTACATCGCGATCGACAACCGCGCCGCGGCGTACGAGATCACGAGTCGACTCGTCGAGACCGGACGGCAGCGGATCGGCATGCTCGCCTCGGGACTCGACCGCGACTCCGGGCAGGACCGCCTCGCGGGCTTCGAGGCCGCGCTCGGCGACCGCTTCGACCCGCTGCTCGTGGCCCCGAACCCGCTCTTCAGCTACACGGCCGGCGTCGAGGGCATGCGCGAACTCCTCGACCGTGCGCCGGACATCGACGGGGTCTTCGCGGCGTCGGACGCGGTCGCGGCGGGGGCGATGGACGTCCTGCAGCGCGCCGGTCGGTCCGTCCCCGGCGACGTCGGCGTGGTGGGCTTCGACGACAGTGCCTGGGCACTCCGCTGCGACCCGCCGCTCTCGACGGTCCGGCAGCCGGCCAAGACCCTCGGCGAGCACGCGGCGCGCCAGGTGCTCGCGCAGATCGCCGGGTCCGACGAGGGTCCGCACGGGCTCATCCTGCCCACCGAGGTGGTGTGGCGCGCCAGCGCCTGACGTCCGGTCGCGTCAGCCCCGAGCGCTCCGGTGGAGGGCGAGCCACTGCAGCAGCATGATCGTCTTGCCGTCGGAGATCCGCCCGTCGTCGACCATCGCGAGCGCGTCGTCCACCGGGAGCTCGAGCACCTCGATGTCCTCGCCCTCGTCCTCGACGCCGCCGCCGTCCTCCACCCGGTCCGCTGGCGTGTAGGCCCCGACGTACCCGTGCACCCGCTCGGTGACGGACCCGGGACTCATGAACGCGTCGAACACCTTCGTCAACGCCCCGAGTCGGATGCCGAGCTCCTCCGCTGCCTCACGCCGGACCGCCGTCTCCGGGTCGTCCTCGTCGAGCAGTCCCGCCGCGGCCTCCACGAGCATGCCGTCCGGGTGGCCGTTGACGTACGCCGGCCAGCGGAACTGCCGGGTGAGCAGGACGGTGTCGCGCTCCGGGTCGTGCGGCAGCACCGTGGCGCCGTTCCCCCGGTCGTAGGTCTCGCGCTGTTGGCGGTCCCACCGGCCGTCGCGCCGCCGGACGTCGAGCGTCGTCCGCCGGAGCACGTGCCAGCCGTTCGAGACCACCTCCACGTCGTGGACGACCACGTCCGGGTTGCGGTCGAGGTCACGGCCGACGGCGTCGAGGCCGGTGCGACCCCGGTCGTCCGGGACCGTCTCGCCGGGGCGTGCGTTCGTCATCGGGGTCTCCACGCCGCCACGGTAGCGCGGCGGTCGGACGCACCGGGGTGCGCCGCGGACGACGCGACCGACGAGCCGGGGCCGAACCGTGCCTCCAGGCCGGGCGCCGGGTCTCGCCTGGGCGGACGCGGGCGGAACGCGAACAGGCCCCCGGATTCCTCCGGGGGCCTGTTGCCTGTCTGGTGCGCGAGGGGGGACTTGAACCCCCACGCCGTTTCCAGCACACGGACCTGAACCGTGCGCGTCTACCAATTCCGCCACTCGCGCCAGCCCCAGAACACTACCATGCACAGACGGCCCCAGGTGCCAGCCACTACCATGCAGGGGTCCCTGACCGAGAACACTGGAGACCCATGGGCCTGTTGGACAGCTTCGAGCGGGGATTGGAGCGCGCCGTGAACGGCGCGTTCGCCAAGACCTTCCGCTCCGGCGTACAGCCCGTCGAGATCTCGAGCGCTCTCCGACGCGAGCTCGACACGAAGGCCGCGGTCGTCTCACGCGAGCGCATCCTCGTCCCGAACGAGTTCACCGTCCGCCTCGCCCCGCCGGACTGCACGCGCATGACGGACATCGGGCAGCCGCTCATCGACGAACTGCGGCAGATGGTCCAGCAGCACGCGGTCGCGCAGAACTACTCCTTCTCCGGCCCGGTCAGCATCTCGCTCAAGCAGGACGGCACGCTGTCCACCGGGATCCTGCAGATCGACTCCTCGACCGTCCAGCGCGACGTCGCCTGGGTCGCGGTCCTCGACATCGGCTCGCAGCGCCACAAGCTGCAGCGTGGCCGCACCGTCATCGGACGCGGATCCGACGCCGACATCACCGTCGCCGACACCGGCACGAGCCGCAAGCACGTCGAGGTGATCTGGGACGGCAAGCACGCCCAGGCCAACGACCTCGGGTCCACGAACGGGTCGAAACTGAACGGCGAGCGCTTCCAGCAGGCGATCGTGGAGCCGGACTCCACCATCGAGATCGGTCGTACCCGTATGGTGTTCCGGGTGATCCCGGAGAACGAAGGAGGTGCTCGATGACCACGGGGCTGACCCTGCTCGTCCTGCGCTTCGCGTTCCTCGCGGTGCTGTGGCTGTTCGTGTTCGTGATCGTCTTCGCCCTGCGGAGCGACCTGTTCGGCCAGCGCGTCCGCACGATCCCCACCGACCCGAAGGCCGGTCCGTCCGGCCCGACGACCCCGTCGATCCCCACTGCGGCGGCGACCGCGCCGGCGTCGGGCGGTGCGTTCACCGAACTCATCAACCAGGGCGGCGGCAGCGCGCCGAACACGTCGGTCGCCACGCGCCTGGTCATCACCGAGGGCTCGCGGGAGGGCATGGAGATGCCCCTCGGCGGCGGTCCGATCACCATCGGCCGTTCCGGCGAGTCCAACGTCGTCATCCGCGACGACTACACGTCCACCAACCACGCCCGACTCGATCTGCGTGCCGAGGGCTGGGTCGTCACCGACCTCGAGTCCACCAACGGCACCTTCGTCAACGGTCAGAAGGTGACCTCCCCGGTGCTCGTCGCCGAGGGGACGCCCATCACGATCGGGACGACGACCTTCGAGCTGCGGCGGTAGGCGCGGATGACGGCACGGACGCTGAGCGCCGCTGTGTCCCACGTGGGGCGCATCCGCGCGAACAACCAGGACTCCGGCTACGCCGGGGCACACCTGTTCGCGGTGGCGGACGGCATGGGCGGGCACGCCGGCGGCGACGTCGCCTCGGCGATCGCGATCCGTCGCATCCGTGAGGTCGACCGCGAGTTCCCGTCGGCCCACGACGCCGAGTTCGCCCTGCAGTCGGCGCTCATCGCGGCGAACCAGCTCATCACCGAGACGGTGTTCGAGCACCAGGAGCTCACCGGCATGGGCACCACCGTGTCCGCGCTCATCCGGGTCGGCGACCAGATCGCGATCGCGCACATCGGCGACTCCCGCATCTACCGCTACCGCGACGGCGAGCTGCAGCAGATCACGTCCGACCACACCTTCGTGCAGCGGCTCGTCGACAGCGGCCGCATCACCCCGGAGGAAGCCGCCGTCCACCCTCGCCGTTCGGTGCTCATGCGGGTCCTCGGCGACGTCGACGCGGCACCCGAGGTCGACACCGCGGTGATGGACATCCAGCCGGGTGACCGCTGGCTGCTCTGCTCCGACGGCCTGTCCTCGTACCTCGCCGAGGAGCGGATCCGGCACGCGCTCGCGTCGAACATGGACGCGAACCAGGCCACCCAGCGGCTGGTCAAGGAGACGCTGGACCACGGTGCCCCGGACAACGTGACCGTCGTCGTGATGGACGTCACCGACGCCGACGTCGTCGACGAGGACGACGCCGCGACCACGGTCGGCTCGGCCGCGGCGCCGCTGACGTTCGAGGCCTCGACCGGCCGCAAGCCGATCCGCCTCCCCACCATCCTGCTGCACCCGCTCAAGGTCACCACGGCTCCGGAGGACTCCCACTTCGAGCCCGAGTCGGACCAGTTCTTCGCCGAGCTCATCGCTGAGGACCGCCGTCGGCGCGTCCGCCGACGCGTCGCGTGGAGCATCGCGCTCGTCGTCGCGATCGCAGCCCTCGTCGGCGCGGTGTTCCTCGGGTGGCGCATCACGCAGGACCACTACTACGTCGGCTCCGACCGCGGCACCGTCGCGATCTACAAGGGCGTACAGCAGTCGATCGGGCCGATCGCGCTCTCGGACGTCTACGAGGACAGCGACATCCGCGTGAGCGGGCTGCCCGAGTACACGCGCGAGAACGTCCGGTCGACGATCAACGCGCAATCGCTGTCCGACGCCCGCGACATCGTGGACCGCCTCCGCAAGGCAGCGGAGACGGGGCAGGACCAGGCCGGCACCGGCGGTTCGTCACCGTCCGCGACGCCGTCCGCGACCAGCTCCCCGACGCCGTCGTCCACACCCGGGAAGAAGCGATGAGCAACGCGACCGCCCAGTCGTTCACGCAGGCGATCACGATCAAGCTGCGCGAACCCGCGCGGGCCCGGAACCTCGAGCTCGTGCTGCTCGTCATCGCCTGCGGCATCTGCGCCGGTGCGATGGTGCTCGTCCAGCTCGGCACCAAGGGGCGGATCTTCGACACCTCGGTGTTCTGGATCGGCGCGACGATCCTCGGTCTGGCGCTCATCATGCACGTCGTGCTGCGCGTCGTCGCGAAGAACGCCGACCCGTTCATCCTGCCGGTGGCACTGGCGCTGAACGGCATCGGCATCGCCGAGATCTACCGCATCGACATCCACGACAACCACTTCGGTTGGGCGGCGATCGGCGTCAAGCAGATCGTCTGGACGATCCTGGCGATGGCCGTCGCGATCATCGTGCTGGTCGTCGTCCGGAACCACCGGTTCCTGCAGCGGTACCGCTACATCTTCATGCTGTTGACGATCGTGCTCCTCCTGCTGCCGATGCTGCCGGTGATCGGCTACGCGCCCGGCGGTGCACGCGTCTGGATCCGCCTGGGTCCGTTCTCGTTCCAGCCGGGCGAGCTCGCCAAGATCACGATGGCGCTGTTCTTCGCCGGGTACCTCGTGACCGCTCGGGACTCCCTGTCGATCGTCGGGCGCAAGGTCCTCGGCATGACCCTGCCGCGTGCCCGCGACCTGGGGCCGATCCTCATCATCTGGGCCGCGGCGATGAGCGTCCTGGTGTTCCAGCGCGACCTCGGCACCGCCCTGCTCTACTTCGGGCTCTTCCTCGTGATGATCTACGTCGCGACGGCACGGCTCAGCTGGGTCCTCATCGGACTCGTCCTCTTCGTCGGCGGCGCCCTCGTCGCCCAGTCGGTCCTCGTGTACGTGCACGGTCGGTTCGAGCAGTGGCTGAACCCGTTCGACAACGCGATCTACAACGCGAAGACCCAGGCCAGCTACCAACTCGTGCAGGGCCTCTTCGGGTTCGCGAACGGCGGGATCACGGGCACCGGGCTCGGCCAGGGGCGGCCGTACATCACCCCGGTCGCGAACGCCGACTACATCATCGCCTCGCTCGGCGAGGAGCTCGGGCTCATCGGCGTCTTCGCGATCCTGGCGCTCTTCATCATCTTCGCCTCGCGTGGCATCCGGGTCGGCTTCATGGCGCAGGACGACTTCGGCAAGCTCCTCGGTGTCGGCTTCGGCTTCACGATCGCCCTGCAGGTGTTCGTCGTCGTCGGCGGCATCACCCGCGTCATCCCGGTGACCGGCCTGACGACGCCGTTCATGGCCGCCGGCGGGTCCTCCCTGATCGCGAACTGGATCATCGCGGCGATGCTGCTGCGCCTGACCGATTCGATCCCGGCGGAACAGCGTGTGCAGCAGGGGTCGATCCCCGCTGCGCGCGGACGAGGGGCGACCAGGAAGGAGCGTGCCCGGTGAACCGACAACTCCGTGGCGTGTCCACCGTCATCGTGCTCATGTTCGTGGCGCTCTTCGTGTCGACGACGTCGATCCAGTTCTTCTCTGCCGAGCAGCTCCGCGCCGACCCGCGGAACTCCCGCACGATCCTGGCCAGCTACTCCACGAAGCGTGGCGCCATCCTCGTCGACGGCAGCCCGATCGCGGAGTCGTCCCCGTCGGACGACCAGTACCAGTACCAGCGCAAGTACACGAACGGCGACCTCTACTCCGCCGTGACCGGCTACTTCACCATCGGCCAGGGCAACGCCGGGATCGAGAGCGCGGAGAACAGCGTGCTGTCCGGCAACTCCGACGCCTCGTTCTTCCAGAACCTCAACGCGATCCTCACCGGCCAGGACGTCCAGGGCGACAACGTCAACCTGACGATCGACCCGGACGTGCAGAAGGCCGCGTACGACGCGCTGGGCACGAACACCGGTGCCGTCGTGGCGATCCAGCCGAAGACCGGCAAGATCCTCGCGATGGTGTCGAAGGAGTCGTACGACCCGAACGTCCTGACCTCGCACGACACGGCCGACGTCGTCGCGAAGTACAAGCAGCTCGAGCAGGCAGCCGGGCAGCCGCTGAAGAACCGGGCGATCGCCGGTGACCTCTACACGCCGGGTTCCGTGTTCAAGCTCATCGTCGCGTCGGCGGCGCTCGAGGGCGGCAAGTACAACCTCGACTCGACCTTCCCGAACCCGTCGCGACTGCAGCTGCCGGGCACGAGCACGTACATCAACAACGCCGAGGGCGGGTCCTGCGGTGGCGGCGACAAGGTGAAGCTCCGCACCGCCATCCAGTACTCGTGCAACATCCCGTTCGCCGAACTCGGCCAGAAGCTGGGCTACGACGCGATCAAGAGCATGGCGGACAAGTACGGCTTCGGAGACCAGATCGAGGTCCCGATGAAGGCCACGGCGAGCCAGTACCCCGACGTCAGCGACGACACGGCCCAGCTCATGCTCAGCGCGTTCGGCCAGGCGAGCGTCCGCGTGACCCCACTCCAGATGGCGATGGTGTCGGCCGGCATCGCGAACGGCGGTACGGTGATGCAACCGACCCTGATCGACTCGATCACGACGAGTGACCTCAAGACGGTCGAGTCGTTCTCGCCGAAGGAGTTCAGCAGCCCGCTGTCCTCGTCCGAGTCGTCGGACCTGACCGAAGCGATGCAGAGCGTCGTCAGCGCCGGGACCGGGACCAATGCGAAGATCGACGGGGTCGACGTCGCCGGCAAGACCGGCACCGCCGAGAACGGACCGGGCGATCCCTACACACTCTGGTTCACGGGCTTCGCTCCGGCGAACGACCCGGAGGTCGCCGTCGCGGTCGTCGTCGGCAACGGCGGCGGACTCGGGCAGTCCGGGGTCGGCAACACGGTCGCGGCTCCGGTCGCGAAGAAGGTCATGGAGGCGGTGCTGAACAAATGAGACCCACCAGCGGGCTCACCTTCGGTGGGCGGTACCAGCTCTCATCCCGCGTCGCGATCGGCGGCATGGGAGAGGTGTGGCAGGCGACCGACCTGGTCATCGGCCGCACCGTCGCGCTCAAGATCCTCAAGGACGAGTACCTCGGCGACCCCGGGTTCCTCGAGCGCTTCCGCGCCGAGGCCCGCCACGCGGCGCTCGTCAACCACGAGGGCATCGCGAACGTCTTCGACTACGGCGAGGAGGACGGCAGCGCCTACCTCGTGATGGAGCTCGTCCCCGGCGAGGCACTCTCCACGATGATCGAGCGGGAGCACACGCTCCCGGTCGACAAGGTGCTCGACATCGTCGCCCAGACCGCCAACGCCCTGCAGGCCGCCCACGCGGTCGGGCTGGTGCACCGCGACATCAAGCCCGGCAACCTGCTCATCACGCCGGACGGCCGCGTGAAGATCACCGACTTCGGCATCGCCCGCATCGCCGACCAGGTCCCGCTCACCGCGACCGGTCAGGTCATGGGCACGGTGCAGTACCTCTCCCCGGAGCAGGCGAGCGGTCACCCGGCGTCGCCCTCGACCGACATCTACTCGCTCGGCATCGTCGCGTACGAGTGCCTGGCGGGCCGCCGGCCGTTCACGGGTGAGTCGCAGGTCGCGATCGCGATGGCCCACATCAACGAGCAGCCCCCGGCCCTGCCGTCCGACGTCCCCGAGCCGGTCGCCGCGCTCGTGATGTCCTGCATCGCGAAGAAGCCCGCCGATCGTCCTGCGACCGCGGCGAACCTCGCCCGCGCCGCGCAGGCCCTCCGTCGCGGGGACGTTGCTGCGGCGACCGTCGCCGTGCCGATGCTCGCCGAGGCCGGGACCGTCGCGTTCAACCCGCCCCGACAGCAGGGTGACGACGCCGCGACCGCCCTCATCGGGACCTCCGCAGGAGCATCGGTCGGCGGCCCCCGTACGCCCGCATCGCCGGCGACCGCGGACGACGAGCCCGAGAAGAAACGCACCTGGATCTGGTGGGTCGTCGGCATCGTCGTCCTCCTCGCGATCGGTGGCGTGATCGCGGCCATCGCGCTGGGCGGCGCCTCCAGCTCGCCCGAACCGAGTGCGTCGAGGACGACCGCGACGCGCCCGGCGAACACCCCGACCCCGACACCGACGCCCGAACGGGTGTTCGTGAACGCGGACGACTACGCGGGGATGCAGGCGACCGACGCCCGCGCCCGGCTCACCGCGCTCGGACTCGCCGCGGACATCGTGGACGGCGACCCGGCCAAGTCGAGCGACCAGGTCGGGACCGTGCAGTCGATCAGTCCGACCGGGAGCCTCGAAGTGGGCTCGGCGGTGACGATCAAGGCCTACACCGACCAGCCGACCGTGTCGTCGCCGCCCGCTGAGCCGCAGGCCGGGACGGTCTCGGACACCGGGAAGGTGACCTTCACCTGGCAGGCGTACGACTCGTGCCCGGCCGGGTACTCGCTGACCGGCTACAACTACACGATCTCGAACGGTACGGACCCGGACGGCAAGAACTCGGGGACGACCACCAACACCTCGGTCGACGTGCAGGCCACCGACCCCGGGACTGTCTCGTTCTCGTACACCGTGAGCTGCGGCGACCTGACCTCGCCGACGTCGTCGTCCAAGACCGCGACGTGGACGCAGCCGACGCAGGAGCCGACCACCGACCCGACCGACGGCATCAACCCCAGCCAGGGCCCGCAGGACGGCAACTGACCCCGCTGACCGCACCCCCCGATCGGGGGCTCGACACCGTTCGGTAACGGTTCGGTCCGAGCCCCCGCCACCAGCGTCTCACCAGGTCCGGCTGCCGTACACTTGGGCGGACGGACAGACGGAGGAGTACGTGCCAGAAGGTGTGACCGCGGGGATCACGCTCCTCGCCGACCGCTACGAGATCGGTGACGTCATCGGTCGGGGCGGCATGGCCACGGTGCACCTGGGGAACGACACCCGGCTCGGACGCAAGGTGGCCGTCAAGCTGCTGAAGCCGAGCCTCGCCAACGATCCGGCGTTCCGCACCCGCTTCCGGCAAGAGGCCCAGTCGGCCGCGCGCATGGCCCACCCGACGATCGTCCGCGTGTACGACGCGGGCGAGGAGACCGTCGCCGAGCCCTCGGGCGCCGAGGTCCAGGTCCCGTACATCGTCATGGAGCACGTCGAGGGCCGTCCGCTCTCGGACATCATCGCCGACGGACCCGTGGCCCCGGCCGAAGCCGTGCGCATCACCGAGGGCATCCTCACCGCGCTCGAGTACTCGCACCGAGCGGGCGTCGTCCACCGCGACATCAAGCCCGCGAACATCATGGTCACGCACACCGGCCAGGTGAAGGTCATGGACTTCGGGATCGCCCGGGCCATCACCGACACCTCCGCCACCGTGGCGCAGACCACGTCGATCCTCGGCACGGCGTCGTACTTCTCGCCGGAGCAGGCCCGGGGCGAGACCGTCGACGCCCGCACGGACCTCTACTCGACCGGCGTCGTCCTCTTCGAGCTCCTGACCGGGCGT
Source organism: Curtobacterium flaccumfaciens (assembly GCF_051548005.1). GTDB lineage: Bacteria > Actinomycetota > Actinomycetes > Actinomycetales > Microbacteriaceae > Curtobacterium. The sequence goes on along the minus strand of NZ_JBPUGH010000001.1, from coordinate 29,437 downwards.
CCGCCGTTCATCGGGGACAGCCCGGTGGCGGTCGCGTACCAGCACGTGAGCGAGCAGCCCGCCGCGCCGTCCACGATCGCGTCCGCAGTCTCGCCGGCGCTCGACGCCGTGACCCTGCACGCACTCGTCAAGGACCGCACGCGCCGGTTCCAGAGCGCAGCCGAGTTCCGGACGGACCTGCAGCAGGCGGCCGCCGGGCAGGTGCCGTCCTCCACCCGGAAGCTCCAGCAGCAGCACGCGAGCGACGCGTCGACCATGCTCTTCGGGGTCAACCCGCGCACAACGTCGAACCCGGCGGTCGCGTTCCGTGAGCTCGACGACGACACGGCGGAGCACCGGCCCCAGCGCACGCAGAACCGTCCGCCGGTGGCGTGGATCTGGGTCGGCATCGTGCTGGTCGTCGCGATCATCGCCGCGACCGTGTTCTTCGTCGCGAACCTCCAGCCGGGCAAGGCACCCGTGTCATCGTCGGTGACGGTCCCGAACGTCGTCGGCGCGAGCTGGGCCACGGCCGAGTCGACCCTCGAGAAGGCGGACCTCACGCCGGTCAAGCAGTCGGAGTCGTCGGACGACGTCGACAAGGGGTCGGTCATCCGGACGGAACCGGGCCCCGGCTCCGGCAACACGGTCCCGCGCAAGTACAAGGTGAACGTCTACGTGTCGACCGGGCCCGCCCAGGTCAGCGTGCCCGATCTGGCGAACCAGTCGCAGGACGCCGCGCAGCAGGCGCTGCAGGCGGCGGGGCTCCAGGTCGGCGCGGTCAGCAGCGACTACTCGCCGACGGCTCCCGAGGGGACGGTCCTCAAGTCGGATCCGGCGAGCGGGTCGTCGATCACCAAGGGCTCGGTCGTCAACCTCACGGTGTCGAACGGCAAGGTCCAGCTCCCCGACGTCACGAACCAGCCGTTCACGACCGCCAACCAGACCCTGCTGAACCTCGGTCTGACCGTCGGGCAGAACCCCTCGTACTCGTGCACGGGCGGCCTCGTGACGCAGCAGGACCAGCCAGCGGGCGACATCGCGCAGGGCAGCACGGTGACGCTGACGTACTGCGCGGGTTCGACGCAGACGCAGCAGCCGTCGCCGAGCAGCTCGAGCGACTCCGGCAAGAACGACAAGAAGGGCTCGGACGGCCAGGGAAGCAACGGCTGACGTCCGATCGGGTGGCCCGGTTCGCCTGTCGAGACCGGCCGACGTGTGCGATCGGTCACCGCACGTCCCAGGCGCGAGGCACCCCGGGCTCGTGGCGGCCCGGCGCGTGGCAACCGGCTCGTGGCGGTTCGGCGCGTGGCGACCGGCGCCTGTAACCGGCTCGTCGGAACCCGGCTCAACGCGACGCGGCAGCCGGACCAGTTGCCTAGGGGCGCTGAACGGGCACGTCAGGGCGAGTCCGCAGCCCCTGCCGGCGAGGCTGCGGCTCGAGCCCGCCCACCCTGCGCGCGTCACCCTGCACGACGCACTCGGCATGACGCACGGCACTCACGGCTCGGCCTGAGCGCGGCGCCCGCGCGCGCAGTGTGCGACACGGAAGTCGTGAGCTCGGCCTGAGACCGACCCGGAGCTCACGGGCTCGGCGCGTGACGTGGCGCCCGCGCACTTGGCTTGTGCCGTCCCGCTCACAAGGCCGTCCTGGGACGGGGTCGTTGCGGCCGCCGCACCGGCGAGGGCGCGCGTCAGTCGCGGTGCGCGGCGATGAGCGGGTTGAGACCGGCCGCGCGCTCAGCAGCTCCCTCGAGCCCGGTGACACGGAGCCAGTTGCCCACCATCAGGTACCCGCCCTCGGTGAGCACCGACTCGGGGTGGAACTGCACGCCGTACACGGGGTGGTCCCGGTGTTCGACGCCCATGATCACGCCACCGCCGGTCCTCGCCGTGACGGTGAGCTCGTCGGGCACGGTGCCGTCCACGATCGCGAGCGAGTGGTAGCGGGTCGCCGTGAAGGGGTGCGGCACGCCCGCGAAGAGCGTGCTGTCGTCGTGGTCGACCTGTGACGTCTTGCCGTGCATCAGCTCGTCGGCGTGCGTGACCGTGGCGCCGAGCGCCTCGGCGATCGCCTGGTGGCCGAGGCAGACGCCGAGCAGGGGCTTGTCGGCGGCGATCGCCGCTCGGACGGTGGGGACGGACACCCCGGCGTCTGCGGGAGTGCCCGGACCCGGGGAGAGCAGGACGCCGTCGTAGTCGGCGATGCGGCCGGCGATCTCGTCCTCGGAGAACGAGTCGTTGCGGACGACGTCTGTTTCGGCGCCCAGCTGCTGGACGTACCCGTTCAGCGTGTAGACGAAGCTGTCGTAGTTGTCGACGACGAGGATCTTGGTCATGAGCGGTTCACCGTACTCCTGAGGGATGTGCACAGTCGGAGCGAGGCCTCTGCACACCTGTGTTGACGGTAGGATACCGGCCATGGCCAAGGACAAGGACCGCACCAAGCCCGCCCGGAAGACCCGAGCCGACTCGGTCGACACCGCGGGGGACAGCCCGAACCCCGTCTGGTTCAAGCCCGTCATGTTCGGCTTCATGCTGCTCGGGCTGGCCTGGGTCATCGTGTTCTACGTGTCGCAGGGCACGCTGCCCGTGCCGTCGCTCGAGTCGTGGAACATCCTCATCGGCTTCGGGATCATGTTCATCGGCTTCCTGATGACGACGCGCTGGCGCTGACCTCACTCGACGCTTCCGACGCCCGCCGTGCCTCCTGGTGCGGCGGGCGTCGTCGTTTGTCCACAGGTGTTGTGCCGTTGTGCCCTCCTCAGACGCGCTGTGCAGCCACGATCCACAGCTGTCCACACTTTCCACACCGCGCTCCACACGTCCCTCCCCGAGTTATCCACATGTGTGTCCACAGTGGGGATAATCACATCGGTGTAACTCACCGATTCGTCCACAAGTGTGGATAACTCCCGCGCGGGGCTGTGGAATGTGAGTGTCCGAACACACGAGAACGCCCCGCCGCTCGGAGCGACGGGGCGTTCAGACGCTTGACGCGCGCTGTCCTACGCGAAGAGCGCTGCGTAGCTGACGCCGATGCCGGCCAAGAGGACGACGGCCTCGCCGACGAGCAACGCGATCTGCAGGCCGCGTTGCCGGACGTTCCGCGTCTTCGAGAACACGAACCCGGTGATGAACCCGAGCACGATCCCGCCGACGTGCGCCTGCCACGAGATGTTCGTCCCCGGGAGGAACCCCACGATGAGGTTCAGCCCCATGATGACGAGCAGCTGGACCGCGTTGTACCCGAGGCTCCGCTGGATCACGAAGAAGGCGGCGAACAGACCGAAGATCGCTCCGGAAGCACCGACCACGGGCGTCCCGGGGCTGAGCAGCGTGACCGCCAGGTCGCCACCGAGTCCGGCGAGGAAGAACAGCGCCACGAAGCGCCAGGTCCCGAGGATGTTCTCGAGCATCCGCCCGAAGATCCACACCGCCCACATGTTGAAGAGGATGTGGAAGAAGGAGGAGTGCACGAACAACCCGGTGACGATCCGCCACGGCTGGCTGCCGAGGAGCGGGGTGTCGTAGGCCAGGTAGAGGTTGACGTACCCGCCAGCGACCTGGTTCAGCAGCCAGAGCGCCGCTGAAACGACGACGATGACGAGGGTCGCCTTCTGATCGAGCATGGCGAACCGCCGGCGCGCGACCGTCAACCCGCTCGGAGCGCCCGACGCGCGGCGGTTCGCCTGGAACTGCGCCCGTTGTTCGCGGACGCACTCCGGGCAGTGCACCCCGACGGCCGCCGGCGTCTGGCACTCAGGGCAGATCGTCCGGCCACACCGCTGGCACAGCACGAAGCTCTGCCGGTCGGGATGCCGGTAGCACGTGTTCGGGTTCGCCGCCGGGTCGGTCAACGGGGTCAGACGTCCTCGACGTCGATGCTCTCGATGACGACGTCCTCCAGCGGCTTGTCACGGCCGTCGGTCGCCACGCCCTCGATCGCGTCGACCACCTTACGTGACTCGTCGTCCGCGACCTCACCGAAGATGGTGTGCTTGCCCTGCAACCACGGCGTCGCCACTGTCGTGATGAAGAACTGCGAACCGTTCGTGCCACGGCCGCCCTGGATGCCGGCGTTGGCCATCGCGAAGATGTAGGGGTTCTGGAACGTGAGCTCCGGGTGGATCTCGTCGTCGAACCGGTAACCGGGGCCGCCGATGCCCTGACCGAGCGGGTCGCCGCCCTGGATCATGAAGTCCTTGATGATGCGGTGGAAGATGACGCCGTCGTAGAGCTTGTCGGTCGAGACCTTGCCGGTGCCGGGGTGGGTCCACTCCTGCTTGCCCGTCGCGAGGTCGACGAAGTTCTTGACGGTCTTGGGAGCGTGGTTGCCGAAGAGGTTGACGCGGATGTCGCCCTTGTTCGTGTGGATCGTTGCGACAGCGGTGTGCAGAGACATGTACCGATTCTCGCATGTACTGCGGACGTACAGACGGTACGCACAGGCAAGCCTCCGTGACCTGTCAGCCGCCGCGGTGGCAGGATGGGGACACGCCGATCCTGTGGAGGTACCAGATGACGATCGAGATCCCGCGCAAGCGCAGGAAGCAGATCAAGAAGCTCAAGGGCAAGACCGCCTCGCTCCTCGGTGAGCAGCGCAAGGTCCTCGAGCACGCCAACGCGATCCTCGCCGAGGCCCGCTCGAACGCCGCCGATGCCGCGCGCAAGGACATCGCACCCCGTGTGCAGAACGCCATCGACAACGGGATCCGTCCCGCCGTCGCCACGGGCGTGCACGCGACCAAGAGTGCAGCGCAGACCGCATCGCACCGCTTCCAGACCGAGGTCGTCCCCGGTCTCGTCGCCACCGCGGGCTCCGTGATGAGCGTCAAGGACCTCGCGAGCGACCCGCGCGTGAAGAAGATCGTCAAGGAGGCCCAGAAGAAGGGCAAGAAGGCGAAGAAGACCGCGGAGAAGTACGTGCCGCACCAGAAGAAGAAGGGCCTCGGTTTCGGGGGCGTCGCGCTGATCGTCGTCGGCGTCGTCGCCGTCGCCGGTGCTGCCTACGCCGCGTACCAGACCCTCCGCGCCGACGACGACCTCTGGGTTGCCGACGACGCCGACACGGCGGAGAAGCCCGCCGCCTGACCTCCTCGGTTCGTACGAAGGGCCCCGGCACGCGCCGGGGCCCTTCGTCGTCCCGGGGTTGCTGTCGCGATCGTCGTCCGCCCCCGAGAGACGGTCGCTCAACATGCCGTCCGCTCAGCGCGGAGGTCGCAGAACCCGTCGCCTCCCGGCACCCCGAGCGACACCTTGCGCGACCGATCGCGCGTGGGACCGACCTGGCCGTGCGGCGCGCATGAACACAGAACGAAGCCCCTGGGAAGCGACGAAGTCGCGACCAGGGGCTTCTGCGAGTGGAGCCTGGGAGAATCGAACTCCCGACATCCTGCTTGCAAAGCAGGCGCTCTACCAACTGAGCTAAGGCCCCGGAACACCGATCATGCTATCCGGTGTGGGTGGAGATGGTGGGGCTACAAGGACTTGAACCTTGGACCTCTTCGTTATCAGCGAAGCGCTCTAACCGCCTGAGCTATAGCCCCTCAGACCAGATGAGAGCCTACCGTACCGATCTCGCAGAACGAAATCGAGCGGTCGGCCCCACCCGGCCCGGGTGTGTCAGTTGTTCGTGAACCCGACGAGCAGGCCGCCGGTGATCCGCACACTGAGGTTGTAGAGGACGCTCACGATCGCGCCGAGCACGGTGCCGACGACGACGTTGAGGATGCCCACCACGATCGAGAACCCGAGCACCTGTCCCAGCGAGAACTGGTCCATGATCGAGTAGTTGTTCTGGCCCGTGACGTCCTTCAGCAGGGCGTCCACCTGGGTGAACACGCCCGTCTGGTTCAGGATGACCCACACCAGCGCCGTGGCGACGACGATGACGATCGATCCGGCGAGGGCGATGAGGAAGCTGAGCTTCACCATCGACCAGAAGTCGACGTACACCAGTCGCAGGCGGACCTGCCGGGTGCCGACGGGCCGCTTCGCCTTCTTCTGGAGCTTCTCGGCGACACTACTCATTGCTTGACTGGTCCTCTCCGGCCTCGCGGTCGGCGGGCTGGTCGTCGGCTGCTTCGGTCGGGCTGACCGTCTCCACCGGGCCCGCGGGCTCGATCTCGGCGTCGTCCTGGTCGTCCAGGTTCCGCTCACTGTTCCGGGCCACTGCGATGATGCGGTCGTTGTCCGCGAACCTCGCGAAGACGACGCCCATCGTGTCGCGGCCCTTGGCGGGCACCTCGGCCACGGCAGACCTTACCACCTTGCCCGATTGCAGCACGACGAGCACCTCGTCGTCCTCACCCACGATGAGAGCCCCCACAAGGTCGCCCCGGTCGGCGGCCAGCTTGGCCACCTTGATGCCGAGACCACCGCGACCCTGGACGCGGTACTGGTCGACGGAGGTGCGCTTCGCGTAGCCGCCCTCGGTCATCACCCAGACGTAGCCGTCGTCCGACACGACCCGTGCGGCGAGCAGCGAGTCGTCGTCGCGGAAGGACATGCCCTTCACGCCGGAGGTCGATCGGCCCATCGGGCGGAGCGCGTCGTTCGAGGCGGTGAACCGAAGCGACATGCCGTGCTTCGACACGAGCAGCAGGTCGTCGGTCTCGTCGACGAGCAGCGCCTGCACGAGGGTGTCCCCGTCGCGGAGGTTGATCGCGATGATGCCGCCGCTGCGGTTCGTGTCGTACTCGGTGAGCGCGGTCTTCTTGACGAGGCCGTGCTGCGTGGCGAGCACGAGGTACTGCGCGGCCTCGTAGTCACGGATGTCGAGCACCTGCTGGATCTGCTCGTCGGGCTGCATGGCGAGGAGGTTCGCGACGTGCTGACCCTTGGCGTCGCGTCCGGCCTCCTGCAGCTCGTACGTCTTCGCCCGGTACACACGACCCTTGTCCGTCAGGAACAGGAGCCAGTGGTGCGTCGTGGTGACGAAGAAGTGCTCGACGACGTCGTCCGCGCGGAGCTGGGCACCCTTCACCCCGCGTCCGCCGCGGTGTTGCGACCGGTAGTTGTCGCTGCGCGTGCGCTTGACGTACCCGCCGCGGGTGATGGTGACGACCATCTCCTCTTCGGGGATGAGGTCTTCCATCGACATGTCGCCGTCGAACCCGAGCATGATCTCGCTGCGACGGTCGTCCCCGAAGCGCGCGACGATCTCGTCGAGCTCCTCGATGATGATCGAGCGCTGCCGCTCGGGCTTCGCGAGGATGTCGTTGAAGTCGGCGATCTTCCGCTCGAGTTCCTCGGCCTCGTCGTGGATCTTCTGCCGCTCGAGGGCGGCGAGACGACGGAGCTGGAGCTCGAGGATCGCACGCGCCTGGATCTCGTCGACGTCGAGGAGCTCCATCAGGCCGGAGCGGGCCTCTTCGGCGTCGGGCGAGCGGCGGATGAGTGCGATGACCTCGTCGAGGGCGTCGAGCGCCTTGAGGTAACCGCGGAGGATGTGGGCGCGCTTCTCGGCCTCGCGGAGCCGGTACTGGGTGCGGCGGACGATGACGTCGATCTGGTGGTCGACCCAGGCGGAGATGAACCCGTCGAGCGCCAGCGTGCGGGGCACGCCGTCGACGATCGCGAGCATGTTCGCGCCGAAGTTCTCCTGCAGCTGCGTGTGCTTGTAGAGGTTGTTCAGGACGACCTTCGCCACCGCGTCGCGCTTGAGCACGATGACGAGGCGCTGGCCGGTTCGACCCGAGGTCTCGTCACGGATGTCCGCGATGCCGGCGAGCTTGCCGTCCTTCACACCCTCGGCGATCTTGATCGCGAGGTTGTCCGGGTTCACCTGGTACGGCAGCTCGGTCACGACGAGGCAGGTCCGGCCCTGGATCTCCTCGACGTTCACGACCGCACGCATCGTGATCGAGCCGCGGCCGGTCCGGTAGGCGTCCTGGATGCCCTTGGTGCCGAGGATCTGTGCGCCGGTCGGGAAGTCCGGGCCCTTGATCCGCTGCATGAGCGCGACGAGGAGTTCTTCGCGCGTCGCCTCGGGGTTCTCGAGCGCCCACTTCGCGCCGTCCGCGACCTCGCGGAGGTTGTGCGGCGGGATGTTCGTCGCCATGCCGACCGCGATGCCGACCGAGCCGTTGACGAGCAGGTTCGGGAAGCGCGACGGCAGGATCGCCGGCTCCTGGGTGCGCCCGTCGTAGTTGTCCTGGAAGTCGACGGTCTCTTCCTCGATGTCCCGCACCATCTCGAGGGCGAGCGGGGCCATCTTGGTCTCGGTGTACCGCGGGGCCGCGGCGCCGTCGTTGCCGGCGGAGCCGAAGTTGCCCTGCCCGAGCGCGAGCGGGTACCGGAGCGACCACGGCTGGACGAGGCGGACGAGCGCGTCGTAGATCGCCGAGTCACCGTGGGGGTGGAACTGCCCCATGACGTCGCCGACGACACGGGAGCACTTCGAGAACGCGCGGTCGGGGCGGTACCCGCCGTCGTACATCGCGTAGAGCACGCGGCGGTGCACCGGCTTCAGTCCGTCACGGACCTCCGGGAGAGCGCGACCGACGATGACCGACATCGCGTAGTCGAGGTACGACCGCTGCATCTCGAGCTGCAGGTCGACCTGCGAGATGCGATCGCCGGAGACGACGATGTCCCCGCTGTCGCCGTGCACGATCTCGGGCTGCTCGTCGGCGCCGTTCTCGTTGTCGTCAGCCATGTGGCTTCGTTCCCTTTCTGGACAGCCTGGAGGCTGTGGTTCCGTTGGTCGCGCCGGGCGCGACCACAGGTGGTCGGGTCTGGTGCTCGCTGCTCACGCCGCGCCTCCCGGCTCGGGTGGTGACGGGCTCAGATGTCGAGGAAGCGGACGTCCTTGGCGTTCTGCTGGATGAACTGGCGACGCGCGTCGACGTCCTCGCCCATGAGCGTCGCGAAGACGCTGTCGACGGCCGCGGCGTCCTCGAGCGTGACCTGCAGGAGCGTGCGGGTGTCCGGGTTCATCGTGGTGTCCCAGAGCTCCTTGTAGTCCATCTCGCCGAGACCCTTGTAGCGCTGGATGCCGTTGTCCTTCGGGATCCGCTTGCCGGACGCGAGGCCGGCCTGCAGCAGGGCGTCGCGCTCGCGGTCCGAGAACACGTACTCGTGCGCCGAGTTCGACCACTTCAGTCGGTACAGCGGCGGCTGCGCGAGGTAGACGTAGCCGCGTTCGATGAGCGGCCGCATGTAGCGGAACAGCAACGTCAGGAGCAGCGTCGTGATGTGCTGGCCGTCGACGTCGGCGTCGGCCATCAGGACGATCTTGTGGTAGCGCGCCTTCTCCGGGTCGAAGTCCTCGCCGATGCCGGCGCCGAACGCCGTGATCATCGACTGGATCTCCTGGTTGGCGAGGGCACGGTCCAGGCGCGCCTTCTCGACGTTCAGGATCTTGCCCCGCAGCGGGAGGATGGCCTGCGTGAGCGGGTTGCGCCCCTGCACGGCCGAACCACCGGCGGAGTCGCCCTCGACCATGAAGATCTCGGAGATCGTCGGGTCCTTCGACTGGCAGTCCTTGAGCTTGCCGGGCATCCCGCCGGACTCGAGGAGCCCCTTGCGGCGGGTGGTCTCGCGCGCCTTGCGGGCGGCGAGCCGGGCCTGCGACGCCTGGATCGCCTTGCGGATGACGTCACGCGCCTGCGTCGGGTTGCGGTCGAACCAGTCGGCGAGCTCGGTGCCGACGACCTTCTGCACGAAGCCCTTGGCCTCGGTGTTGCCGAGCTTGGTCTTCGTCTGGCCCTCGAACTGCGGCTCGCCGAGCTTGATGGAGATGACGGCGGTCAGGCCCTCGCGGATGTCGTCACCCGTGAGGTTGTCGTCCTTCTCCTTGATGATCTTGTTCTCGCGCGCGTACTTGTTGACGAGCCACGTCAGCGCGGCACGGAAGCCCTCTTCGTGGGTGCCGCCCTCGTGCGTGTTGATCGTGTTCGCGAAGGTGTGGACGCTCTCCTGGTAGGAGGTGTTCCACTGCATCGCGATCTCGAGCGCGATCTGGCGCTCCTTGTCCTCGGCCTCGATCGAGATGACGTCCTCGTGGACCTTGTCGGACTTCTTCTGCGCGTTGAGGTACTCGACGTAGTCGATGAGCCCGCGCTCGTAGTGGAAGGTGTCCTTCCGGGCCTCTTCGCCCTCGTCCGGGGTGCGCTCGTCGCGGAGCTCGATCCGCAGGCCCTTGTTGAGGAATGCCGTCTGCTGGAAACGCGTGCGCAGCGTCTCGTAGTCGAACTCGGTCGTCTCGAAGATCTGGTCGTTCGGCCAGAACGTGATCGTCGTGCCGGTGCGGTCGGTCTCCTCGCCCTCGACCACGGGAGCGACGGGGACGCCGTCCGTGTAGCTCTGGCGGTAGACGTGCCCGTCGCGGGCGACCTCGACGTCGAGCTCGGTGCTGAGCGCGTTCACGACGGACGAACCGACGCCGTGCAGACCACCGGACACGGCGTAGCCGCCACCGCCGAACTTGCCGCCGGCGTGGAGGACGGTCAGGACGACCTGGAGGGTCGACACACCCTCGGTCGGGTGCGTGCTGACCGGGATGCCGCGGCCGTTGTCGACGACGCGGATGCCCCCGTCCTCGCGGATGGTGATGCCGATCGTGTCGCAGTAGCCGGCGAGGGCTTCGTCGACGGAGTTGTCGACGATCTCGTAGACCAGGTGGTGGAGACCGCGCGGACCCGTCGAGCCGATGTACATGCCCGGGCGCTTGCGGACGGCTTCGAGGCCCTCCAGCACCTGGATCTGGTCTGCACCGTAGGACGGTTCGTTCTTCTGTGCGTCGTCAGATCCTGATGTCATGTCGAGAGAGCTCCTGCCTGCGCGCGGAACACCCGCACACTGCACTGCCCAGTCTACCGCGTCGGGCGTTCGTTCGAGGCGGAATCCGGGCGCTGACGGGCCTTTTTTCGACCGACAGGATGAAATTGTCGGCTCAACCGTAGGTGTCGCGAGGACCGCGCCCCTGGACCGTTCTGGGACCGCGTTTCCAGGTGGGGGCGTCGGGCCCGGAAACCCGGATCGACTCGACCCCTGCCTGCGGGTGCCGTTCCGCGATGGTCGTGGTGATGGTCGACCGCATGAGCCGGAGCTGTGTCGCCCAGGCCGTCGAGTCGCACCGGATGACCAGCGCACCGTCGTCGATCGTCACCGGGCGGGAGTGTTTCGCGAGCTCCTCGCCGACGACGCCGGGCCAGTCCACGAACAGTTCGGAGCGCGCGAGCGGTTCGACCCAACCGAGCTCGTCCGCGAGGGACCCGACGACGTCGCCGAGACCCTTCGGCTCACGGCCGCGGCCGTACGGTACCGAGTCGGCGTCGACCTCGCGTGCTCGGCGACGGCGAGCGTCGACGGTCCGGAGCGACGGGTCGCCGAACACCGCCTTGAGGTGCCGGTAGAACCGGGAGGGTTCGGTCGGCTTCCACGGCCTCGGCATCAGGACGCCGCGTCCGCGCTGGAGGGGGCGGCGGCGTCGGGAGCATCGACGATCGTCCCCGCCTCGATGTGCACCGTGTGCGCCGCCAGCTGCTCGGGCACGTCCCCGAACACGGCCGCCGTGATGAGCACCTGCTCGTAGTCCGCCACCGCGTTCGCCAGGCGTTCACGCCGTGACTCGTCGAGTTCGGCGAACACGTCGTCGAGGATGATGATCGGGTCGCCGAGGGTCGACTCCGCCCGGAGCACCGCGGCGCTCGCGAGCTGGACGGCCAGCGCGAACGACCACGACTCCCCGTGGCTGGCGTACCCGCGCGCCGGTAACCCGTTGAGCTGGAAGAGCACGTCGTCCCGGTGCGGACCGACGAGGGTCAGCCCACGGTCGAGTTCGTCGCGACGACGGCGTTCGAGTGCGCTCCGGAACGCCTCGGCCGCAGCGGGGACACTCACCGGCTCGTCCGGCGTCCCGAGCACCGGATCGGTGGCTGCCGCGTCCTCGGGGTCGCCGCCGCGGACGCTGAGGACGCCCGTGATGGTCGCCTCGTGGCGTTCGCCGGCCACCGTGGCGTAGGCCTCGGTCACGAAGGGTGCGAGCCGACGGGTGAGGTGATCGCGGGCGGCGATGATCTCGGCGCCGAACTGGACGAGCCGGTCGTCCCAGACGTCGAGCGTCGACAGAGCGCCTGCCTTCGACCCGGTGGCACGCGCCGACTTGAGCAGGGTGTTGCGCTGCCGGAGCGTCCGGTCGTAGTCGGCGAGGACACCCTGCATGCGCGGGGCGATCTGACCGAGGAGCTCGTCGAGCATCCTGCGGCGTCCGGCCGGTTCCCCGCGGACGAGCGCGAGGTCCTCCGGAGCGAAGAGCACGCTCGTGCAGTAGCGCGGCAGCTCACGGGGCTTGATGGCCGCGCGGTTCACCTGGGCCCGGTTCGACCCCGAGCGGTTGATCTGCACCTCGGCGAGGATGCTGCGGTCCTCGTGCGCGAGCCGCGCGCGGACGATCGCCGCGTCGCAGCCCTGGCGGACCAGCGCCGCGTCGGTCGGGACCCGGTGCGAGCCGAGCGTCGACAGGTACCCGATCGCCTCGACGAGGTTGGTCTTGCCCTGTCCGTTCCGGCCCACGAACAGGTTCGGCCCGCGTGCGAGGTCGACCTCCGCCTCCCGGTAGTTCCGGAAGTCGGTGAGTTGCAGGTGGTCGACGTGCACGCGGGCCGAGACGAGCTCAGGTGGTTACCCGAGCTACGCCTTCTTGACGGCGTGGCCGCCGAACTGGTTGCGGAGCGCCGCGACGGCCTTCATCGTCGGGGACTCGCTGCCCTGACGCGAGACGAAGCGGGCGAACATCGCGGCCGAGAGCGCGGGCATCGGCACCGCCAGCTCGATCGCCTCTTCGAGGGTCCAGCGACCCTCGCCCGAGTCGTCGACGTAGCCCTCGAGCTCGTCGAGCTTCGGGTCCTCGTTGATCGCGAGCACGAGCAGGTCGAGCAGCCAGGAGCGCACGACGGTGCCGCGCTGCCAACCGGCGAACACGGCGGGGACGTCGTGGATGATGTCCTTGGCCTCGAGGAGCTCGTAGCCCTCGCCGTACGCCTGCATGATCGCGTACTCGATGCCGTTGTGGACCATCTTCGCGTAGTGGCCAGCGCCGACGCCGCCGGCGTGCGAGAAGCCCTCTTCGCGCGGGCCCTCCGGGCGCAGTGCGTCGAAGACGGGCATGGCGAACTCGACGTCCTCGGGGGCGCCGCCCACCATCAGGCCGTAGCCGTTGTCCTTGCCCCAGACGCCGCCGGAGACGCCGGCGTCCATGTAGCGGATGCCCTTGGCGTCGAGCTGCTTGGCGTGCACCTCGTCGTCGAGCCACTTCGAGTTGCCGCCGTCGATGACGAGGTCACCCGGGCTCAGGACCTCGGCGAGGTCGGTGATCACGTCGTCGGTGATCTTGCCGTGCGGGACCATGACCCACACGAGCTTCTTGCCCTCGGGGAGCGCGGCGGCGAGGGCGCCGAGGTCCGCGACGTCCGAGACGGCGGGGTTCGCGTCGTAGCCGGTGACCTCGATGCCTGCGTTGCGGAGACGGGCACGCATGTTGTTGCCCATGCGACCGAGGCCGACAAGACCGATGTGCATGATTTCCTCTTCTGTTCGTCGTCGCGCTGATGCAGGGGTGGCGCGTCAGCGCAGTGTTCGGCTGTTGCGCTTACCGCAGCAGGAGATTGGGCTGCAGCAGGTACCGGTATCCGTCCGTGGCAGGTGCGTCCTGCGAAGTCTGGCCGGTGAGGAGCACCGGGCCGGGCTTGTTCGGGTTCTCCGTCTTGGTGAAGGAGATGCGGACGAACTCGGAGTGCACCGCGTTCAACCCGTCCAGGAGGAAGGCGGGCTTCAGCGAGACCACCGTTTCCTCTCCGGTCAGCAACGCACTGATCGACTCTGACGCCTGCGCTTGTTCGGACCCGATCGCCTCGAGCGTGAGCCCGTCGACCGAGAAGGAGAACCGGAGCGCTGCTTCGCGCTCCAGGACGAGGGAGACCCGTCGGACCGCCTCGACGAGCTCCGCGGTGTTGATCACCGCGTGGTCGTCGACGGTCTCGGGGAAGAGCCGGCGGACCGGCGGGTAGTTGCCCTTGATGAGCAACGAGGTCACGGTCTTGTCGTCGGCGTGGAACGCGATGAGCTCGCGGTCCGAGGTGCCGCTGATCGACACCGACACGGTGGACGCCGAGCCGAACGTGCGGCCGACCTCCTGCAGGGTGCGCGCCGGGACGAGCGCGTGCAGCGGGTCGGAGCCGACACGGCCGGAGTCCCACGCGATCGTCCGGACGGCGACACGGTACCGGTCGGTCGCGATGAGCGACAGGTCGTTGTCGCCCACCTCGAGCTGCACGCCCGTGATGACCGGCGTGACGTCGTCGCGGCTCGCGGCGACGGCGACCTGCGAGACGGCTTCGGAGAAGGCGTCGCCCGGGATGACGCCGGTCTGCGGTCCGATCTCCGGGAGGGTGGGGTACTCCTCGACCGGCATGGACAGCAGGGTGAAGTGCGCCGAACCGCAGGTCACCGAGATCTTGGTGTCCTCGGTGGTGAACGTGACCGGCGCGTTCGGGAGTCGGCTCGCGATGTCGTTGAGCAGACGGCCTGAGACGAGGACCGTGCCCGGTTCGTCGATCTGCGCGGTGATCGACGTCTGCGCCGAGACCTCGTAGTCGAACGAGGAGAGCGTCAGGCGATCGCCCTCGGCGTGGATCAGCACGCCGGAGAGGATCGGGAGGGTCGTGCGCTGTGGGAGGAGTTTCACCGCGAAGGAGACGGCTTCGGAGAAGACGTCCCGGTTGACCTCGAACTTCACAGCTGGGACCCCTGTCGATCGTTTGGACTGTCCGGCCGCCCCATTGTGGCACAGCGGAGCGGGCGCCGGATTCTTGTCATCCCGCCGTCCACAAGGTTGTCCCGCGGAGATTCATCGTTAACCAGGATCAATGGTGTTAACGCCTGTGCACAGTGTGGATAACTCTGTGCATCCCGCTTGTCCACAGGGAACTACACAGGTGTGAGTTGTGAGTCGTGTGTTGACGAGGTCTGGATGAGGGAACGTCATCTATCCACTTCCATCCCCAGTCTCCACAGGTGGGGGTAGATCTGTGAACAACGGGCCCGCGTGTCATCCACAGTTATCCACAGGCTTTCCACACTGTGGGAATCTCGCCGCCTGGAACCGTCTCAGATGGTGGACATGCACGCATTCACACTGGTCGGAGGGCGTGTCGCGTGCATCCGACATGTCGCTGGCGCGACGAAGAGACGGACGGGAGGCGCGGTGCCAGTCCGCACCGCGCCTCCCGTCCGTCCCTCGGTCGCGTCGCGACGCGGCTCGCTCGATCAGCGGTAGCGGCGGTCCTGCTTGATGCGGCTCGTCAGTTCGGTGACCTGGTTGTAGATCGACCGACGCTCCTTCATGAGCTCCGTGATCTTCTTGTTCGCGTACATGACCGTCGTGTGGTCGCGGTTGCCGAACAGCTGCCCGATCTTGGGCAGGGACAGGCTCGTCATCTCGCGGCAGAGGTACATGGCGATCTGCCGAGCGGTCGCGATCGCCTGGGAGCGCGAGGACCCGTAGAGGTCGTCGACGGAGAGCTTGAAGTACTCCGCGGTGTGGTTGATGATGTCCGTCGGCGCGATCACGTTGTCGTCGTCGAGCGTGATGAGGTCCTTGAGGACCGTCTGCACGAGCGCCATGTCGACGGCCGTGCGGTTGAGGCTCGCGAACGCGGTCACCCGGATGAGCGTCCCTTCGAGCTCCCGGATGTTGCTCGAGACCTTCGACGCCATGAACTCGAGGATGTCGTCTGGCACCTGCAGGTGGTCGGACTGCGCCTTCTTGCGGAGGATCGCGATGCGCGTCTCGAGGTCGGGAGCCTGCACGTCGGTGATGAGGCCCCACTCGAAGCGCGAGCGCATCCGGTCCTCGAAGCCGGTGAGGTGCTTCGGGGCGACGTCCGACGTGATCACGACCTGCTTGTTGTGGTCGTGCAGCGTGTTGAACGTGTGGAAGAAGGCCTCCTGCGTGGAGTCCTTGCCCTGGAGGAACTGGATGTCGTCGATCAGCAGGATGTCGATGTCGCGGTACCGCTGCTGGAACTGGTTCGAGCGGTTGTTCGCGATCGAGTTGATGAAGTCGTTGGTGAACTCCTCGCTCGACACGTACCGGACCCGGATGCCCGGGTAGAGACTCTCGGCGTAGTGGCCGATCGCGTGCAGGAGGTGGGTCTTGCCGAGGCCGGAGTCGCCGTAGATGAAGAGCGGGTTGTAGGCCTTGGCCGGTGCCTCGGCGACCGCGACGGCAGCGGCGTGCGCGAAGCGGTTCGAGGAGCCGATGACGAAGTTGTCGAAGTTGTACTTCGGGTTGAGCCGCGACTCGGGGCGTCCGCCGGTGCCCGGGGAGTCGATCTGGCTCGGGACGAAGGGCGCCTCGATGTACTGGCGGGGTGCGGCGCTCTGCTCGACGGTCGCCTGGGACGGCTCGGCGTAGTCGGGGACGTGCGTCGGGGTCGTGACGTCCACGCGGGGCTCCGACGCCATGTCCGGGTTCACGGTGATCGCGAAGTTGGCGACGGCGTCGTCGCCGATCCGGGCGATCGCCTCGGTGATCGGGATGCGGATGCGCTGCTCGAGCATGCCGCGGGTGAGGTCGTTCGGCACCTCGAGGTAGAGCGTGCCGGCGAGCACGCCCTTCGGCTCGACCAGGTTGAGGAAGCCGTGCAGCTGCGGGGTGATGCGGTCGTCCTCGGCGAGGAGTCCGAGCACCGACGACCAGAGGTCCTCGACGGGGTCGGCCGGCATCGTCATGTCGCGCTCGTCTCCAGGTTCGTTCGTGCTCGTGTGCGTGTCGGGTCATCGTCGCGGTGGCGACTGCACGCCGCAGGGCCCCCGTACCGCCCGGTCGCGGACGGCGTCGGCGGCTTCGTCGGCACCGGTGGCGGACACTGCGCCGAACCGTACGGTCCACAGGGTTGTCCACAGCCTTGTCCACGACCGCCCGACCGAGCTCCGAAGGGGTACTCCCCTGTCGTACCGGGCCGAGGGCGGATCGATCACACCACTGTACGGGACCACAGCGCGTCGTACCGAACCGAAGTTTTCCCCAGTGTGGACAATGGTCGTGCGCGCCGCGATCCGGCCGTCGTTTGACCTGTCCGCTGCTGTCACGTACCGTTAACCAGTTGACTGCGGCCAGCTGGTCGCGCCCGTTACGCGTCGTTCGGTGCTCCGAGCGGCAACACACATACATACGTGACGGCTCACACGGACACTCGCGCGGTGCACTCTCGCGTGGTGGTCGGTGCAGCCGCGTGGAGATCATCATGAGCAAGCGCACCTTCCAGCCGAACAACCGCCGCCGCGCCAAGAAGCACGGCTTCCGCGCCCGCATGCGCACCCGTGCCGGCCGCGCCATCCTCGCCGCGCGCCGTTCCAAGGGCCGCACCGAGCTCAGCGCCTGAACAGGCATCGCCTGATCGGCCGCCGATCGGTCCGCTCGCGGATCGGTCGGCGGTAGCGAGCATGCTGGCCCGCGCCAACCGCATCGTCCGTGGTGACGACTACCGGTCCGTCGTGCGCCGTGGACGCAAGAGCGCCACGGCGCACGTCGTCGTATCCGTGGTCCGTCACCCGAGCGGCTCGCTCGGACCGACGCGCTTCGGGTTCATCGTCGCGAAGACGGTCGGCAACGCGGTCACCCGCAACCTCGTCCGTCGGCGCCTGAAGGCGATCGCGCACGAACTGCTCGCGGACGTGCCGACGGGGCACGACGTGGTGATCCGCGCACTGCCAGCCGCCGCGCAGGCCGGATGGCCTACCCTGCTCGGAGACGTTTCGCGCTCGTTCGCGCGCGGAGTGGAGAAGGCAGCATGAACCGCAGTCGGCTGACCCGGGTCGCTTGGGTCGTCGCGTTGCTCCCGCGCAACGCGTGCGTCGTCGTGCTCCGCGCCTACCGAGCGGTCATCTCCCCGCTCTACGGGAACGTCTGCCGCTACCATCCGTCGTGCTCCCGGTACGCGCTCGAGGCCATCCAGCAGTACGGGGTCGTCCGAGGCACGGCCATGGGAGCGTGGCGGATCGCCCGCTGCAACCCCTGGGCAGCCGGAGGCATCGACGACGTCAGGGAACGTCGCCGTCCCTACACCGTGAACCGCTTCGGCTTCGTCACCGGCCCTGCCGACGGACCCACCACCAGCCCGCAGCCCCAGCAGCCTGCGATCACCCCGCTGCTGCTTCCCCAGCGAACGCGAAAGGCGTGACCGCCCCCATGGACTTCGGATTCATCGGAACCATCCTCTGGCCGCTCAAGTGGGTGGTCTCCGCCATCCTCGTCGGCTTCCACTGGGTGTTCGAGAGCCTCGGGATGGACCCCGGCGCGGGCATCACGTGGGTGCTGTCGATCATCTTCCTGACCTTCGTGGTCCGTGCCGCGCTGATCCCGATCTTCGTGCGCCAGATCAAGTCGCAGCGTCGCATGCTCGAGGTCGCGCCGCAACTCAAGAAGATCCAGGACAAGTACAAGGGCAAGAAGGACCAGTTCTCGCGCGAGGCGATGAGCCGCGAGACCATGGCGCTCTACAAGGAGACCGGGACGAACCCGTTGAGCTCCTGCCTGCCGCTGCTCATCCAGATGCCGATCTTCTTCTCGCTCTACTCGGTGCTGCACGAGGCGCAGATCAACAAGACCGGCATCGGCCTGTTGACGAACGACCTGGCGGCCAGCTTCGGCAACGCGTCGCTCTTCGGCGCCCCGCTGCACGAGACCTTCACGAACGCCTCGGGCTGGGAAGTCCGGGCCATCGCCGGCTTCATGATCGTGGTGATGACGGCCTCGCAGTTCATCACGCAGCTGCAGCTCGTCGCGAAGAACATGTCCCCGGAGACCAAGGAGTCTCCGATGTACCGCCAGCAGAAGATGATGCTGTACATCCTCCCGCTGGTCTTCGTCATCTCCGGTCTGTCGTTCCCCCTCGGCGTCATGTTCTACTGGCTCGCCTCGAACGTCTGGACGATGGCGCAGCAGTACTTCGTCATCCGGAGCATGCCCACGCCGGGCTCCGAGGCCGCCCTCGCCCGTGAGGCCCGGCTCGCGAAGAAGGCCCAGCGCCGCGGCACCCCGGTGCTCGCCGAGGCGGGTGCCGGTGCGACGGCCGTCGAGGTCGAGCCCGTGCGGGTCACGACGCAGCGTCAGCAGCCGGTCGGCAAGAACCGGTCGAAGAAGAACGGGAAGAAGTAAGTGACGGACGACACCACCACCGCCGAGGCCACCGAGGTCGACCGCGACGAAGCGGACATCGCGGCGGACTACATCGAGGAACTGCTCGACATCTGCGACCTCGACGGCGATCTCGAGATCGAGGAGCGGGGCGGTCGGGTGTACCTCTCCGTCACGGATGACGGTGACTCCCTCCGAGTGCTGTCGAAGCCGGAGACGGTGACTGCCCTCCAGGAACTCACGCGCATCGCGGTGCAGGCGGAGACGGGCGAGTTCAGCCGTCTGATCCTCGACGTCGCCGGCTCGCGCGACACCCGCGCATCTGAGCTGCAGCGCCTCGTCGACACCGCCATCGAGCGGATCGAGGCCGGGTCGTCCACGGCCGCACTCCCCCCGATGTCGTCGTACGAGCGCAAGCTGGTGCACGACCTCGTCGCCGAGAAGGGCTTCCGCTCGGAGTCCGAGGGTGAAGGCCGCGACCGGCACACCGTCGTCACCCGATGACCGAAGCTCCCAGTCCGGAACTCGAGGTCGAACCGGCCGCTGCAGCGACCCTCTTCGGTGACCGTCTGGATCTCGCTCGGTCGTTCACCGACGAACTGGCGCGGCGCGGCGAGGAGTTGGGCCTGATCGGCCCGCTCGAGCTGCCCCGGTTGTGGACTCGACACATCCTCAATTCCGCTCTGCTGGCACCCCTCCTGGAGGCGCGGGGCCGCGTTGCCGACGTCGGTTCCGGCGCGGGGCTGCCCGGGCTGGTTCTCGCGATCGCACGCTCGGACGTCCAGTTCACACTGATCGAGCCGATGGAGCGGCGGTGCGACTGGCTGACCGCCGAGGTCGACCGCCTCGGTCTCGACAACGTGACGGTCGTCCGGGCCCGTGCAGAGGACGTTGCAGACGACATCGTCGTTGACCAGGTGACCGCGCGCGCGGTCTCCGCGTTGTCGAAGCTCATTCCCCTGACGGTGCCGCTCGTGCGCTCGGGTGGGCAGCTCATCCTCATGAAGGGTGCGCGGGTCGACGATGAGATCGAGAAGGCTCGCAAGGTCATCCTCCGGAAGCGTCTGAGTGACGTCGAGGTCCTCGAGCTCGGAGACGGTGTGGTCGAGGAGACCACCCGTGTGTTCCGGGCTACAGTTGATTGACGTCGGCAGCAGCGCTCCGCGTTCCACGTGAAACACGAACCGGGGAAGAGGGCACTCGTTGAGTTCATCCACCGACTACGACGCTTCGACGCCGCTTGCACGTGAGATTGCTGACCTGAACCGTCGGCGCCGTGCGATCGCGACGCAGCAGTTCCCTCTGCCTGACAAGACGCGCATCCTGACGGTGTCGAACCAGAAAGGTGGCGTCGGCAAGACGACGACGACGGTCAACCTCGCCGCCGCGCTGGCCCACGGCGGCGCGCGCGTACTTGTGATCGATCTCGACCCGCAAGGCAATGCATCGACCGCGCTCGGTGTCGACCACCAGGCCGAGGTCGCGAGCATCTACGACGTCATCGTCGACGAGGCACCGATCGCCGAAACCGTGCAGCGCTCCCCCGAGTCAGAATCGCTCTGGTGCGTCCCGGCGACCATCCACCTCGCCGGCGCTGAGATCGAGCTCGTCTCGCTCGTCGCGCGCGAGCAGCGGCTGCGGACGGCGCTCGACCAGTACCTCGAGTCACTGGACGAGCCGTACCACTACGTCTTCATCGACTGCCCTCCGTCGCTGGGGCTCCTGACGATCAACGCGTTCGTCGCCGCGGAAGAGGTCCTGATCCCGATCCAGTGCGAGTACTACGCGCTGGAGGGCCTCAGCCAGCTCCTGCGGAACATCGAACTCATCGAGCGGCACCTCAACCCGAAGCTCCGTGTCTCGACGATCCTTCTCACCATGTACGACGGCCGGACGAACCTCGCGAACCAGGTCGCCGCTGACGTCCGGGAGCACTTCGGTGACCAGGTGCTGCAGTCGATGATCCCGAGGTCGGTGCGCGTCAGTGAGGCACCCAGCTACGGGCAGAGCGTCGTGGCGTACGACATCAACTCCCCCGGGTCGCTCTCCTACCTGGAGGCGGCTTCCGAGATCGCAGCACGAGGAGCGCAGCACTGATGGCACCGAAGCGAACCGGACTCGGCCGAGGCATCGGCGCACTCATCCCCACCGCCACCGAGCAGCAGAACCGTCCGGTCGACGTGTTCTTCCCGACGGGTGGCTCGCCGGCATCGGCGCCGACCGCTGAGGACCTCGTCGCCGTCCCCGGCGCGCGCCTGGCGAACCTGAACCCGCTGGACGTCGTGCCGAACGCCCAGCAACCGCGAAAGGAGTTCCGCGAAGAGGAGCTCCAGGAGCTCGTGCACTCGATCCGCGAGATCGGCGTGCTCCAGCCGATCGTCGTACGCCCCATCGCGGGTGCTTCGGGTACGGATCCGCAGTACGAGCTCATCATGGGCGAGCGCCGTCTGCGCGCGACGAAGGAGCTGGGCCTCAGCACGATCCCGGCGATCGTCAAGGAAACCCCCGATGACGCGATGCTCCGCGATGCTCTGCTCGAGAATCTGCACCGGGCGCAGCTCAACCCGCTCGAAGAGGCCTCGGCGTACCAGCAGCTCCTCGCTGACTTCGGGATCACCCAGGAGCAGCTCGCCCAGAAGATCGGCCGATCGCGGCCGCAGATCACCAACACGATCCGACTGTTGCGTCTCCCCTCCCCCGTGCAGCGTCGCGTTGCAGCAGGCGTGCTGTCGGCCGGACACGCACGTGCCATCCTCGCTGCGCCTGACGCTGAGGCGATGGAGTACCTTGCCGAGAAGATCGTCAACGAGGACCTCTCCGTCCGCACGGCCGAGGCGCTCGCTCAGCAACTCGCTGCCGGGAAGCCGACCAAGCCGAAGCAGCAGGTGACCAAGCGGCAGGCGCACTTCGATGACCTCGCGGAGCGCCTGGGCGACCGGTTGAACACCCGTGTGAAGATCGCGGTCGGCGCGCGGAAGAGTTCGGTGACGATCGACTTCGCCAACGGCGACGACCTGAACCGTATCCTGGGCGAGCTCGGTATCCGCGACATCACCGAGTGATCCGTTGGTCGTGGCGTCACGGCGGTGACCGACACCCGGTCATCGCGGCGCGAACCCCGGCAGTCGGACTGAACCCGATCGTTTGCTTGGTAGTGGGCTGGTGGGCGGCACGTCAGTGAACCACGCAGCTGGGGACTGAGGTCGGTGTGGCGTCTCCGTGCTTGCCGGTTGGGTGTCTGTCCACTCTGACGGTGGCGGCACCGTCGGGCCCGCGGCCTGTGAGGTCCTGGTCGTGACGCCAGGCGCGGTGTGGGGCGGGTCCTGCCGTCGACTCACGGCACAGTGCGGATCAACTCAGCGATGTGGGGGTGTTTGCCGAGCGATGTGAGTGCGGTTGAGCCGAGCGGTGCGGGCGTGGTCGAGCCGAGCGATGCGGCTGCCGTTGCCAGGAGCGGTGAAGCCCGGATTGCGAGTGTGCGGTCTGCCGCGTTGGCGGTACCAAGCTCCGATGATGGTGAAACGCCGGTCACCGCAGGTAGACGACGCTCGGAGACTTCCCCGAGCGCCTCTCGCCTCCCCGAGCCGCCCTGACCGCGTGGTGCCTGGCGGGCATTCACTGGAGTGAAGCCCTCGGGCTTAGGGGCAGGGCGCTGATTGTTGTCTGCGTCGTGTGAGCCGCTCTGGGAGGTGTTCTGGGCGTAGCCGGGTCTCGGGACCGTCCTCCACTGAAAGCGCCTCAGAGGCACGTTGGGGGCGTCGCAGCGAGGCGCTGTGCCCTGCGCCCTCTCTTGGACTCGACTACAACGAGCACAGCGTGCTTTGGGTCCGCCTTACGTGATCGGGACCGAGTTTCACGTGGAACAACGTGTGCTCGTTCTGAGCCTGCGATCGCTCTGGGCGACCATGGACGAGTGTCCGTGCGTTTCACGTGGAACGTCGCGGTCGCGCGAGCTTCCACAGCCCCACCGCCGCGAAGATCGGCTTCACCGGGAGCATCTCGCCCCAGCGGTGATCTCGGCCCGGGATGAGATGGTCCGCGAGCGCTGGATGCTGCCGACGGAGGTACGCACGCGCCTTCTCGGCGTGGA
Organism: Curtobacterium flaccumfaciens; assembly: GCF_051548005.1. Lineage (GTDB taxonomy): Bacteria > Actinomycetota > Actinomycetes > Actinomycetales > Microbacteriaceae > Curtobacterium. The sequence continues at coordinate 6,221 of NZ_JBPUGH010000001.1, read as the reverse complement.
TGCTGTTCGAAGCAAACACGATCCAAGCCGCGTCGGCGAGGAGTGGTGCGACGTTCCGCACGTTCTCCCACGTGGATCGGCTCGCCGTCTCGGTGGTCATGGCGCCCGACCATCCGAGGTGTTCGCGGATGTACTGCGCGAGCAGTTCACCCTCGGGGATCGGCCCGTGAACCGCTCCGCCGCTGCAGATGATCCGAGCAGCCGGGCGACCTCGCGCGGTCCGGACTGCGATTCGCGCACGCCAACGATTGATCATGTTGATCCGGGGACTTTTGTTCGCAAAACCGAGTACGACGACGCTCCCCGGACTCGACGGGCTCGAGCGTTCGCGATCGCCGTGCCCGCGACGGGCGGCTCGAGCATGCAACCCATCTGCGGTGATGAGCACGGCGGCGATCGCCATGGTGCACACCAGGAGCGCTGCAGGTGTTCCACGTGGAACGGGCAGCTTCATCGCGTGGTCAGCGGGCGTCGTCGCGGATGGCCTGCTCAGCCAGCTCGGCGTACGTCCATCCCAGGTCGAAGCCCGATGCGGACAGTGCCTGCGGGACGAGGGAGGTCTCGGTGAGCCCCGGCAGCACGTTCGCTTCCAGGAACCAGGGTGTTCCCGCGCCGTCGATGATGAGGTCGACACGGGACAGGTGCCGCAGGGCGAGAGCCTCGTGCGCGGCGATCGCTGCTGCCGAGACCGATGCGGCCTGCTCGTCGGAGAGTCGAGCGGGCGTGTAGAAGGTCGTCTCGCCTGCGTTGTACCGTGCTTCGAACCCGTACGTTCCGCTGCGGGGGACGATCTCGACCGCGGAGAGTGCGACCGGGCCGTCACCGGTGTCGATGATCCCGACCGCGACCTCGACACCGCGGATCAGTTGCTCCACCACCACGTCGTCGCAGTACGTGTAGGCAGTGACCATGGCGCGTGGCAGGTCGTTCACGTCGTCCACGAGGGTGACGCCCTGCGCGCTGCCGCCACGCGCTGGCTTCACGGCAAGCGGCACGGGGTGCTCGCCAGCGATCGCCTCGAGCACACCGACTGCCCCGAGCTCACGGAAGACGTCGTGCGAGAGCGTGATCGAGCGCGGAGTCCGGACTCCCGCGCGCGCGACGAGGGCAGATGCGGTGGGCTTGTCCCATGCCAACCGGGCCGAGGTGGACCGTGAGCCGACGAACGGGATGTCCAGAGCCTCCAGGATTCCTCGCAGGGCCCCGTCTTCTCCGGAAGCGCCGTGCAGAGCCGGCCACACGACGTCTGGGCGCGACTCGGCGAGCGTCGGCAGCAGCGAGGCGTCCGCATCCCGGAGGTCCACGTTCCAGCCGTAGCCGGTCAAGGAGTCGGCGACCCGTCGACCGGAGCGGAGGGAGACGTCACGCTCGTGCGAGATGCCTCCCGCGACGACGACGACGTGACGGTGTGCGGGCGCGGCCATGAGGATGGTCCTCCGTGCTGAGTACGAACGAAAGTGCTGATCAGGAGATGTTCGGCGGCGGAGCGGACACCGAGGAGGACTGCCGGACGACAGCGTTCGGCCGCGTGGCGGAGCCGAAGGTCTCGAGGAGTTCCAGCTCGTCGTTGACGACCGTTGCGAGACGCTTCACCCCGACTCGGATCTGCTCGGCGGTCGGGTAGCAGAAGGACAGCCGGATGTTCCCGCCGCCGCGACCGTCCGCGTAGAACGCGGTCCCCGGGGTGTAGGCCACGAGTTCCTTCACTGCGCGCGGCAGCATGCCCTTCGAGTCGAGGGTTTCGGGCAGGGTGAGCCACACGAAGAACCCGCCGTTCGGTCGGGTCCAGGTGAGGTCGGGCAGGAACTCCCCCAGCGCGGAGAGCATGGCGTCGCGGCGCTCGGCGTAGAGACCACGGAACGTGTCGATCTGGCCCTTCCAGTCGGCCGCGTCGAGGTAGGCGTTGACGACGTACTGCCCGAAGGAGTTCGGTGCGAGCACCGCCGACTCGTTGGCGAGGACGAGCTTCTCGCGGATCGCGTGCGGGGCCAGGGCCCAACCGACCCGGAAGCCCGGCGCAAGGGTCTTCGAGAACGAGCCGAGGTACACCACGCCCTCGTCGTCGATCGACCGGATCGCCTGCGGCGCCGGCTCGTCGAACCACAGGAGCCCGTACGGGTTGTCCTCCAGCACGAGGATGCCGTTCGAGCGGCAGATGTCGAGGACCTCGATCCGGCGCTCACGGCTCATCGTGACGCCGGCCGGGTTGTGGAAGTTCGGGATCGTGTAGAGGAACTTGATCCGCTTGCCCTGCGTCCGGAGGTTCGCGATCGCCTCGCGCAGGGCCTCCGGGACGAGGCCGTGCTCGTCAGTGGTCACGTGCACGGTCTCGGCCTGGTACGAGCGGAAGACACCGATCGCGCCGACGTACGAGGGTGACTCGGCGAGGACGACGTCGCCCGGGTCGATGAAGAGCCGCGTGACGAGGTCCAGCGCGTGCTGCGAGCCCGTGGTCACGACGACGTCGTCCGCGGACGCCCGGATGCCTTCGAGGCTCATGACGTCGACGATGTGCTCGCGGAGGGAACGCAGGCCCTGTCCGCCGCCGTACTGGAGCGCCATCGCGGCGTCCTCGGCCATCACACGGTCGATGGAGCCCGTCACGAGCTCACGGGGCAGGGCGGACACGTACGGCATGCCGCCGGCCAGGGAGACGACCTCTGGGCGCGATGCGACGGCGAACAGGGCTCGGACCTCGGAGGCGCTCAACCCGGCGGTGCGCTGGGCGTAGGAGTCGTACCAGGGGTCGAGGCTGGTGCCGTTCGTCATCGTGTGCTCCGTTCACTGAGGCATTCCCGCCACACTACGACATGTGCTGCGGAAACCCGGGGTCCGATCGGCCTCCCGTGGCCTGCAGCGTGAGAGAACGCACCACCGCACGCTCAGGTGTGCTGGTAGGACTCCGGGCGGCAGAACGCCCCGCCCCCGGATTGCGGGGACGGGGCGTTCGTGCGGAACGGGTCGACTACGCGAGGAACTCGGCGAGGTCGGCCTCGAGCGCAGGCTTCGGCTTGGCGCCGATGACGGTCTTGACGACCTCGCCGCCCTTGAACACCTTCATCGCCGGGATCGAGGTGATCTGGTAGTTCATCGCCGACTGCGGGTTGTCGTCGACGTTGAGCTTGACGATCTCGATCTTGTCGGCGTGCTCCGCGGCGATCTGGTCGAGGATCGGCGAGACCGCGCGACACGGACCGCACCACTCGGCCCAGAAGTCGACGAGGATCGTCTTGTCGGACTTCAGGACCTCGTCCGAGAAGGTGGCGTCGGTGACTGCCTTGGCGTTGGACATGTGTGCTCCTTCGTGGATCCCGGTCGCAGCCGAGGATTCGGTCGGTGGGTACAACGGCGTGGCCGCTGTGGCATTCCCCGGGATCAGGCCCGAGCGGCCTCGACGTCGACCGTGACCGGGGACTCCGGGGTCACGCCCACGGCGGGCTCGGTCAGGGCGTCGTCGAGCTCGGCGAGGTACTTCTCCGCGTCGAGTGCGGCGACCGTCCCCGAGCCGGCAGCGGTGATCGCCTGCCGGTAGGTGGGGTCGATGACGTCACCGGCGGCGAAGACACCCGGGAGGTTGGTCTTCGACGAGCGGCCCTGGACGGCGATGGTGCCCTCCGGGGCGATGTCGATCTGCCCGTGGATCAGGTGCGTCCGCGGGTCGTTGCCGATCGCGATGAACAGGCCGTCGAGCTCGAGCGACGAGGTCTCGCCCGTGACGGTGTCGCGCAGCTGCACGCCCGTGACGGAGGACTCACCGTCGATGCCGATGACCTCCTTGTTCCACGCGAACTCGATCTTCGGGTCGTTGTGGGCGCGGTCCTGCATGATCTTCGACGCGCGCAGGGAGTCCTTGCGGTGGATGACCGTCACCTTGTCGGCGAAGCGGGTGAGGAACGTCGCCTCTTCCATCGCGGAGTCACCGCCACCGACGACGGCGATGTTCTTCTGGCGGAAGAAGAAGCCGTCGCACGTGGCGCACCAGGAGACGCCGTGACCGGAGAGCCGCTCCTCGTCGGGGAGGCCGAGGTGACGGTAGGCCGAGCCGGTCGCGTAGATGACCGCGAGGGCCTCGTACGTCTCACCCGAGCCCACGGTGACCTTCTTCACCTGGCCGGTGAGGTCGACGGACACCGCGTCGTCGTACAGGACCTCGGCGCCGAACTTCTCGGCCTGCTCCTGCATCTTGATCATCAGGTCCGGGCCCTGGATGCCCTCGGGGAAGCCCGGGAAGTTCTCGACCTCGGTCGTCTTCGTGAGTTCGCCGCCCGTCTCGACGCTGGACGCGACGATCAGGGGTGCGAGCTCCGCGCGCGCGGCGTAGATGCCGGCGGTGAACCCGGCCGGACCGGAACCGATGATGATGAGCTGGCGCATGCCTCGCTGCCCTTCCGTTGAGTGCTGACCGGGTGAACACATGCTACCGGCGTGGCATTCCGCGGAACCCGTGCAGCGCGGGCAGCGGCCGACGGGCATGGCGAGGACGGAGCGCGCGGAGCCGGAGCCCGGTCGACGTCAGCGTCCGAGCCGGGAACGGACGATGTCGACCGCTCCGCGGATCTCCTGGTTCCGTGCGAGGGCCAGGACGCCGAAGTACACGAGGGACATCACGACGCCGGTCAGCAGGATCGTGAGGACCGCACCCGTGGCGTCCGACATCGCGAACCCGCTCGCGGAGAAGGCGCCGAAGAACCACACGACGACGAGACCGACGGCACCGGCGACGACGGCCGCCACGATGAACTGGACGTGGGACCGCGTGACGTTCGCGCCTTCCATGCCCCGCAGGCGGCGGGACACGAGCACGAGTGCGAGGACGGTCTGGGCGGAGCCCGCGAGCGTCGTGCACGCCGCGATCGAGAAGCCGACGGCGTGTCCCGGGAACGTCGACACCGCGAGGGCACCGATCACGAACAGCACCGACTGCACGCACTGCATGAGGAACGGCGTGCGGTGGTCGTGCAGGGCCCAGAACACCCGCTGGATCACGAACAGCATGCTGAACAGCACGAGGCCGGGCATGTACGCGAGGAGGACGGCGCCGATCGAGAGGGCGCCGTCGAAGGTGTTCGAGAAGATCCGTCCGAACGGCACCGAGACGACCATCAGGGCGACCGAGGCGAAGACCGTGAAGAGGCCGACGATCCTGAGGCTGAGCGACAGGTTCCTCCGGACGGCGGCGAGGTCGCCCCGCTCCGCGTCGTGGCTCATCCGGGTGAAGTAGGCGGTCGCGATCGAGACCGTGATGATCGAGTGCGGGAGCATGAACAGCAGCCAGGCGTTCTGCAGGACCGCGTTGCCGGCCGCCCCGGTACCGAGGGACGAGACCCGCGACTGCACGAGTCCGGCGAGCTGCGTGACGAGGATCATCGCGAAGAGCCACCCGGCTGCGGTCCCGGTGGCCTTGAGGCCGACGCCACGCCAGCGGAAGTCGGGCCGGAAGGTCAGACCGGCTCGGCGCCAGAAGAACGGCAGGAACGCCGCCTGTGCGACGACGCCGAAGGAAGCGCTCCCCGCGAGGACCGCGATCTTGGCGGGCGTCCAGTCGTCGAGTCCCGCGTTCACCGAGCGGTCCCCGAACAGCGCCATGAACAGGATGAGGCCACCCACGGCGATGACGTTGTTGATCAGCGGCGCCCAGGTGAACGGGCCGAAGACCTGCTTCGCGTTGAGGACCTCGCCGAGCAGGGAGTACAGCGCGTAGAAGAGGATCTGCGGCAGGCACCAGAACGCGAAGGCCACCGCGAGGTCGGTCTGCGCCGGGGTGAAGCCCTTCGATCCGTCCCCGGCCTGGATGCTGTACAGCCGGACGAGCAGCGGTGCGAGCGCGGTCGCGATGATGGTGATCACGACGAAGACCGAGGCACCGAGGGTGACGATCTTGTTGACGTAGGCCGTCCCGCCGTCGACGTGCTGCTGCATCGAGCGGACGATCTGCGGGATGAGCACGGCGGAGAGCAGACCGCCGGCGATGAGCGCGTAGATGTTGTTCGGCAGCTGGTTCGACACCGCGAAGGCGTCCGCTGCGACGGATCCCTGCTGGCCGATCGCGTAGGCGAGGATGATCGTCTTCGCGAAGCCCAGGACGCGCGACACCATCGTCCCGGCGGCGAGCATGGCGCGGGCCCTCCCGAGGCTGCGCTCGGCGACCGGCTCCGCGTCGACGAGGGGCTGGGGCTGGGTGGCGCTGATGAGGGGCTCCTCGGGTGCGTTCGGTTCGACGT